>JAFGUH010000103.1 GCA_016938615.1 Halothiobacillaceae bacterium | reverse complement strand
TACTCGACGCTGGCGAGCGACGGCCTGCCGCTGTTCCGCGGCAAGATGGGCAACTACAAGGGCAACAAGGCGATTCGGGTGGACGAGGCCGTTCCGGATCGACTAGAGCGTGCCGCCCACCCAAACGAGATCCTGCGGGCGCAGATTCCCGGGGCCAAGCAATCAGGAGAGAACGACGATGGCTGATGAATCCGACAAGTCCGTCGAGGACGATTGGGCGGCGGCCATGGCCGAACAGGCCGAGGCCGAGCCAGGCGATAATGCGACCGACGCGGGCGACGCCGTGCGGATGGAACAGTTCCACGGCGGGGCGCAGCTGGACGACGACGAGAGCCCCATCAACTTCGACGTCATCATGGACGTGCCGGTCAATATCTCCATGGAGATCGGTCGCACGTCGATCAATATCCGCAACCTGCTGCAACTGAACCAGGGTTCGATCGTGGAGCTAGACCGGCTGGCGGGCGAGCCGCTCGACGTGCTGGTCAACGGCACGTTGATCGCCCGTGGCGAGGTGGTGGTGATCAACGAGAAGTTCGGCATCCGCCTGACCGACGTCATCAGTCCGGCTGAGCGCCTGCGCAAGCTGCGGTGATCGGGATGGTCATGCGAGTCATTCGGTTCCTGACACTGCTCCTGCTGGCCGGCCCCGTTCGGGCCGCCGAGGCCATCGACCCGCTTGCGCCGAGCTATCTCGTCAAACTGGTGATCAGCCTGATCCTGGTGCTGATACTGATGTTCGCCCTGGTGTGGGTGATCAAGCGTTTCGGTCGCCTGGACGGGCGAGCCGGTGGTTACCCGATGCAGGTGCTCACGCAACTGTCGATCGGCCCGCGCGAACGTATCCTGCTGGTAGCGGTAGGCGACCGGCAGATGCTGGTCGGCGTCAGCCAGGGGGCGATCGAATCGCTGGGCTGGGTTGATCCGCCGATCGATCCGGTCAAGCGCGAGGGTGGCCATCCAAGCTTCAGCGAGGCCTTCCAGGAACAGCTTGCCGCCCGCTTCGGCCGGCGCGGCAAAGGGGGGTCGAATGACGGCTAGGCGCCTGCTTTCGGTCCTGCTGCTCGCGTTCGGTCTGTTCTCGGTGAGCCTGCCCGTGCTGGCCGAGCCGGGCCTGCCGGCCGTGACGCTGACCGAGGGTGAAAACGGCGAGACGCAGTACAGCCTGACGCTGCAGATCCTTGCCCTGATGACGGTGCTGACCCTGCTGCCGTCGATGCTGCTGATGATGACGTCGTTCACGCGCATCATCATCGTGCTCGCCCTGCTGCGCCAGGCGCTCGGCACCGTGCAGACGCCGTCGAACCAGATCCTCCTGGGTCTCGCGCTGTTCTTGACCCTGTTCATCATGGCGCCGGTGTTCCAGACGGTCTACGACGAGGGTGTCGGGCCGTACATGGCCGAAGAGATCACGGCGAGCGAGGCGATCGACCGCGCGTCCCAGCCGATTCGCACCTTCATGCTCAATCAGACCCGCGAGGCCGACATCGCCCTCTACCAGGAGATCGGCGACTACCCCGATTTCGAGACACCGGCAGACGTGCCGCTGACGGTATTGATGGCCGCGTTCGTCACCTCCGAGCTCAAGACCGCCTTCCAGATCGGTTTCCTGATCTTCATCCCGTTTCTGATCATCGACCTGGTGGTCGCCTCGGTGCTGATGTCGATGGGCATGATGATGCTCTCGCCCATGATCGTGTCCTTGCCGTTCAAGATCATGCTGTTCGTTCTGGTGGACGGCTGGGCGCTGCTGATGGGCACGCTCGCTTCCAGCTTCTACATGGGGGGGTAGGCATGAGTCCGGATACGGTCATCGAACTGACCCGCCAGGCGCTGATGGTCATCCTGTATCTCTCGATGCCGATCCTGCTCACCGCGCTCGCCGTGGGCTTGTTGATCGGCATGTTCCAGGCCGCCACGCAGATCAACGAGATGACGCTGAGCTTCATCCCCAAGATGATCGCGGTGGTGTTCGCGATCCTGCTGGCTGCGCCCTGGATGCTGCAGGTGATCGTCGACTTCACCGAGCGGTTGTTTCACAACATCCCCTCGCTGATCGTCTAGGCCGCGACGGTAATGGAACTGGCGATCGACCAATTGCTCGCCTGGTCCATCAGCTACCTGTGGGTGCTGGTCCGGGTCGGGGCGATGCTGATGGTCGCGCCGATCTTCGGTTCGCAGATGCTGCCCGCACGTATCCGCCTGCTGATCGCGCTGGTGGTCTCGGTGGTGATCACGCCCATGGTGCCCGACATCCCGACCGTCGATCCGCTGTCGATCGCCGGGTTCACGATGATCGTCCAGCAGGTGCTGATCGGCGTGGCGATGGGGTTCGTCCTCAACCTGGTGCTGTCGGCCTTCGTGATCGCCGGCGAGTCGATCGCGATGAGCATGGGCCTGGGCTTTGCCCAGACGGTCGACCCGCAGAACGGGGTCAGCGTCCCGCTGGTCTCCCAGTTCCTGACCATCGTGGTCACGTTGCTGATGGTCACGCTCAACGTGCCGGGGATGATCGTCAAGATGCTGGCGGACTCGTTCACCATCCTGCCGATCTCGCCGATCGGGCTGTCCGCCGACGATTTCCGCACCATCGCCTGGTTCGGTCAGCAGATGTACGTCAATGCCGTGCTGGTCGCGCTGCCGGTGGTCACCACCCTGCTGATGGTCAATCTCGCCATGGGCGTGATCACCCGGGCCGCACCGCAGATGAACATCTTCTCGGTCGGTTTCCCGGCCACACTGTTGATTGGTTTCCTCCTGCTTTTCCTCGCCGCCCCCCTCTGGTTCCCGAACGTGGAACAGTTCGTGCAGCAGGCGTTCGTCCTGATTACGGAAATCCTGAGGTGAGTCGGTGGCCGAGAACGAAAACGGTCAGGAAAAAACCGAAGACCCGACCGACAAGCGCCTGCGCGATGCGCGCGAGAAGGGGCAGGTTGCCCGTTCGCGCGAGCTGAACTCGTTTTTGCTGACCACCGGGTCGGCGGTGGTGTTCCTGGTCTTCGGTGGCCAGATGATGCTGGGGCTGGCGGAGATGGTGCGCGAGTCGTTCATCATTTCGCGCTCTGACATCTTCGATCAGGCGGCGATGTTCTCCCGGCTGGCCGATGCCTTCGTCAACGGCTTTCTCGCCTTCGCGCCGCTATTCTTCGCCACCATCGTGCTGGCGGTGGTGGCCACCCTGATCGTCGGCGGCTGGAATTTCTCGACCCAGGCGATGGCGCCCAAGCTCTCCAAGATGAATCCGATCTCGGGGCTCAAGCGGATCTTCGGCGTTCAGGCCCTGATGGAACTCGGCAAGACCTTCGCGAAATTCACCCTGATCGCGGTGATCGGCGTGGCGGTGTTCTTCGTCTTCGAGCCCGAGTTCCTGAGCCTCGGACTGCAGCCCTTCGACACCGCGCTCGCTCATGCCGGTTGGCTGATCGCCTGGGGTTTTCTCGCCGTCTCGCTGGGCCTGTTGCTGGTCGCGCTGGTCGACGTGCCGTTCCAGATTTGGCAGCACCACAAGCAGCAGCGGATGACGCTTCAAGAGGTCAAGGACGAGTACAAGGACACCGAGGGCCGGCCCGAGATCAAGCAGCGCATCCGCCAGACCCAGATGCAGATGTCGCAGCGCCGGATGATGGAGGCGGTGCCTGAGGCCGATGTCGTGGTCACCAACCCAACGCACTACGCCGTGGCGCTCAAGTACGACGCCGCGGGCGTGGGCGCGCCGATCGTGGTCGCCAAGGGCGTCGACGAAATGGCCTTGAACCTACGCAAGATCGCCACCGCCCATGGGGTGGAATTGTTCGAGGCGCCGCCGTTGGCACGGGCCTTGTATACCCACGTCGAGATCGACGAGGTGATCCCGGCCGCGCTGTACACCGCGGTGGCCCAGGTGCTCGCCTACGTCTACCAGCTCAGGGAAGCCGCGCGGGGCGGGGGCCCGTCACCGGGCCGCCCCGAGCCCGAGGTGCCCGACGGTTTCGACGTGCCGCCAGGCCCCTGACACCAACGCGCCGACACCAGACGCCTTAAACCAACCCACTGGCGCCAACGCACTGACGCCATGGTCCGAACCGCGAGCGAGAACGACGCCACCCCATGAAAACCCGACTCGACAACCTCGGCCTGTCTCGCCTGGGCGGCAGCCTGCGCCAGTATCGCGGCCAGGGTCTCGGCCCGCCGATCATGATCGTCATGTTGCTGGCGATGGTGATCGTGCCCCTGCCGCCCCTGGGCCTAGACGCGCTGTTCACCTTCAACATCACCCTGTCGTTGATCATCCTGATGGTGGTGCTCTACGTCGGTCGGCCACTGGATTTCGCGATCTTTCCGACCGTCATCCTGGTCGCCACGCTGCTGCGGTTGGCACTCAACGTCGCCTCGACCCGGGTCGTGCTGCTCAACGGTCACGAGGGCACGGGTGCGGCCGGCAACGTGATCGAGGCCTTCGGCAACTTCGTCATCGGCGGCAACTACGCCGTTGGCCTGGTGGTGTTCATCATCCTGATGGTGATCAACTTCGTCGTCATTACAAAGGGCGCCGGGCGGGTCTCCGAGGTCTCGGCGCGCTTTACCCTCGATTCGCTGCCCGGCAAGCAGATGGCGATCGACGCCGATCTCAATGCCGGCCTTCTCAACCAGGAGCAGGCGCGAGAGCGCCGCGAAGAGATCGCCGCGGAAGCCGATTTCTACGGCTCGATGGACGGTGCCTCCAAGTTCGTTCGCGGCGATGCGATCGCCGGCATCCTGATCGTGTTCATCAACGTGATCGGTGGACTGCTGATCGGCATCGCGCAGCACGGCATGCCATTCGGCACCGCCGCCGAGACCTACGTCCTGTTGACCATCGGCGACGGCCTGGTCGCCACCATCCCCTCGCTTCTGATCTCGACGGCGACCGCGATCATCGTCACGCGGGTGACCGCCTCGAAGGAGGATATGGGCAAGCAGGTCCAGAACCAGATGTTCTCCGACCCGCGCGTGCTGGGTGTGGCCGCGGGCCTGATGGCCGGCCTCGGCCTGGTGCCGGGCATGCCCAACGCCGCCTTCCTGTTCCTGGCCGCGCTGGCCGGTGGCGGTGCCTGGTTGATCGGGCGACGCAAGGCGGTCGAGGCGGCAGAGGAGGAGGCGGCCCAGGCGGCGCCGACCGAGTCGAGGCCCGAGGTCAAGGAATTGACCTGGGACGACGTCCCCCCCGTCGACCTGATCGGCCTGGAAGTCGGCTATGGCCTGATCCCGCTGGTCGACCGCAACCAGGGCGGCCAGCTGATGCCGCGGATCAAGGGTGTGCGCAAGAAGCTCTCGCAGGACCTGGGCTTTCTGATCTCGACGGTCCACATCCGCGACAACCTGGACTTGAAGCCCAACGAGTACCGCATCAGCTTGAACGGCGTGCCGATCGGCACCGCCGAGATCTTCCCCGACCGCGACATGGCCATCAATCCGGGCCAGGTCTCCGGCGGGATCAAGGGCATCCAGACCACCGATCCCGCCTTCGGCCTCACGGCCTACTGGATCGACCGGGGTCAGAAGGAGGAGGCCCAGGCGCTCGGCTACACCGTGGTCGATCCGGCGACCGTAGTCGCCACGCACCTGTCGCAGATCCTCGGCGACAACGCCGCTGACCTGTTCGGTTACGAGCAGGCGCAGCAGCTGCTCGACACGCTCAAGCAGAGCAGTCCGAAGCTGGTCGAGGACCTGGTGCCCAAGACCCTGCCGATGACCACCATCGTCGAGGTGCTGGGCCAGCTGCTCGCCGAGCGGATTCCGATCCGCGACATCCGCACGATTGCCGAAACCTTGACGATCCAGGGGCAGCGCACCCAGGACGTCGGGGAATTGACGGAGAGCGTGCGCATGGCCCTGGG
>JAFGUH010000102.1 GCA_016938615.1 Halothiobacillaceae bacterium | reverse complement strand
GGTCAATAGCTGATCTTCGTGCGTTTCAAACTGCGTGCCGGGCTCTTGAGTTCTCTCCGCGGTCGTCGCGTCGGGCGCCGCATGTTTGCGTTCAGGGTCGAGTGGATCGAAGTGGTGTGCGCGGTCGATGCCGCAGCCGTGGGAGCGATCTCACCCTCGCCGCGCGTCCCGGCTGGACGCATTCCGGTGTGCTGAGGATCAGCGGGTCGGTTCGGTTGCTATGCGATCGCGTTCTCCTTGTAGGGGGTGCCCGAACGCCACATCGCATGCAGGATGACGGCGAGCTTGCGGGCCAAGGCGACCTTGGCCTTGCGCGGGCCGGTCCGCTCGGCGATCGCCCGGGCCCAATTCTTCAGGCGAGGGCCGCCGAGGCTTCGACAGAAGATCGCGTTGGCGGCTTCGAACAGACATTTCCGGGTGAACCGGTCGCCGCGTTTCGAGACCCGTCCGTTGCGACTGATCTCGCCGGATTCGTAGCGCCGCGGCGTGAGCCCGAGCCAGGCCCCGGCGCTGGAGGATCGGCGGAAACGGGACGCATCGTCGAAGGCCGCGACGACCGCCAGCGCGGTGATCGCCCCGACGCCGGGGGCCGTCATCAGCAAGCGAACCGTGGCATGGCGCCTGGCAATTGCCCGGATCCGGCTGTCGAGCGCGGCAATGCGGGCCAGGATGTCGTGCCTGGCCTGCATGAGTGCCTCGACGATCGGGACGAGCTCGGGGGCGACCGCCAGTTCGCCTGTGATGATCTCCTCGGCGCGCCGCCGGAACCCGCCAACCCGCTTGCCGAACATCATGCCGAAGGTCTTCAAAAGCCCCCGGATCTCGTTCTCCAGCCTGACGCGCATGCTCACAAGCGCGTCGCGTGCCGTCAGCATCGCCCGGGTGACATAGGCACCGTGGCTCTTGATCCGCACCGCCTTGAACCAGCCGGTGCGCACGATCTGCGCGAGGCCGCGGGCATCGTGGCGATCAGTCTTGTTCGGCATCATCTTCAGCACACCGTTGGCGTGGCAGGCATCGAGGCAGACGATCGGCAGGCCACGCGCGGTCAGCGTGTTCCAGAGCCAGACGGCCAGCGGGCCGGTCTCCATGCCGACCCGGTCGAGGCCTTCGCTCCGTTCCGACAGCCAGTCGGCAATCGCATCCGGGCAGGTCGGCACCTTCGCCTCCGCCAGGATCACGCCGTCCTGGTCCACCACACAGACCGCCGTCTCTTCCTGCGACACGTCCAGCGCTGCATACATTCCCATCGTATCCTCCATGCTCAGGGCCCCGGCGCGTGCCGAAGCAACGCTGCCAACCTGCACCACAATCGGTGGTGGGCGCGAATGGCGATTACGCTAAGTGGTGGTGTAGGATGCCGCGCGCGGAGCCCTTGGCGTAGCGCAGCGCGCGGCCGCGGGTGACGCTGGCGGTCATCGCCGATCTTCGGAGAAGGTTTGGGTTGCGAGACCTTGAACCGACAACGGAGATCGAGGCGGGACCGTGGCCCCGGTGGGGCCGCGTAAGCCCGCCGAGGGATGACCGAAGAGAGAATGGCGCTGATCGAGCTGGTTGAGAAGCAGGCTGACGGCGATCTTGTCCGCGAGATGCTGGCCTTCGCGGCTGAGCGGATCATGGAAGCCGAGGTGGAGGCGCGGACCGGCGCGGCCAAGGGTGCGCGCTCGCCGATGCGGGCGGTTCAGCGCAACGGCTATCGTGACCGCGATTGGGACACTCGCGCCGGGCGGATCGCGCTGGAAATCCCGAAGCTGCGCAAGGGGAGCTATTTCCCCAGTTTCCTGGAGCCGCGTCGCACGGCGGAGAAGGCCCTGGTGGCCGTCATCCAGGAGGCCTACGTCCACGGCGTCTCGACGCGCTCGGTCGACGATCTGGTCAAGGCCATGGGCGCGGGTGGCATGTCCAAGAGCCAGGTCAGTCGCCTGTGTGCGGAGATCGACGAGCGGGTGAACGCGTTTCTGACACGGCCGCTGGAGGGCGCATGGCCCTATCTCTGGCTCGACGCCACCTATGTGAAGGTGCGCGAGGGCGGGCGGATCATCAGCCGCGCGGTGATAATCGCGGTGGCTGTCAACGAGGACGGCAAGCGCGAGGTGCTGGGCATCGCCACCGGCCCCTCCGAAGCCGAGACGTTCTGGACAGAGTTCCTGCGCTCCTTGGCGGATCGTGGTCTGCGGGGCGTGAAGCTGGTGATCGCCGATGACCACAAGGGTCTACAGGCGGCCGCACGGCGGGTCTTCAACGCGACCCACCAGCGATGCCGCATTCACTGGATGAGGAACGCTTTGGCCCATGCGCCGGCCAAGCAGCGCACCGCGGTCGCGGCGATGCTGAAGACGATCTTTGCGCAGGAGACCAAGGCCGAGGCCGAGGCCCAGTGGGAGATGGTGGCCGACGCGCTCCGCGAGAAGCAGCCCAAACTCGGTGCCCTGATGGACAGCTCCCGAGACGACGTGCTGGCTTACATGTCGTTCCCCCGCGAACACTGGGCCCAGATCGCCTCGACCAACCCACTGGAACGGGTGAACCGCGAGGTGAAGCGCCGCGCCGACGTGATCGGGATATTCCCCAACGACGAGGCCATCGTTCGCCTGGTCGGCGCGCTCATGCTCGAGACCAACGACGAATGGGCCATCGCCCGGCGATACATGTCGCTTGAAACTCTCGCCCGCGTCACCGACACTCCCAACGTCAGGTTGCCCGCCGTGGCGTCCTGATCAGCCTCGGACCTCTCCGAAGGTCGGCGCTCTTACACCACCACCCGGGGCACGATCAAAAAGCAACCCTCTGATTTTCTGATCAAACCTGTTGGCGGGCCACTGCAAGAGCCGCCAATCGCGGGGTGATGGTCCGGCAGAACGTGGCCACGCTTCAGGAGACTGCCCTCATCACCCAAAGCCCGAAGAATACTCCCGCCAGGCCGACGCAAACGCTCGCCGCGGTGTAGAGCAGGGAGATTCCGAGATCGCCGCGTTCCTGAAGCAGGTTGACGTCCAAACAGAAGGCCGAGAAGGTCGTGAAGCCGCCCAATAGTCCCGTGGTTAGGAAAAGACGCCAATGCTGGCCGGGATCGGCACGGAGGGCGAACCAGCCGGCCAGAAGACCCATCAACAGCGAGCCGGCAACGTTCACTGTCAAAGTGCCCCAAGGAAACCCCGAGCCCATCACCCGGCTCGCGCCGACGTTACCGCTGTGGCGGAGCGCGCCGCCGACGCCGGCGCCGAGGAAGACGATCAGATAGGCCTGTATTGAATGCATGAACGATCCTCATCTCTGGGGAGCGCGGGAGCGTTCATATCCTGCCCGTGCCCGTTACTCGAGCTTGGCAGGGGTCATCAGCCATCTGGCGGGTATCGAGGAACCTCATCCCCAACCTGGTCCGCATTCATGTAGCTCAATAGATGAGAACATCCAATGCCCAATATCGAGTTCTCCTGAGCGCGCCAGTATATGACAGTTGACATGTAGCGACTGTGACTTTTATTGTGCGGCGATGGATACCATGACTTGGCTGCTCTTCACATACAAGATTCCTACCGAACCAGCCGCCCGGCGTATGGCGGTGTGGCGCAAGCTGAAGGGTATGGGGGCGGTCTATCTTCAGAGTGGGGTCTGCCTGCTGCCGAAGACCGACGATCACATCCGGCGCATGAAGATGCTCGAGAACGACATTGCCGAGGCCAATGGCGAGTGCGTCATC
>JAFGUH010000101.1 GCA_016938615.1 Halothiobacillaceae bacterium | reverse complement strand
GCGGCCTGAGATGGCTCTGAACAAAACACGGCGACACCTCTTTGGAGAAGTGATCAGTGTCGAGCTGAATAGCACTTCCTACGGAGGTATCGCCGTGCACCCGTTCTATCAGACCAGCTTTGGCTCGTTCCTCGATGATCTCTTGGGCGTCCATTTCACCAAGCCCTCGCGGGAGAGCTTCCTCCTGCTGAGCCTCGGGTTCGTCTTTGGCTTCACGCGCCACACCGTCGCCAGCTACCTGTGGCGAGCCGGCGCGGCGGCCGTCAAGCATTTCACGCGCTTCTACGTCTTTCTCGGCGCGCCCTGCTACGAGAGACTCGAGAAGCTCTTCGAGCGGGTCATCCAGGCGGGCCTGCGCCATGTACCTGAAGGCGAGCCGGTGCGGCTGCGCTTCGACGAGACCACCTGCAAGAAGACCGGCCGCAAGATCGAAGGCACCTCGACCTACCGCAACGGAGCTGGCACGGCCCGCCAAGAGTACCGCACGCTCTTCGGCTTGCAGTTCATCGTCGGCGAGATGCGCCTGCGCTTGCCCGGCTACCCGGAGCACTTCGTCTCGCTGCCGATCGGTCTGAAGCTCTACCTCAAAGACGAAGAGGCCGACGCACTGGATCGGCCCTACCGCTCGAAGAGCGAGTTGGCGCGCGAGATGCTCGATGCCGTCTGCCGCCTGGCAGGGCCCAAGCGCACCGTCCTCTCGGTGCAAGACGGGGGCTACTCCACGAAGGACTTCCTGCAGGAGTTGCCTTCCAACGCCGAGGTCGTTGGCCGCTTGCCCATCGACGGCCCGCTCTACGCTGAGCCCGAGCCCAAGCCGCCTTCGAAGCCGGGGCCGGAGCCGAAGAAGGGTCCGCGTCTGGGCAATCCGAAAGAGCTGGTCGAGGCGGCCGACCCGGAGGACTGGCAGCCTCATCCCGAGGAGGACGAGGCCAAGGTGCTCGAGGTGGAAGGCCTGTGGCACTCGGTGATGCCGGAGGTCTGGCTGCGCGTGGCGATCGTGCGCCGCCCGGAGGAGCAGTGCCGTGGTCAGAAGAACGAGCTGGAAGCCTTCTTTACGAGTCGCTGCTGCCTCGGGGTTGAAGAACTACTGCAGGAGTATCGGGACCGGTGGTCGGTCGAGATTCTGATTCGTGAGGCCAAGCAGTGCTACGGCCTGGGGCAGGATCGCTGCCGGCGCTACGAGCGCATCGTGGGCATCAACGGGTTGCGCATGCTCGTGGGCGCCTGCCAGGTGCTGTGGTTTGCCCGGGAGCTCGACGAACAGAAGGAGGCCGCACTGCGGCCCTACCAGCCGTGGTATGAGCAGAAGCAGAAGCCGAGCCTCCATGACATCACCTGGGCCGTGCGCGAGCGGCTGATGGCCGAGGGGATTACCCCGACAGTTGGTATATGGCAAGATGTGGGGGTAATCCATCGCCTTCATTC
>JAFGUH010000100.1 GCA_016938615.1 Halothiobacillaceae bacterium | reverse complement strand
GCGTCAGGCCGCCAGCGATGCCCCCGGCGAAGCCGCCGAAGGCGGTGCGCACGCCTTGGCGCAGTGGCTCCAGCGCCTCGAACCGTGTCGCCCGGCGCGCGGCATGGATGCCGACGCATTCGGTCGAGGCGTGATCCACGGTGACGAAGATCGAGGCTTGCCCCTCACCGGTCATGGTCGAGGTCAGATCGGTGCCCCACATCTCGTCGACCCGCTCCGTGCGGATCGTCCCGTCGTGGGCCTTCGAGCCGTGCGGCCGACCGACCCGGATCGGAGCCAACAGGCCGTGCTCCCGCATCAGGCGCAGCACGCGGCGCTTGGAGGTGCGGATGCCAGCGAAGCGCAGCCGCGCCCAGATCTTGCGATGGCCCTCGCCGTGGAAGGGACTCGCAGCGAGCAACTCGCGGATCGCCTCGACCAGCGCCTCGTCCGGCATCGGTCCGACCGGACCAGGCCGTCGCCTGGGACTCGGCTGGTCGCATCGGCGATGTCGATACAGCGTCGCGCGCGACGTGCCCCAGAGCCGGGCCACCCGCAGGATGCCGTAGGCTCGGCTGGTGGAGGGCGAGACCCGGCGGCTCATGATCTCGACCTCCGCCGTGCCAAAGGGCGCCCGGCCTCCAGATGCTCGATCTTGGTCGCCAGCAGCTCGTTGGCCATGGTCAGGTCCCCGACCTTGGCCTTGAGGCGGCCAATCTCGGCGTCGCGGCCGTCGGCGGGCCGCGTCTTCAACGACGCCTCGCCGGCAGCCAGGAAGGCGTCGCGCCAAGCGCTCAGCTCGGCCGCCGGCACCGAGAGTTCCCTCGACAACAGCTCCAGATCCTCGCCCCGCAACAGCCGCAACACCGCGCTCTGCTTGCGCTTGGCCGACATGCGCCGGCGCCTGTCAGGCGCTGGCCCGTCGCCGCCAGCGTGATGGGCGCGCGCCGCCGGGCCAGCGCCCCGTACCGTCGTGTCCGTCATGCTCACCTCCTCGCGCTCCTTCACTAAGCACAAGGCGGTGTCTCAGCTAACTGTAGGGCGCAGGAAAGGTTGCAAAGCGAAGGCGGCCGCGCGGTCCCGGCTGGGGCGACCAGAAACTTTGCGAT
>JAFGUH010000099.1 GCA_016938615.1 Halothiobacillaceae bacterium | reverse complement strand
GCCCGGAGTGGCGGCTTCATCCGCCGGGCCGATCCCGGCCCAGACCTTGCGGCCCGAAATGTTCAGCCCCGCCGACGCCCCCACGCCGACGTTTTCCGAGGCCGAGATCGCGCCCGCAGCCGCCCATTGGACAGACTCGTCCTTGGCCGAGATCGTGACCGCGCCACCCGTCACCGAAGCATCGTCGCCGATCCGCGCCACGGTTTCGGCATGGGCGATATTGGTGGCAACCGTCGCGTTGACCGCCGTTTTCGTGCCCTGCCCGCCCGAAAAGCTGAGGATGCCGGCGATGTTGCGGGTATAGGCATCGACATTGACCCCGTTCGTGCCGGCATTCACCGTCGCACCGGATTCGATGACGGAAGACACCTCGCTGCCGATCCGGTCGATATTGATCCCGACGCCGATCGCGCCCTCCGCATCGCCCTTGAGCGGGTTCGACTTGGGCAGGTTCGCGAGATGGAGGAACAGGCTCTCCTGGCTCGAAAGCACATTGAGATCGCCGGTAAGGTTCAGCACCGCGCCGTTGCGGACCACCGCATCGGTCGCGTTGTCGGTATTGAAAACATTGGCAGTGATACCGATCGCGAGCTTCTGCTGATCCTCCGGCACGACCGGGCGCGAGCCGTCATTCGGCACCGGCGCCGTCGCTTTCGATTTCACATCCG
The DNA here is from genome assembly GCA_016938615.1 of Halothiobacillaceae bacterium. Lineage (GTDB taxonomy): Bacteria > Pseudomonadota > Gammaproteobacteria > Halothiobacillales > Halothiobacillaceae > Guyparkeria. Next base: position 1,631 of record JAFGUH010000099.1, on the reverse strand, counting down.
TGGTGATGAAGTTCAGCGGGTTGATCGTGTCGATCAGGCCCGGCGCGTCGGGCGGGGTCAGCTGGGTCGGATCGCTGGGCAGTTCGGTATAGTCGGTGATCTGGCCGGTGAACTGGTCCCATTTGTCGCGGATATCGCCGAGCGGATCAGCATGGGGGAAGCGCGTCTGCGACTGCACGGTCGCGGCCGCCGCGTTCACCGTCGCGTCTTTGCCGATCTCGGCCTGTGTCGTGCCACCCATCGTCGAGACCGAGCCGGTCAGCATCAGCGCCTGAGAATATTTCCCCATCAGCTCGTCTTGGGTGATCTGGTCGGTATGCGTCGCGTTGTATCTGTCGATTGCGCGCTGCGCCGCGTAGTTCAGTTTTCCGAACGCCGCCGAGACCGAACGCGACAGCGAACTGCCGCCCTCGGTCGGCCCCGCGAAACGATAGGCGGAGTTGACCGAGACCGGTTGGCCGGTCGCCGTGACATCGGTCGTCCCCAAGGCGGTCAGCGCACCGCCATTGGTGAAGTCGTGATAGTCGCCACCCAGCGTCGCAAAGGTGTTGTCGTTGTCCACCTGCACGTCGATCGCGACCCCGAAGCCGATATGGGGCGCGCGGTTCGGGTCGACCGGTTTGCCCTGAAGCTGGCTCTGCGCGCCGGGGATCGCATTAACCATCGATTTGTTCGCTGCGCGTTTCTTGCCAATCAGCTTGCTCGGATCGGCGACACCCATCGTCGCGGTCGTGGAATGAACCTTGTTGAAGAACAGCGTCTCGGCATCGAGATCGAGCGCGCCGCCGGTCTTGATCGTGCCGCCCAGCGCGGCCTCGGTCGTCGATTGCGAGACATCGACGCTGATCGCCACGGCGCCGAGCCCCTCCCTGCCGGCATTGGCGCCGGTGGTGATCGAATGCGACTTGCCGGTGAAGGCGCCCGCGTTGAGCGCGCCCGCCGAGGTGAGCGAGCCGCCCTTGACCAGAAGCTGGTTCTGCAATTCGCGTGTCGTGACCACCAGCGCGCCCGCGTAATCCTTAAACTTGCTCGCAGAGATCGACACCGTGTGATCTTCCGACGCGGTGCTCGCCAGACGCATGTCGCCCGCCTTGGTCGTTAGATCGCTGCCATCGAGCAGCACCTGGCTCTCGACATTGCTGTTGGCCATGACGACGCCCAGCGCATAGGCCTTGGGCGAGATCGAATAGGTGGTCTGGGCATGGGACTGCACGACAAGCGCATCGCTTGACGGGTCCCAGGCGGAGGGCAGGTTCAGCGTCAGGCTATAGGGCGCGCCGCCGCCGATCAGGCTGCCGGTGATATTGTCGACCACATCCTGAACGCTGCTGTTGAAGTTCAGCTGCGGGGTCGAGAGGAAGCTGTAGGTATCCTCCGCAGCCCCGTTGCCCCAAGCTGGCCATTTGTTCGACGGCGTGCCAGCCGAGAAAACCGTTGGCGTGATCGTCTTGTTCTTCCAGTTGCCATCGGCGGTCAGCGTGCTGTTGGTGATCTTCACATGCGACTGCGCATCGAGAAGCTGCACCTGCAGCGGGATCAGGCTGTTGATCGTCGTGGCGCCCTGCTGGATCAGGTTGCTCATCACCGTCAGACCGTTGTTGATCTGATCGGTCATCTGCTGCTCGGTCGTG
>JAFGUH010000098.1 GCA_016938615.1 Halothiobacillaceae bacterium | reverse complement strand
TGCGCGAGGGCTACACCAACGTCGCCAACCTGATGGGCGGCATGAACGCCTGGGAAGAGGCCGGCCTGCCGGTGGTCGCCAAGGACTGATTCCTCCACCTGGCCGGAACGACAAGACCCCGCTCGGCCGAGCGGGGTTTTTGTTTGCTTGGACACCAACTCCGAAAACAACAAACCCCGTCCAAGGACGGGGTTTGTCAGTATTGAGTCTGCCCAGAAGCGGACTAGAACGGGATATCGTCCTCGCCGAAGCCGTCGTCGATCGACTTGGCCGGGCGCTGGTCCTGGCTCGGCGGCGGGGGCGGCGCGCCGTAGTCGGACTGGCCACCGCCGTAGCCGGCACCGGCACCGGCACCAGTTGCGGCAGCGCCGCCGTAACCGCCCTGGCTGGCCTGACCACCGCCGTAGCCGCCGCCCTGGCCGCCACCGGCGCCCGGACGGCCGCCGAGCATCTGCATCTCGTTGGCGACGATCTCGGTGGTGAAGCGGTCCTGGCCGTCCTGGCCCTGCCATTTGCGGGTCTGCAGGCGGCCTTCGATGTAGACCTGGCTGCCCTTTTTCAGGTACTCACCGGCGATCTCGGCGAGCTTGCCGAAGAAGACGATGCGGTGCCACTCGGTGTTTTCGCGCTTCTCGCCGGTGGACTTGTCGTTCCATTGCTCGGAGGTGGCCACGCGAATGTTGGTGACCTGACCGCCGGACGGCAGGTAGCGGACGTCCGGGTCGACCCCGAGATTGCCGATGATGATTGCCTTGTTCACACCGCGGCTCGCCATATTCACACTCCTTCTGGTTCCTGCCGGACCGGTCGAGTCGCCGGCCAAACCGTCACTATAAAGCATCCGGGAAGAGGGGGACCACTCACCGGCGCGATTCGCCTAAGCGCTTGGCAGGTCAATGAGATCTCCCCCCTTTCGACTACAATGACCGGTTCCGCTCGCGGCGGGGAGCAAGCCTCTTCGCCGCGAGCGACGTCCATTCAATCGAGCGACAACCGCACACCATGGCCGATCCGTTTATCCGCATTCGCGGTGCCCGCACGCACAACCTCAAGAACATCGATGTCGACCTGCCACGCGAGAAGCTGATCGTCTTCACCGGGCTGTCCGGCTCGGGCAAGTCCTCCTTGGCGTTCGACACGATCTTCGCCGAGGGTCAGCGCCGCTACGTCGAGTCGTTGTCGGCCTATGCGCGCCAGTTCCTGTCGATGATGGACAAGCCGGACGTGGACACCATCGAGGGGCTGTCGCCGGCGATCTCGATCGAGCAGAAGACCACCTCGCACAACCCGCGCTCGACGGTGGGCACGGTCACGGAGAT
>JAFGUH010000097.1 GCA_016938615.1 Halothiobacillaceae bacterium | reverse complement strand
GACCATCTTGAGCACGCCCGGCTGCAGGTCGTCGCCCTGCTGGATCTTGCGCTTCTTGTCCTCGAAGCGCGCCTCGGCGTCGGCCTTTTCGCGCTCGAGCTGGGCCTTGTACTCCTCCAGCGCGGAGGCGGCGGACTCGTCCTCGACGCGGATCTCAAACCACTTGGCCGGGTCGATCTTGTTCAACTGCGCGGCGGTAACCTTGCCACCGGCCTTGACGCCGGTCGGACCGCCGACGGCGACCTTCCCCAGCAGGGTGTCGCGAACGCGGGCCTGTATGTCGCCCTCGATGATGCGCATGCGATCCTTGAGATCCTTGCGCACCGCGTCGAGATCGGCCTCTTCGATGGCGCGGGCACGGCTATCCTTCTCGATGCCGTCACGGGTGAAGACACGGACGTCGATGACGGTGCCTTCGATGCCCTGCGGGACGCGCAGGGAGGTGTCCTTCACGTCGGACGCCTTCTCGCCGAAGATGGCTCTGAGGAGCTTTTCCTCCGGGGTGAGCTGCGTTTCGCCCTTCGGCGTCACCTTGCCCACCAGGATGTCGTTGGGCTTGACCTCGGCCCCGATGTGCACCACGCCGGCCTGGTCGAGCTTGTTGAGCAGGTTCTCGGCGACGTTCGGGATATCGGCCGTGATCTCCTCGGCGCCCAACTTGGTGTCGCGGGCGACACAGTTGAGCTCCTCGATGTGGATGGTGGTGAAACGGTCTTCACGCACGACCCGCTCGGAGAGAAGGATCGAATCCTCGAAGTTGTAGCCGTTCCACGGCATGAAGGCACAGAAGATGTTCTGTCCCAGCGCCAGCTCGCCCATGTCGACCGAGGGACCGTCGGCCAGCACGTCGCCCTTCTCGATCCGGTCGCCGACCTTCACCAGCGGACGCTGGTTGATGCAGGTGTTCTGGTTCGAACGGGTGTACTTGGTCAGGTTGTAGATGTCGACACCGACCTCGCCCTGGGTGGCCTCCTCGGCCTTGACCCGGACCACGACACGCGAGGCGTCGACGCGGTCGACCACCCCGCCACGCTTGGCGACCACACAGGCGCCCGAATCGGTCGCGACCACGCGCTCCATGCCGGTACCGACCAAGGGCTTGTCCGCCTTGAGTGTCGGAACGGCCTGGCGCTGCATGTTCGACCCCATCAGGGCGCGGTTGGCATCGTCGTGTTCGAGGAACGGGATGATCGAAGCGGCCACCGACACGATCTGCTTCGGCGAGATGTCCATGTACTGGATCTCGGACGGGTCCGAGAGCATGAACTCGCCGGACTTGCGTGCCGAGATCAACTCGCCGGTCAGCGTCCCGTCCTCGGCCAGCGGCGCATTCGCCTGGGCGATGGTGTACTTCTCTTCCTCGTAGGCCGACAGCCAGTCGACATCGGCGGTCACCTTGCCATCGATTACCTTGCGGTAAGGCGTCTCGAGAAAGCCGTAGGTGTTGGTCTGGGCAAACACGGCCAGCGAGTTGATCAGGCCGATGTTCGGGCCTTCAGGGGTCTCGATCGGGCAGACGCGGCCATAGTGCGTGGTGTGAACGTCACGCACCTCGAAGCCGGCGCGCTCGCGGGTCAGGCCGCCCGGCCCGAGCGCGGAGATACGACGCTTGTGCGTGACCTCGGAGAGCGGGTTGTTCTGGTCCATGAACTGCGACAGCTGCGAGGAGCCGAAGAACTCCTTCACGGCGGCAGCAACCGGCTTGGCGTTGATCAGGTCCTGCGGGGTCAGGCCCTCGCTTTCGGCCTGCGTCAGGCGCTCCTTGACGGCCCGCTCGACCCGCACCAGACCGATACGGAAGACGTTTTCGGCCATCTCGCCCACCGAACGAATGCGGCGGTTGCCGAGGTGGTCGATGTCATCGGTCTTGCCATTGCCGTTACGGATGGCGATCAGCTCCAACAGCACGTCGAGGACGTCGGACAACTCGCCGCTTTCCTCGACCCGCTTCTTGGCGATCTCGTCACCGCCCTGGGCCAGGCGACCGAAGTACTTGGCGTCGTAGAGAATGCCCGGACCCACGTCGCTCTCGCGCTCGAGTCGGCGATTGAACTTCATCCGCCCGACCTCGGAGAGGTCGTAGCGTTCCTCGCTGAAGAACAGGCCGTGGAACAGGCCTTCGGCCGCATCCTTGGTGGGCGGCTCGCCCGGACGCATCATCTTGTAGATCTCGACCATTGCCTCGAGCGGCGTGGTGGACGGATCATTGCGCAGGGTCAACGACATGTACGGGCCGCGGTCGACCTCGTTGTAGTACAGCGTCTTGAAGGACTCGATGCCCGCCTTCTGGAAAGCGGCCAGCAGGTCCTCGGTGATCTCGTCGTTGGCGTTCGCGATGACTTCGCCGCTGTCGGTGTCGACCACGTCCTTGGCGAGCGTGCGGCCGACGAGGAACTCCGCCGGGACCGGCAGGCTTTCGATATCCGCCTTCTCCAGTTCACGGACGTGCTTGGCGGTAATGCGCTTGCCCGTCTTGACCACGGCCTCGCCATCGACCTCGATGTCGAAGGCCGCGTCGGTGCCCTTCAGGCGCTCGGGAACCAGCGCCAGCGACAGGTTCTCGCCATCGATGCGGAACTCGTCGTGCTCGAAGAAGATGTCGAGCATTTCCTCGTTGTTGTAGCCCAGCGCGCGCAGCAGGATGGACGCCGGGATCTTGCGGCGACGGTCGATGCGGACGTAGACCAGATCCTTCTGATCGAACTCGAAGTCGAGCCAGGAACCGCGGTACGGGATGACCCGCGCGGAGAACAGCATCCGCTTGGAGGTCGTGGTCTTGCCCTTGTCATGGTCGAAGAACACGCCCGGCGAGCGGTGCAGCTGGGAGACGATGACCCGCTCGGTGCCATTGACGACGAAGGTGCCGCTCTCGGTCTGCAACGGGATCTCGCCCATGTAGACATCCTGCTCGCGGATATCCTTGACCACTTTGGAGCCGGCCGGCGCTTCCTTGTCGTAGATGACCAGGCGCAGCTTGACGCGCAGCGGCGCGGAATACGTCAGGCCACGAATCTGGCATTCGCGAACGTCGAAGGCCGGCTCGCCGAAGTGATAGTCGACGTAATCGATTTCAGCATTGCCCGAATGGCTCGCTATCGGAAACACCGAGCCGAGCGCCGCGTGCAGACCGATGTTACGGCGCTCCTTCTGCTTGACCCCCTGTTGCAGGAAGCCCTCGTAGGACTTTACCTGCGTGGTCAACAGATAGGGGACCGGCAGGACCTCGGCACGCTTGCCGAAATCCTTGCGGATTCGCTTCTTCTCAGTGAATGAATAGCTCATCTACTTTCCTCGTCGGGACAATCTGAGTGTGATCACCAGCGAACTGGCGATGCACGCCGTGGCGCGCGGGGACCCATCCCCCTGGGTGGGGCGGTGGCTCACCGCCCCGGGGCAACCTTTCGCGATCAGACCGATGATCCGATCGCGAAAGGCAGCCCAACAAGCGCGTAAAGGCCGGCGACCCGAAGGCCACCAGCCCGTACTTGGGTGCTATCGTAAAGCGACCCTTGCACTCGTTTACTTGAGCTCGACGGAAGCGCCTGCCTCTTCGAGCTTGGCCTTCATGGAATCGGCCTCTGCCTTCTCGACACCTTCCTTGATGGTGCTCGGCGCGCTCTCAACCAGGTCCTTGGCTTCCTTGAGGCCCAGGCCGGTCAGCTCGCGGGTCGCCTTGATGACGGAAACCTTGTTGGAGCCGAACGAGCTCATGACCACGTCGAACTCGGTCTGCTCTTCCGCGGCGGCGGCGCCTTCGCCACCACCGGCTGCCGGTGCAGCGGCAACGGCTGCAGCGGCGCTAACGCCAAACTTCTCTTCCATGTCGGAGATCAGTTCAACGACCTCCATGACGGACATGTTGGAGATCGCTTCGAGGATGTCGTCTTTT
>JAFGUH010000096.1 GCA_016938615.1 Halothiobacillaceae bacterium | reverse complement strand
GTAGGAGATCGCGATCATGGGTACTTTTAGCATCTGGCACTGGCTGATCATTCTCGCCATCGTGCTGCTTCTGTTCGGCACCAAGCGACTGAAAAACCTCGGCTCCGATCTCGGCAGCGCGATCAAGGGGTTCAAGTCCGCCGTGAAGGAAGAGTCCGACAAGGACGAGGACGAAGAAACCAAGCGCACCGAGAATCTGGAGCACAAGGAGGGCGAGCAGCCCGATGCCAACCGGGTGATCGAGAGCGAAACCATCGAGGCGGGCAAGGCAAAGAAGGCCGAGAAGGCCGACGAGCGCAAGGGCAGCTGATCGTCGCCCTGGCGCAGGATTGACCCGTGTTCGGTTTCAGCTTCTGGGAAGTCTTCCTCGTGCTGGTCGTGGCCTTGCTGGTCATCGGCCCGGAGCGGCTGCCTGGCGTGGCGCGCAAGGCCGGCGAATGGACCTACAAGGTCCGCAAGTTCGTCGCCAACGCCAAGGCCGAGATGGACAGCGAGTTCAACATGCAGGACATGAAGCAGTTGCTGAACTCGCAGGAATCCGAAATCAGCAAGCTCCGCGCGATGGTCGAGGAAACCCGGGACGACCTCTCGGACACCGAGAACTCGGTCCGCGGGGCACTCTCCGACGCCGAGCAGACCATGCGCGACTCCGCTGCCGGCGAGAAGGCGCGTCACGGTGGCACCAAGCCCTCGCCCGAGGCTGACGACCACACCCCGGGTGATGCGACCGACGACCCGGGTAACGAGCGCGACGCCTTTGAAGACGAGTTGAGCCGACTCGAAACGGAGACGGGCGAGCGATTCCAGCGTCCGTTCGCCGCCCCCGACCCACCGGCCGAGGCTTCGCCCGAATCGGCCACGCCCAAGGAATCGACGACGAAAGGTCAAGATGAGCCAACGGAACGCGGACGCGACAACTGACGAACCCTCCGGCCTGGCCGGCTTCGTCTCGCACCTGGTCGAACTGCGCAACCGGCTGATCAAGTCGGTTGCGGTGGTATTCGTCCTGTTCCTGGCGCTGTTCCCGTTACGCAACGAATTGTTCCGGATCCTTTCCGAGCCGCTGTCGCGCTTTTTGCCGGAAGACACCAGCATGATCGCGGTGCAGGTGGCCTCGACCTTCTTCATTCCGCTCAAGCTGGCCGGCTTCACCGCCCTGTTCATCGCGATCCCCTTCCTGCTCTACCAGCTCTGGGCCTTCATCGCCCCGGGGCTCTATCAGCATGAACGCAAGATGATCGTGCCGCTGGTTTTCTCGAGCACGGCACTGTTCTACATCGGAGCGGCTTTCGCGTACTTCGCGGTCTTCCCGGTGGTGTTCGGCTTCCTCTCCGGCGTCGGCCCGGCCGATGTCAGCTTCGCGCCAGACATCAACGAGTACTTGAGCTTCACCGTCACGATGTTCTTCGCCTTCGGCTTCGTCTTCGAGGTACCGGTGGCCGTCGTGCTCCTGATCCTGATCGGCGTTGTCACGCCGCAGCAACTGGCGGAAAAGCGGCGTTACGCGATCCTGGTGGCGTTCATCATCGGCGCGATCTTCACCCCGCCGGACATCCTCTCGCAGTTCATGATGGCGATCCCGGTCTGGTTCCTCTACGAACTGGGGATTGTCATCGGCCGCCTTCTGCTCAGGCGTCAGGGCGGCACCGTCCTGCCGACCGATGACGATCCGGATCCCGCCGGCCCGTCGGCGCCTTCGGACGACGACGGCCCGTCGAGCGGGGGCTCCTCGCCCTCGGCCCGCCAGGCCGAAACCGAGAGGGACGAGGATTTCGACTTCGATCGCGCCTTCGAGGAAATCGAGCGCGAACAACAATCGCTCGACGACACCGCGCTCCGCGAGGCGGCCGCACGGGACGAGGAAGCCGACGAGGACGCGGCCGACCAAGAACGTCCCCAGACCGGCAAGAGCACGCGCAATGGTGCCGTTGAACCGGAAGACCGTGACGACGCCCCGCCGCCCCGGTCAACCGACGAGGACGACCCCGAGCGCCCGGGGCGAAACTAGTCCCCTGCCGGTCGCCTCGTCGCGCGGCCAAACGAGGCCCGCTGGCGACGCATCGGACACCTGCATGAATCGAGGGTCCGGCGCCCGGCGGAGCCGGACCGCGTTGGACAGGTCTGCCAACACGAAGAACCCGAGGAAATTACCGTCATGTCCAGTATCGCTCCGCGACGCCCCGTCCTGCTCGTCATCATGGACGGCGTCGGCGTCAATCCGAGCCGCACGAACAACGCCGTAACGCTTGCCGAGACCCCGCGGCTCGACGCACTGTTCGCGCACCACCCGCACGCCGTGATCGAGGCCTCGGGCCGCGCCTGCGGCCTGCCGGACGGCCAGATGGGCAACTCCGAGGTCGGCCACCTGACGCTCGGTAGCGGTGCGATCAACCGCCAGGATCTGGTCCGGATCGACGACGCGATCAAGGACGGCAGCTTCTACGAGAACGCCGCGATCAACCAGGCGATGCAGAAGGCCGCCGACGCCCAGCGACCGATCCACCTGATTGGCCTGGTATCCGACGGTGGCGTGCACAGCCACGTCCGTCACCTGCTCGCCCTGATCAAGATGGCGAAGAAGATCGGCGCCCGCCCACTGGTGCACATGATCACCGACGGTCGTGACACCGCGCCCAAGTCCGCCCTGACCTACCTCGACCAACTCGAGCCCAAGCTCAAGGATGCCGGCGGGGCGATCGCGACGATCAGCGGCCGCTACTACGCCATGGACCGCGACCAACGCTGGGAGCGCACCGAGGAGGCGTTCAACGTGATCGTGCGCGGTGACGGCCCGCGTTTTCGTGACGCGCGCGCCGCGCTAGACGCCTCCTACGCGGCCGAGCAGCACGACGAATTCATCCGTCCGGCGGTGCTGGACGGCTTCGAGCCGTTGTCGGCCGACGACTCGATGATCTTCTTCAATTTCCGCAACGACCGCCCGCGCCAGCTCACCGAGGCGCTGGGCCAGGCGGAGTTCACCGGCTTCGACCGCGGCGACTACCAACCGATCGTGGTGACCTGCCTGACCGAGTACGATCCGCGCTTCCTCTCGCCTATCGGCTTTCCGCCGGAACGACCGAAGAACGTGCTGGCCGAGGCGATCAGCCAGGCCGGCATCAAGCAATTCCACTGCGCGGAGACCGAGAAGTACGCCCACGTGACGTTCTTCTTCAACGGCGGCAAGGAAGAAACCTTCGCCGGCGAGGACCGCGTCATGGTGCCCTCGCCCAAGGTCGCGACCTACGACCTGCAACCGGAGATGAGCGCCCGCGAGGTGGCGGATGCGGCGATCGACGCGGTCCGCGCCGAGCAGTACGGTTTTGTGCTCGTCAACTTCGCCAACGGTGACATGGTCGGCCACACCGCCGTGCGCGACTCGGTAATCAAGGCGATGGAGACGGTCGACCAGGAGGTCGGTCGCCTGGTCGACGCGGCCAGCGAACAGGGCTACTCGATCATCCTCACCGCCGACCACGGCAACTGCGACGAGATGGTCGACCCGATCACGGGCGACCCACACACCCAGCACACGGTCTATCCCGTGCCCTGCATCGTCATCGACAAGACGCCGGTGCGTCTGCGCAACGGTGGCGGCATCGCCAACATCGCGGCAACCGTGCTCGAGCTGATGGGCCTGCCGCTGCCGAAGAAGATGAAGCGCTCGTTGTTGCTAGACAAGCCGTCGAGCTGACCCGCCCGCAAGCCGCAAGCACTGCGTCAAACATGACGACGCGGGCGGCCGTCGGGTCGCTTGGCCTCTTCTTCGATGGCGGGAACGCCGGGTGGACCGGCACACCGGGCATCTTCCCCGCTAGACGGCCAAGCCCCCGGCTGCGCTCGCATGACCCCGGGCTGCGCTCGTCGCGGCGTGCTAGGCTCAGGCCCACCATGCCGAGGAACGCACCGTGACCGACTCGACTCCGCAACAGCCCGCCGCCGGGCCGCCCGAGCCCCCACGTCGCGGCCTTGCCTGGCCCTGGGTCCTGCTGATCGTGGTGGTCACGATCCTGCTCACCCTTCTGCTCGCCGCGTTCACCGCGCGCTATCTGCTCTTCCCGGAACGGTTCGAACCGGTGCACCTGACCGCTGGCGAACAGCAGGTACTCGACGACAAGCTGAGCGCGCTCGGGGTCAGGCCGCCGGGAGGCACGGCGAGCGATTCGCTGCCCGACCGCTTCGCACCGCGCGCCGAGGAGTTCGATACCGACGGGCGCCTCCGCCCGGAAACCTACCGGGAAGAAGCCGGGCCGCGCATCCTGCGGTTCGACGAGCGCGAACTCAACGCGCTGATCGCCCGCGATCCGGAACTCGCGCGACGATTGGCCATCGATCTCGCGCGCGACCTGATCAGCGCCAAGCTCCTGGTGCCGCTACCACCGGACTTCCCGATCATGGGCGGCCAGACACTGCGCCTGAGCGCGGGCGTCGAGGTCCGTGAGGTCGACGGGCCCGGCGGCAAACGGCTCGCCGTGATCGTGACCGGCGTAAGCCTATGGGGCATGCCACTCCCCAACGCCTGGATCGGCGGACTGAAGGGGGTCGACCTGGTCGACCAGTTTGGCGACGATCCGGGCTTCTGGCAGACACTCGCCGACGGCGTGAAGAGCGTGCAAGTCGAGGAAGGCGAGCTGGTGCTCCGGCTCGCCGAATGACACCCATCTTGATCGACAGGAGGCAAACGGGATGAAGACCGCATTGATCACCGGCACCAACCGAGGCATTGGGCTGGAACTGGTCCGCCAGCTGCTTGAGGACGGCTGGCGCGTGCATGCCACCGCCCGCAACCCGGTGAACTCGGCCGAGCTGACGCAGCTGGCCGAACAGTTCCCCGCCACGCTGGAACGCCACGCGCTCGACGTGGCCGACCCGGCCGCCATCGATGCACTGTCCCGCGAACTGGCGGACGAGTCGATCGACTGGCTGATCAACAACGCCGGCATCTACGGCCCGCGGGGCGTCGCCTTCGGCAACGTCGACGACATCGATGCCTGGCTGGAGGTCTTCCGCATCAACAGCATCGCACCGATGTTGCTCATGCAGGCCTTGGCCAAGCAGGTGGCGCGCAGCGGCGAGAAGAAGATCGGCATCCTCTCGAGCAAGGTCGGCTCGATGGGCGACAACGGCTCGGGCGGCGGCTACATCTATCGCTCGAGCAAGGCGGCGGTCAACGCGGTGATCAAAAGCGCCGCAATCGATCTCGAACCGCACGGGATAAACGTCGTCGCCCTGCACCCGGGCTGGGTGCTCACCGACATGGGTGGCCCCAACGCCGAGATCACCACTGCCCAGAGCGCCGAGGGGCTGCGCCGCAACATGGCCGGCCTGACCGAGGCCGACCGGGGACGGTTCATCGATATCGACGGCACCACGATCCCCTGGTGACCGGCCGCGTTGCAGCCGAGAACGGGAATGGTTATCATTTCCGAATATCCTTCCCGGAGGCTGTCATGCGATTGATGCACCACTGTGGAGTCCGGGGCGACCGGGTGGAGGTCCTCGCTGCCGATCGAGACCAGCTCATCGCCAGCTTTCGCTACCCGGAACTGGACCGATTCATCGCCGAGGGCACGCTGTCGGTCGCCGATCTGTTCGACCCAAGCACGGCCGGTCGTGCCGCCCTGTGCCGTAAACTCGCCCTGCTCGCTTGTGCGCGAGCCTGTCGGCACGGCATGAGTTGCCTGGCATTCGATTGCCCGCACCATCCCGCGTCTCGATCCGCCGCCTCTCGCGACGCAGGCAGGGGCAACGCCCCCAACCATGCGCCCATTTTTGGTGCGTATAAGACAGGATGCTCACCTCGGTAGTGCAAACCCCGCCGATGCCCAGCGGGCATCCGGCTCCGGGGACCCTGCCGCATCGTCAGCCGGTCGACGTCACTGCCCCACAATCAATCGCTTAGGGGCCACTCGCCATGGCCCTCACCGTAGCCGCCGACCGACGCACTCCGGTCACGCAAATCGGCACGGTTTCTGCTTTTCTTGCACCAAGTCGGGCATCAGCGGATCATGTCGGCAGTTTGCCGAGCGGTGCCGCGCCCGCCGCTTTCGAGATTCAACGCCTACCGGAGGATTCCATGTCCAACGCGACCAACAAAGTCATGACCATGATGGAAGAACACGGCGTCAAGTTCGTCGACTTCCGCTTCACCGACACACTGGGCAAGCAGCAGCACGTCACCTACCCGGCCAGCCACATCGATGAAGAAACCTTCGAGGACGGCGTGATGTTCGACGGTTCGTCGATCGCCGGCTGGAAGGGCATCAACGCCTCGGACATGATCCTGATGCCGGACCCGGAATCCGCCAACATCGATCCGTTCTCCGAAGAGCCGACCCTGATCGTCGTCTGCGACATCATCGAGCCGGACACCATGCAGGGCTACAACCGCGACCCGCGTTCCGTCGCTCGTCGCGCCGAGGCCTACATCCAGTCCTCCGGCCTGGCCGACGCCGCGCTGTTCGGTCCGGAAAACGAGTTCTTCGTCCTCGACGATGTGCGCTGGGGCTCGGACATGTCCGGCTCGTTCGTCAAGATCGACTCCAAGGAAGCCGCCTGGAACGCCGAGCGCGTATACGAAGACGGCAACATGGGTCACCGACCGGGCATCAAGGGCGGCTACTTCCCGGTCCCACCGGTCGACTCCCTGCACGACATCCGCCAAGCCATGTGCCTGGTGCTCGAGGAGATGGGACAGAACGTCGAGGTCCACCACCACGAAGTCGCCACCGCCGGCCAGTGCGAGATCGGTGTCGCGTTCAACACGCTGGTAAAGAAGGCCGACGAGGTCCAGGACCTCAAGTACGTGATCCACAACGTCGCACACGCCTACGGCAAGACCGCCACCTTCATGCCCAAGCCGATCGTGGGTGACAACGGGTCGGGCATGCACGTCCACCAGTCGATGACCCGGGACGGCAAGAACCTCTTCTCCGGTGACGGCTACGCGGGTCTGTCCGAGATGGCCCTCTACTACATCGGCGGCATCATCAAGCACGCACGGGCGCTGAACGCCTTCTGCAACGCCTCGACCAACAGCTACAAGCGCCTGGTGCCGGGCTTCGAGGCGCCGGTCAAGCTGGCCTACTCCAGCCGTAACCGCTCGGCATCCATCCGCATCCCGTTCGTGTCCAACCCGAAGGCACGCCGCGTCGAGCTGCGCTTCCCGGACTCGACCGCCAACCCGTACCTGGCGTTCTCGGCCATGCTGATGGCCGGGATCGACGGCATCCAGAACAAGATCCACCCGGGGGAAGCGGCGAGCAAGAACCTCTACGACCTGCCGCCTGAAGAAGAGAAGAACATCCCGGAGGTCGCCTTCTCGCTCGACGAGGCACTCAGCGCGCTGGACAAGGACCGCGAATTCCTCACCCGCGGGGATGTCTTCTCCGACGACCTGATCGATGCCTACATCGAGCTCAAGGGCGAGGAAGTCCAACTGCTGCGGATGACCACGCACCCAGTCGAGTTCGACATGTACTACAGCGTCTAACCCCGCTCGACGCCCGCCACCCCGTTGGCGGGACCGACACGGAAAGCCCCGCATTCGCGGGGCTTTTTCATGCGCGATCGAATCGTGCAGAGTCTCCCTAGCGGGCCTGGATCTTGCCGATCAACTCGTCCTTCCTGCCCTCGATCACAGCGAACTCATCGCCCGTGATTCGCCCCCAGCATTCCTCGGCGTGACCGACGAACGAACGCCAGTTCCCGGCAACGGGATCCCAGTTCATACGGAACTCCTGCGTCGTTTTGCCCTCTTTGAATGTAGGCAATACTAAAGAGACCCCCACATGACGGATACCCACACGGAAACCCGAACCGCACACGCCCCTTTGCAACGGACTCATTCGCACGTGAACAGAGACACATACCTGCAAGCCGAAACCCTGTTTCGCGCACTCGCCGACTCCACCCGACTGCGAAGCCTGATGCTGTTGCTGCGGGAAGGCGAGCTGTGCGTCGGCGAACTTACCGCGGCCCTCGACCTCAGCCAGCCCAAGATCTCGCGCCACCTGGCGCACCTGCGGGAGTCGGGAATCGCCGCCGTCCGTCGGGACGGCACCTGGGTCTTCTACCGGGTCAACGAACGGTTGCCCGACTGGGCGGAGCAGGTGCTTCGTCGGACGCTGGAGGGCAGCGCACACGAGGAACGTTTCCGCGCCGATCGCGCACGCCTGAGACAGATGGCCAATCGTCCCTAAGGCGTCGTGCGTCTGAGGGCTGCCTATCGTGGCTGGGCTCGACTGCTTCGAGGGACGTTATTGCGCTGTGCCGTGGTTCGCTGGATTCCCGCTTGCGCGGGAATGACGGTTTCTTTTCCGGTTGTCGGTTGGTTAGCTGCTGGCTGACCGGTTGTTGCTCCAGCCGCCGCGGTGGCCAAGCGCTGAACTAAGCGAGCTGAACGAAACGGGGCGAACTAAATGGACTGCAACGAGGCAAACGCCAAACGTTCGAAACGTCCCCACAGTGCGTCATTCCCGCGAAAGCGGGAATCCAGCAACGATGCCGCCGGGTTGCCGTCGGGCCTTAAGGAACCTCTGCACGATGGCCGGAGTTGGTGTTACTTTCGACAAACACCATGTATCCGTAAAGACGCCTACTCCTCGTGCCGACGATCAAACACCTGCGCCTGATGACCCTGCTCGAGGGCGCCTCGTTGATCGCACTCGTGCTGGTGGCCGTGCCGCTCAAGCACATGGCGGACATGCCTGTGGCGGTGAGCGTGGTCGGCCCCGTGCACGGCGTGCTTTACCTGTGGACGATGGCGGTGCTGGGCGCCGTGCTCTTCCGTCGTGACCTGAGCGCTAGAGATGGGGCAGCCGTGGCCCTGGCCGCACTGGTTCCATTCGGCGGGCTAGTCTCCCACCGCCTGGTCCATCGCTCGATCTGCCGCCGGATGGCGACGCATCCGCATCAAATAGCGGACTAGAAAGCCCCCTCGCGCGCGAAGCGATCGCGGCCCGGCGACCTGCCCGAGCGGGACTCGCGAGCCAGAGGCAGCCTCGGTTGGTGCAGTGATGTCTTAGCGCAGTGCGGCGGGGATCGGGAAAACCATGTTTTCGACCACCGCTGGAGCGCGCTCCTCAAGCGTGGCTTCGCAATCGAGCTTGAGCCGTTCGATCACCTGCTGGACCAGGATCTCCGGGGCCGAGGCGCCGGCCGTCACCCCGACCCGGCTGCAATCATCGAACCAGGCCGGGTCGATGTCCGCGGCTCCGTCGATCAAGTGCGCCGGTGTGCCGGCCTGCTGGGAAAGCTCGCACAGGCGATTGGAGTTCGAGCTGGTCTTCGAGCCGACCACCAGCACCACGTCGCAACTCTCGGC
Organism: Halothiobacillaceae bacterium; assembly: GCA_016938615.1. Lineage (GTDB taxonomy): Bacteria > Pseudomonadota > Gammaproteobacteria > Halothiobacillales > Halothiobacillaceae > Guyparkeria. Next base: position 1,858 of record JAFGUH010000096.1, on the reverse strand, counting down.
CAGTTCACGCACCGCGTCCTGGCGATTCTGTGTGGCGTAGCAGATATCGTCCTTGCGTGGCCCTTCGATCCGGGGGAAGCGCGCCTTCAGCGCGCCGATGATCGCGCGGGTCTCGTCGACCGACAGGGTGGTCTGCGTCGCCCAGGCCAATCCGTTCGGGTTGTCGACCGTAAGCGTCTGGACGTCGGCGATCGTCTCGACCAGGTGGATGGCCCCGCCGAACGACGGATCGAAATGCCCCATCGTCCCTTCGACCTCCGGGTGCCCATCGTGGCCGACCAGCACCACGTCGCGCCCGGCGCGGGCGTGGCGAGCGACCTCCATATGCACCTTCGTCACCAATGGGCAGGTGGCGTCGAACACCTTGAGGCCCCGACTGGCGGCGGTGTCCTGAATATCCTTGGAGACGCCGTGGGCGGAGAAGATCAGGGTCGAGTCGTCCGGCACGTCGGCCAGATCCTCGATGAAGATCGCCCCCTTGTCGCGCAGGTTGTCGCAGATGTAGCGGTTGTGCACGATCTCGTGGCGGACGTAGATCGGCGCACCGAACGACTCGAGTGCCCGATCGACGATCTCGACCGCCCGATCGACCCCTGCACAGAATCCGCGCGGGTTGGCCAGTTGAATCTTCATGTCGTCGCTCCCGGCGGGGTTTCGCCCGCCTCTGCTGCCGCCTGCTCGTCGATGCCGAGCACCTGCACGATGAACTGAATGTTGTGGCCGGCAAGGGGATGGTTGAAATCCACCGTGACCGACTCGTCTGTGACCGCCTTCACCGTCCCCGGGACCGCCTCGCCGTTGGGCAGGTCGAATTCGATCACCCGTTGCGGCTCGAGGGTCATGTCCTCGGGAAACTGCCCCCGCGGCATGCGATGCACATTGCCCGGGTCCGGCTGGCCGAAGGCGTACTCGGGCGTCAGCAGTATCCGGGTGTGTTCGCCCAGCGGCAAGCCGATCAGCGCCTCCTCGAGACGAGGCGCGAAGGCACCCGCCCCGAGGCGCACCGTGACGGGTTCGCCGTCGAAGGTGCTGTCCACCACCCGGTCGTCGGGCAGGCGGATCTCATAGTGAATGGTGACCTCGGAGTTCTCCGTGATGGTCGGCCGCGTCGAGGTATCGTCTTCGGTCATCAGCTGCGCTCGGTTGCCTTGCGGGGCCGCAACTCGGCCCAGATGATCAGCATCACGCCGATGGTAATGGTCGCATCGGCGATATTGAAGGCCGGCCAGTGCCAGCCGGCGACGTGGAAATCGAGGAAGTCGACCACGTGTCCATAGGCCACCCGGTCGATGACGTTGCCCACCGCCCCGCCAATCACCAGCGTAATCCCGGCCTGGACACGCCGGTCGCGGATCGCGCCGAACGCCAGCCAGCCCAACAGGACCGCCGTGATGACCACCGCGAGAAAGACGAAGAACCAGCGCTGCCAGCCGTCGTGATCGGCAAGGAACGAGAATGCCGCACCGGTGTTGTAGAGCAACGTGAAATTAAAGAACGGCAGTATCTCCACCGGCCGGGCATAGTCGAGCCCGACCAGGGCCGCCCACTTGGTCAGCTGATCGACGACCACTACCCCGAAGGACAACCACAACCAGCGCAGGCTCGCCCTATGGATGCTCATGACGCCCCTCCGTGGGAACGAGCCTCGCTCGCGAAGGCGGCATTAGCCGCCGTCCCCGCTTGAGTGTGGCAGCAAGAGGAGAACGGGACACGCGCCTGACGGCGCGTTTCGCTTGCAAGGCAAGCTCCCACAAAGGCACACGACACTCGTAGGAGCGCCTTCAGGCGCGAAACGCCAATAGGCCAACGAACCGGTTTCGCGGCTAAAGCCGCTCCTACGGCACTGGGCCTAAACGGC
>JAFGUH010000095.1 GCA_016938615.1 Halothiobacillaceae bacterium | reverse complement strand
GATGACGGCGATGACGCGCGCGGTCTTGGAGTAGAAGCGGTCACCGATGAATTCCGGCACCGTGAACTTGCCGAACTTGCGCAGGTACGGCGCCAGCAGCATCGCCAGCAGCACGTAGCCGCCGGTCCAGCCCATCAGGTAGGCGGAGGCCGAGTAGCCGTTGAAGGCGATCAGGCCCGCCATCGAGATGAACGACGCGGCGGACATCCAGTCGGCGGCGGTAGCCATACCGTTGAGGACGGGGTTGATCCCCTTGCCGGCGACGTAGAACTCGCTGGTGGTGCCCGCGCGGGCGACGATCGCGAGGACGAAGTAAAGCAAGAAGGTGGCGCCAACCACCAGGTAAATCAGGGTCTGAAGTTCCATGTGTCTTGGGCTCCTGCGTTATCAGTCTTCGGCGACGCCGAATTTCTTGTCGATGGCGTTCATGCGCCAGGCGTAGAAGAAGATCAGCACCACGAAGGTGAAGATCGAGCCTTGCTGCGCGAACCAGAAGCCGAGTGGGTAACCACCCAGTGAGAACTGGTTGAGCGTATCGACCAGCAGAATCCCGAATACGTAGGACACCAGGAACCAGACGACCAGACAGCCGAACAGTACCTTCAGATTGGCGCGCCAATACTCGGCGCGATTGGATGCTTGCTCCATGAATGACTCCCAGGGTTTCGGTAGGACCCGACTGTTGTTTTTTTTCGATGGTCGCCGACTGGCGGCGGCTCGACGGACAGTCCGTTCGAGCCGACGGACGCCGACGCCCGCTAAGCGTACTGGAGGCGTGGGGGAAATGGGAACCTTTGTTTCTCAGAGGTTCCTTAAAGCTGATAGGCGATCGCGAGATGACGCTGCAGCTTGCGTGCAATCCGAAAGGATTCCTTCAACAGACGCTGGGTAAGGCCGTCGAGCCGGTCGGGGTCGATCAGGTTGTCGGGCGGTTTGCCGCGGCGGATCTGGTGGTATTGGTGACTGAGTCGCAGGCGTTGGATGAAATCGTAGGCCGCGGTCAGGTCGTCGGCCGGCAGGGCGCTCTCGGGCACCAGCGCCAGACGCTGGTCGGTGCGCGTGGCTGCCGATCCCGTGGCGAGGGCCTCGATGCGGCCGGCGTCGACGAAGGGCGTCGCGCCTTCGGTCTTGATGTCGATGCCGCGCTGGCCTTGTCGCTCGCGAGTGCGAAAGCCGCCGAGCAGGGTCAGCGGTGGCTGGTTACGCAGGGCGTTGGCGGCGAGTTGACGGCGAAAGCGCCCGTTCTTGCGGGCCGGTTCCCGCCAGGCGGCGGCCCATCGATCGAACAGCCCGCGGCTGCCGGCCAGCCCGCGTGCATCGAAGAAGATGCTGGCCTTGAGCAGGTGCTCCGGGGTGCCTTGGTCGATCCAGGCGCGCATGTGTTCGCCCCACTCGTCCAGCGAGAGGCACAGCTCGGGGTTGCCAGCCATGATGTGGCCGGGGCAGAGCGGGTAGCCGAGCTGGTCGAGCGCCTCGTTCACCCGCCTTGCCAGCGGCAGTAGCTGGTCGCGGGCCGCTTGATCGTCCATCGGTCCGGCGAACACCAGGCCATTGTCCTGGTCGGTCGCCAGCGTCTGCTCGGCGCGGGCCTCGCTGCCGAAGGTCAACCAGCACCATTCCATGTCGGCGGGGAGGGGCGCGTCCTCGAAGGTCAAGGCGATGACCCGCCGGGTGATCGCGTCGTTTAGCCCCGAGACGATCCGGCTGATGGAAGCGAAGTTCGAGCCGGATTCCAGCAACGCGCCGACGATATCGGGGATGTCGCGGCGCACGGCAACGAGGGACTCGACGGCCCCGGCCTTGCGGATGCGCTGGTGCAACACCCCCGGCGTCATCGCATTGACCCGGTAGAGGCTCGACTCGTCGATCACCCCGAGCGGTTCGTCGCGGTCGATCTCGGTGACCAGCAGGTGGTGAAAGCCGTGCTCGGCGAAGTCCACGGCCGCCTCGAGCAGCGACGTTCCGGCGTCGATGCCGACCGGGTTGCATGTGGCGACGTCTGCCAGCGTCAGGCGGAGATGCTCGCCGCCCGCTAAACCCCGGAAGGCGAGATCACGCAGAGTGGCGATGCCCCATCCGTCGTCGAGACGCACGACGATCGCGTCGCCACCATGTCGCTCCAGTGCGCGGGCCGCCTGGCTGAGAGGCGTGTCACCGTCGAGTCGCAACGGCTCGCCCGTCAGTCGTTCACGGACGGCCGTGGCCGGATCGAGCAGCGTCCCGGCCCCGCCGAGCCGTCCGAGGTCGTCGTCGCCGACGGGGCCGCGGGCGAGCAGGTGACCGATGCGTCGGGTACAAAAGTCGTCGAAGACCGCGCTCGCCTCGCGTAGCTGTCGAAAAGCCGCGGCGGGCACCACGATCACCTCGCCGGCCGCACCGACGCGCTGGATAGTGCCCACCGGGCGGTTCTCGGTCAGGGCGCCAAGTGGGAATGCATCGCCGCGCCCCAGGGACCAGACCGGCTGTCCGCCCGGGGAATCGGCCGAGCTGTCGGCCCGGCTAACGGCCTGGCTATCGACCAGGCCGTCGACCCGTCCGGACAAGACCACGTAGAAGCTTGTCGGCGGGCCCATGCCTGGCTCGAGCAGCACCTCGCCTTCGTCTAGGGACCGGATGCGGGCCTCGGCCATCACCCGGCCGAGCAGGTCCGGGTCGATCCGGTCGAACGGAGCGACCTCGCGCAGGGCCGCGATGGCATCGCGGCGGTCGGTGTCGTCTCTCCGGTCGTGCCCCATGGTTGGCTCCGAGCGTGGTTCCGTTCGCGGGTCCGGGCGGTCATGCTCGACCTGTCCGTCTCCAACACCATAGCGGAGGTTCGGTCATCTGGGGAGGCGGTTGCGCGTCGTCGTCGGACTGCTGGCCGAGCTTCTGGTCGAGCTTCTGGCCGAGCTTCTGGCTGGGCCTCCCGCGCTCGCCGCTTTCGATTCAGACGGGGCCTGTGACAGGGAAGCTGTCCGCCCTCGTCAGTTGCCGGAGGCCGCGCCTGAGCGCTGGCAATGGCGCTGTCGCCTTCGCGGTGACGGCAGGGTCTCGTCGCCGTTCAGTCGTCGATCGGACAGGGCGCGTTGCCGCGTTCGATCTGCACGGTGGCGTGCGCGATGCCGAAGCGCTGGCGGAGGGCCTGCTGGAGGTCGTGCAGGAAGCGATCGCCGTCGTCGGGCGGAGTGGGCGTGACTAGGTGGACGCTCATGGCCGTCTCGCGGGTGGACAGCGCCCAGACGTGCAGGTGATGGTGCTCGGTGACGCCCGGCAGACCCTGCAGGTAGTCACCCACGTCGTCGAGATCGATGTCGTCGGGCACCCCATGCAGGATCAGTTGCAGCGACTGGCGGGTCAGGCCGATCGCGGGGACCAGAATGACCAGGCTCACCGCCATGCTGAGCAGCGGGTCGATCCAGCTCAGCCCGGTCAACAGGATCAGCAGGCCCGAGACCGCGACTGCCACCGATACCGCGGCGTCGGCGGCCATGTGCAGAAAGGCGCCGCGCAGGTTGAGGTCGTGCTTCTGCTGCGCCATCAACAACCAGGCCGTCCCGGCGTTGACCAGCACCCCGGCGAGTGCCACCGCGATCACCAGCCCCCCGTCGACCGTTGGCGGCTCGAGCAGGCGCATGCCGGCCTCCCACAGTATCCATAGCGAGGCCAGGATCAGGGTGATGGCGTTGAGCAGGGCGGCGAGCATGGTGCTGCTGCCCAGCCCGTAGCTGAACTGCCGGTCGGCTACGCGCCGGCTCAGCCGATTTGCCCCCCAGGCAAGCACCAGTCCGAGTACGTCGCCGAGGTTGTGGGCCGCGTCCGCCAGCAGGGCCATGGAATGGCCCAGGATGCCGGCGACCGCCTCGAGGATCACGAAGCCCAGGTTGAGCGCGATGCCGATGCCCAGCGCCCGGCCGGCGTGGTCGATCAGCTCGTTGGGGTGGTGGGGATGCATGCCTGTCGCGATAAACGGGCGGCGCGTCGCTCAGTGCAGCAGACCGAACATCTTGCGGCGATACCGGCGGCTGAGCGGGTGCTCGGCCCCCATCATCTCGAACAGGTCGATCAGGCCGCGTCGCCCGGCATCCTCGTTGTAGGCGCGATCGCGCAGCATCGTCTGGTAGTACTGCTCCATGGCGGCCTCGATGTCGCCGCGCATGACGAGCTTGGCGGCCAGCGCCTCGCGCGCCTCGGAATCTTTCGGATTCGCCTCGATGCGGGCGCGCAGCTCCTCTTCCGGCGGGCCGGAACGGGCCGAGCGCGCCATGCCGATGCGGGCCTTGAACGACTTGACGTCATCGCGGTTGGCCGCGTCCACCGGCAGCGATTCGAGGATCTCCCAGGCCTGGTCGAGGTCGCCCTGCTCGGCGATGACGTCGGCGATGTCGAGCAGTACTTCCACGTTGCCCGGCTCCTGCTGATTGGCCTGCTTGAGCAGGTCCATCGCCTGGTCGGTAGCACCCGCGGCGCGCACCTGTTGGGCCTCGCCGCGCAGCTTGTCGACCTCGGAGAGGACGTGCCGGCCGATGAAATCGCGGATCTGCCCCTCGGGCAGGGCACCCTGGAACTGATCCACCGGCCTGCCGCCGACGAACATCATCACCGTGGGCAGGCTGCGCACGCCGAACTGCTGAGCGAGTTCCGACTCCGCCTCGGTGTCGACCTTGGCGAGCTTCACCTGGCCGTCCATGCTCTCGACTACCTGCGAAAGCAGCGGCATCAGCTGGCCGCAGGGACCGCACCATTCCGCCCAGAAGTCGACCAGCACGGGGGTTTCCCGGGAGGCTTCTACCACCTGGTCGTGGAATGTCTGGGTCGTGACGGAAAAGACGTGCGCGCTTTCGCTCATGATCAGCTGATCCTCGTGTGCGTTTGCAAGGCTGTCGACGGACATGGCGGCTTGCGGGTTCGATTTCAACCCCGGTGTCAGGCGCGGGGCGGGGGTGTACACTTTGGGCCCGCATGCTGCGGACTGCGATGGCCGGTCCCGGCAGCACGCCAGCGGCCAGCAAGGCCGTGGCGTCGACCACCCAGGGAATGCACGGTTGATTATGGCTGAACGATCCGACTATACCGCCGGCTCGATCGAGGTGCTGACCGGCCTCGACCCGGTACGAAAGCGTCCGGGCATGTACACCGACACCTCGCGGCCAAACCACCTGGCCCAGGAGGTAATCGACAACAGCGTCGACGAGGCGATCAGCGGCTATGCCTCGGCGATCGACGTG
>JAFGUH010000094.1 GCA_016938615.1 Halothiobacillaceae bacterium | reverse complement strand
GCCTCGAAGATCACGTCGCGCTCGACGCCCTTCTCGTTGGAAACCGAATCGACGACAAAAAGGATTTCTTTGTTCATGTTGCTAGCCAGATCGCTCTATTTCCGCGCCGCGCGCCGCTTGGCACCTTTTTTCTTGCCCTTGCGGTCGCGCTTGCTGTTGTCGGCAAATTCGTAGACCAGGTTGGCCTTTTCGACTTCCTCGAAACGGAAGACCAGCTCGCCCACCTCGTCGACCAGGACGGTGATGTCCTCGCCCTCGACGCCCTGTACGACGCCCTCGAACTTCTTTTGTTTCGCCACCGGCTTGTGCAGCCGCAGCCGCACTCGCTGACCCGCGAAACGCGCAAAATCGTCGGCACGGAACATCGGCCGCTCGACCCCCGGCGAGGAGACCTCCAACCGGTAGGCGCCAGGCAGTGGGTCCTCGACGTCGAGGATGCCCGACAACGCGTGGCTGATTTCGGCGCAATGTTCGAGGGTCATCCCGTCGGTGTGATCCACGTAGACACGCAAGAGACCGGCCGGGCCACCGCGAAACTCGCCACCGACCCACTCGAAGCCCAGGTCTTCGACCACCGGCATCAGCATGTCTTCGATCGCCGCCGGAATTCGTTGCACGTCTGCCGCCACCCTCTACTGGAACCGTCATCACCGCCCGCTGGAACGGCAAGCCCGTGCCCGGAAAACGGACCGGGCCACTCCCGGGAAAATAAAAAAGCCCCAAATGGGGCCCGACATCGTTCGATAAGCCAATGTTCGCGGGAACCGGAATATAAAGACAACGCCCTGCAAAGTCAATTGACCGCCCCGCTCCGCCGCCCCGGACGACCGAGGGCGAGACGAGGCACAGCGCGGCGTCAATCGCCCCGAAGGTCGTCGAAGAATCGCTTGACCGAGTCGAGGAACGAGTGCTGCCGCGGCCGATGTTTCTCGGCCACGCCGTCGTCGCCGGCAGAGCCGAGGGATCGCTCGAACGCCTCGAGCATCTCGCGCTGTTCGCGGTTTAGCTTCACCGGCGTCTCGACATGCACCGTCACCAGCAGGTCGCCCTGCGCCCCGCCCCGGACCGGTCGCACGCCCTTGCCGCGCATGCGGAAGGTCTTGCCGGTCTGGGTCTCCTCGGGAATCTTGAGCTTGAGCTTGCCGTCGAGGGTGGGCACCTCGATCTCGCCACCCAGTGCCGCGGTGGCATAGCTGATCGGCATGTCGCACAAGAGGTCCGCGTCGTCGCGCCGAAACAGCGGGTGCGGCTTGATGTCGATCAATATGTAGAGATCCCCAGGCGGGCCGCCCTTCTCGCCCGGGGCACCTTCGCCCGAATGGCGGATGCGGTCGCCGGTATCGACCCCGGCCGGTATCTTGACCGACAGGGTCTTCTGCGTCTCGACCCGGCCGGTGCCGCCACAATCCGCGCAGGGGTCTTCGATCTTCTGGCCATCGCCGCCACAATCCGGGCAGGGCTGCTGGATGGAGAAGAAGCCTTGCTGGATACGCACTGCGCCCTGACCGCCGCAGGTGGTGCAAGTAGTCTTGCCGGTACCCGGCTTGGCGCCACTGCCATCGCAGGTCTTGCAGGGTTCGGTGGTCGGGATGCGGATCTCGACGGTCGTGCCGCGCACGGCCTCCTCGAGCGAGAGCTTCAAGTTGTACTGCAGGTCGGCCCCGCGCGAGGCACCACCGCGACCGCGCCCGCCGAAGATGTCACCGAAGACGTCACCGAAGATGTCGGCGAACCCGGCGCCACCCCCGAAGCCGCCGCCACCGAAGCCACCGGCACCCCGGCCGTCGACGCCGGCGTGCCCGAACTGGTCGTAGGCCGACCGCTTCTGGGGATCGGACAGCACCTCGTAGGCCTCCTTGGCCTCCTTGAACAGGGTCTCGGACTGCTCGTCGCCCGGGTTGCGATCCGGATGGTGCTTCATCGCCAGACGACGATAGGCTTTTTTCAGGTCGTCGGCCGAGGCGTTCTTGCTGACCCCCAGCACGTCGTAGTAGTCACGTTTTGCCATGGTCGATCTCTGCGGCTATCTGATTTGTCCCGGCCCGCCGGCAGCGCACCGGGTTGCATACGTTGACGGGTCGCGCCGTTGGCCGGCCGACCCGTCTTGAAATTCGGGTGTCGTCCGGCACGAGGACGGACGACACAAAAAATCACCCGCCGACAGGGACGGATGACATCAGAGGAGACCGGCGCACCGGCCTCCCCGGGATCGAGAACGACGGGTTACTTCTTGTCGTCTTCCTTCACTTCCTCGAACTCGGCGTCGACGACGTCCTCGTCCTGCTTGGCCTGCTCGCCACCGCCGGCCTGCTCACCGCCGGCCTGGCCAGCCCCCTGGGCCTTCTGCATGACCGTGGCGGAAGCCTCGGACAACGCCTCGACCTTGGCATCGATCTCGGCCTTGTCGCCGCCCTTCATCGCTCCACGCAGGGCCTCGACGGCCTCGTTGACCGGCGCCTTGTCGTCGTCGGTGAGGGCCTCGCCCGCATCGGTCATCGCCTTCTCGACGGTATGGATCAAGCCGTCACCCTGGTTCCGCGCCTCGACCAGCTCCTTCTGCTTCTTGTCCTCGTCGGCATGCGCTGCGGCATCGTCGACCATGCGCTGGACTTCGTCCTCGGACAGACCGGAGCTCGCCTTGATCTCGATCTTCTGCTCGCGACCGGTGCCCTTATCTTTCGCCGACACGTTCAGGATGCCGTTGGCGTCGATGTCGAAAGTCACCTCGATCTGCGGCTGACCGCGCGGTGCCGGCGGGATCTCGGTGAGATCGAAGCGGCCCAGCGACTTGTTGCCGCTGGCCATCTCACGCTCGCCCTGCAGGACGTGGACGGTCACGGCCGTCTGGTTGTCCTCGGCGGTCGAGAAGGTCTGGCTCGCCTTGGTCGGGATGGTGGTGTTCTTCTCGATCAGCTTGGTCATGACACCGCCCATCGTCTCGATGCCGAGCGACAGCGGGGTGACGTCGAGCAGCAGCACGTCGTTGACGCCGCCGGAGAGCACGCCGCCCTGGATCGCCGCACCGATGGCCACGGCCTCGTCCGGGTTGACGTCCTTGCGCGGGTCCTTGCCGAAGAACTCGGCGACCGTGTCGCGCACCTTCGGCATGCGGGTCTGACCGCCCACCAGGATCACGTCGTCGATGTCGGAGGCCGACACGCCGGCATCCTTGAGCGCCATCTTGCAGGGGTCGATGGTGCGCTTGACCAGCTCCTCGACCAGCGATTCGAGCTTGGCACGCGTGATCTTGATGTTCATGTGCTTCGGACCGCTCTGGTCTGCCGTGATGTACGGCAGGTTCACGTCGGTCTGCTCGGTCGAGGACAGCTCGATCTTGGCCTTCTCGGCGGCTTCCTTGAGGCGCTGCATGGCAAGCGCATCATTGGACAGATCGACACCCTGCTCCTTCTTGAACTCGGCGACGAGGTGGTCGATCAGGCGGTTGTCGAAGTCCTCGCCACCCAGGAAGGTATCCCCGTTGGTGGACATGACCTCGAACTGCTTCTCGCCGTCGATGTCTGCCACCTCGATGATCGAGATGTCGAAGGTGCCGCCGCCCAGGTCATAGACCGCGATCTTGCGATCGCCGGCCTCTTTCTTGTCCATGCCGTAGGCGAGCGCCGCGGCGGTCGGCTCGTTGATGATGCGCTTGACCTCGAGACCGGCGATCTTGCCGGCGTCCTTGGTGGCCTGGCGCTGGTTGTCGTTGAAATAGGCCGGCACGGTGATCACCGCCTCGGTCACCTCTTCGCCAAGGTAGGCCTCGACGTCCTTCTTGATCTTCATCAGGACGCGGGCGGAAACCTCCGGCGGCGCCATCTTCTTGCCGTTGGCCTCGACCCAGGCATCGCCGTTGTCGGCCTTGACGATCTTGTAGGGCATCAACTTGATGTCCTTCTGTACCGCGTCCTCGTCGAAACTGCGGCCGATCAGCCGCTTGACCGCGTACAGAGTGTTCTCCGGATTGGTGACGGCCTGGCGCTTGGCCGGCTGTCCGACCAGGATCTCGCCGTCGTTGGCATAGGCGACCACCGATGGAGTGGTGCGTGCGCCCTCGGCGTTCTCGATCACCTTGCCGGACTTGCCATCCATGATCGCGACGCAGGAGTTGGTCGTCCCCAGGTCGATACCGATTACCTTGCCCATGATGCGTGTCTCCAAAAATCGTTAAGTGAATGCGTGGAATCTCTCGGCGTGACGGGCATGGCCCGACCGCCCTTGGCTTGCGACTTGCGGGCACCGGACGATTTTTCAAGCCGTCCGGGCCGAATCCGCGTCGATCAGTTCTGCGGCGGCTTCGAGACGACCACCATGGCCGGCCGCACGACCCGGTCCTTGAGCAGGTACCCCTTTTGCATCACGTCGACGACGTGATCGGGCTCACCGTCGTGGGGTTGCATGCTGATCGCCTGGTGGTGTTCCGGATCGAACCGTTCGCCGATCGGGTGGACGGGCCGGACGCCGAATTTTTCCAGCGTCTGGATCAACATCTTGAGGGTCATCTCGTCGCCCTCGCGGATCTTCTCCAGGGTCGCCCCGTCCTTTCCCGACGCCTCGATACCCAGTTCAAGGGAGTCGACCACCGGCAGCAACCCCTCGACGAAGCGCTCAAGGGCGAACTTGCGGGCCGACTCGACGTCGCGCTCGGCGCGGTGACGCACGTTCTGCATCTCCGCGGCCATGCGCAGGACCTCTTCGTCCTTTTCGGCGAGCTTCGCCCGAAGCGTCTCCAGCTCGCTCGTCTCTTCACCCTGGCCTGCTTCGGCCGGCTGCTCGACCTCACCCTCGACGGGCTGTTCCGGGTTGCTCTCGTTCATGTCCCGGGTCATGTCGTCTTGATCGACCGGTTTGTCCGTCATCGAAGCTCTCCTGAAAAAATGGGTGGTTGACACGATGCCCCGACTCTTGGGGCATGCGCGATCTTTTCAAGGGCGGAACGGAAACCTAGGTCGAGCGCGGGTCCACCGACGAAATCTCGGCGCGACGCTGCTGCGCTCTCGCCCGGCCGTCACGAGGTTCCCGGCTACGACGAACTGAGCCACGGCCGCCATCGACGGTCGCCGGAGCAAGGCGTGGAAAAGCCTGGCGAGGCGCCGAGGCAATGGCTTTCGTGCAGAGGTTCCCTAGCGCGACAGGGCGGAAGAAAGCAGGCGAGAGGTGACGTCGACGATCGAGATCACCCGGTCGTAGGGCATGCGTTTGGGGCCGATCACGCCCAGCACGCCCACGACCTGGTCGTCGACCCCGTAGGAGGCCCCGACCACGCCGCATTCGTCGAAGCTCGGCGAGCCGGATTCTCGGCCGATGAAGATCTTCACACCCCGGCCCAGTTCGCACTGATCCAGCAAAGAGACCAGCTCGCGCTTTTCGGCAAAGGCATTGAACAGGCGGCGCATGCGCTCGACATCGCCGAGCTCGTCGATGCCCATCAGGTTGGTCTGTCCCGCGACGACCACCCCGGCGTCATCCTCGACCGCATCGACGGCCGATTCGGCCAGCACGATTGCCTCGTTGAGGTTGCCCTCCAGCTCTTCGCGGGTGCGCTTGAGTTCGGAGACCAGCGTCTCGCGCAGGGCCTGGATCGACTGGCCGTTGAGTCGCTCGTTGAGAAAGTTGGCGAAGCGAGTCAACTCGTCCTGGCCGTAGGGCTTGTCAGGGTGGATGATCCGGTTCTGCACCCCACCGTCGTTGGTCACCAGCACCATCAGCACGCGCCCGGGCGACAGTGAAACGAAATCGATCTGGCGGAACAGGGCCCGGGCTCGCGAGGGGATGGTGACCACGCCCGCGAACCGGGTCAGGCCCGACAGCAGCTGGGAGGCGGTGTCGGCCATCTGCTGCGGATCGTCCTCCGCCGCCTCGCGCAAGATCCGCTCCAGGCGACGGGCATCCACCGGGGCCTTCGACGGACTCACCAGCAGCGAGTCGACGAACAGACGGTAGGCGAGCTCGGTGGGCACGCGCCCGGAGGAAGTGTGCGGCGCGCGCACCAGACCGAGATCCTCGAGGTCGGCCATCACGTTGCGCACCGTCGCCGGGCTGAGGTTCAGGTCCGACATGCGGGCGAGCGCTCGCGAGCCGATCGGCGCCCCCTCGTCGGTGTATCGATCGATCAACAACCGCAGCAGGGTCTGGGCCCGCTCGGGGAGTTCGCTCCAAGCGTCAGTCATAGGCGAGCTTGAAAACCTCTGGTCGTTGCGCGCGGTCCGGATGGAACAAACGGAGAATAACGCTAGCACTCGCCCGACGCGAGCGCCAAGCCCGCCCCAAGCACAGAATCGATGATGCCTCCGGCGCAGGACCGTGTTCGGGATCGCGGCAACGATGACCGGCAGGCACGCCCCGCCAACGCGTTGGATATTCGCGCAGAGGTTCCCTAAACTTGGCCGACCATATCGAAGACACGCTCGATGCGGATTATTTGAACTCCACCGGCATCGCACCACTTCGCGGGGGCTACGAGAACATCATGAATGCCTGGCTGATCCTGCTTGCGGCCGGCCTGCTCGAGATCGTCTGGGCGACCGGCCTGCGATTCACAGAGGGTTTCGCGCGCCTGGTCCCCACGCTCGCCGTCCTGGCGATCGCCTGGCTGAGCTTCTACCTGCTGGCCGTCGCGATGCGCGAAATACCGATGGGTACGGCCTACGCCATCTGGAGTGGTATCGGCGCGACCGGCGTGGCCATTCTCGGCATACTCTGGTTCAAGGAACCCGCGTCGCTGGCGCGCCTGACATTCATCGCGATGATCGTGGCCGGCATCGTCGGCCTGAAATGGTCCGCGGGCAACCACTGATTCGATTCACCGAGTGGTCGACAGGAGCAACGCCGAGACACCATGAAACCCACCGCCACGCCACGTCACGAGTCTTCCGGCGACCCGCCGGCCTTCCGTCGACTGGGAATCATCGTCAAGCCGGACGCCGGTGCGGCGCTGGCCGAGGTCTACCGCCACCTGGTCACCACGGCCGAGCGTCACGACGCCCACTGCGCGCTCGACGAGGGCGCCGAGAACCCGGTGCCGTCGATCCCCATCGACCGCTTCTCGCGCGACCGGATCGACCGCGATCTGATCGTGGTGGTCGGTGGCGACGGGACAATGCTCAACGCGGCGCGCTCCCTGTGCGCTCAGGACGTGCCCATCCTCGGGGTCAATCTGGGTCGACTGGGATTTCTCGCTGACGTGAGCCCGGCCGAGGTCGAGCGCCACCTGTCCGCCATCCTCGAAGGCAACTACAGCGAGGACCGGCGCTTCCTGCTCCAGGGCAGCCTGATGCGCAACGACACCCGCATCATGGAATCCGTCGCGCTCAACGACGTGACCTTCAAGATGAGGGATCCGGCCCGGATGGTGGAGTTCGAGATGAGCATCGACGGCACCCTGGTCAACCAGCAGCGCTCCGACGGCGTCGTAGTCTGCACGCCCACCGGCTCGACCGCCTACGCCCTCTCGGCCGGCGGGCCGTTGATCGCTCCGGACCTGCACGCCGTGGGCATCGTTTCGATCTGCCCGCACACGCTCAGTTACCGGCCGATCGTGGTCGATGCGAACCACAAGATCGAGATCCGCCCGGTGGAAGGATCGAGGGGCGGCGGCGTCGTGAGTTTCGACGGCCAGCTCAATCAGCCACTCGAGTACGGTGACATACTGGCCATCTCCAAGTACGAGCACGCCATCCACTTGATCCACCCGGTCGGACACGACCACTACTCGTTGCTTCGGGACAAGCTCTGCTGGAGCGAACAACGGTTCTGATCCACCCCGTCTCGTCTCCATCTATCCCCCCGACAGCCGCGGTAGGCAGCCACGGCACAAGGACACGATCGCCACCATGCTGACCAGCCTCTCGATTCGCCAGATCGCCCTGATCGACCAGCTCGAGATCGACTTCGCCACCGGCATGACCGCCCTGACCGGCGAGACGGGCGCGGGCAAGTCGATCCTGATCGACGCGATCGGCCTGCTACTAGGCGATCGGGCCAACATGAACCTGTTGCGCGCTGGTTGCGACCAGGGCGAGGTAAGCGGCGAGTTTCGGTTGCCGGTCGACAGCCCCGCGGCCCGCTGGCTTGCCGAACAGGAACTCGGCGACGAACCGGAGGGCGACTCCCTGCCGCTGATCGTTCGTCGGCTGCTCTCCCGCGACGGGCGCTCCAAGGCCTGGATCAACGGCCGACCCTTGCCGGGACAAGCGCTCAAGGGCATCGGCAGGCACCTGATCGACATCCACGGGCAGCACCAGAACCAACGATTGATGCAGGGCAAGACTCAGCTCGCTCTGCTGGATCATTTCTGTGATCTCAAGGGGGAAGTCGACGAACTCGGCCGGCTCGCTCGCGAGATCCACACCGACGAACAGCAACTGGCCGAGTACCGGGCCGAACAGGCCTCGCGAGCCGATCGACTCGCCTTCCTCGACTTCCAGCTCGAGGAAATCGAGCGTGTCGATCCGCAGCCCGACGAGTTCAATCAGCTACACGCCGAGCTCAAGCGCCTGACCCGGCTCGACGAATGGCGCCAGGTGCTGGCCGACCAGATGGCCGCGCTGTTCGACGAGGATGGCAACGCCCACGATCGGATCGGCGCCGCCGAGCAGGCCCTCTCGCGCATCGCCGATCTCGACGAGGCGCTTGGCCCGGTGATCGAGACGCTCCAGTCGGCGGAAATCCAGATCGCCGAGGCGGTCGACACCCTGCGCGGTCGGCTGGAATCCGCGGAGGCCGACCCCGAGCGCCTGGCGACGGTCGAACAACGACTCGACACCCTGCACGAGCTGGCACGCAAGCACCGCGTCGCGCCGGAAGCCTTCGAACAACACGCCCAGGACCTGCGCGAGGAACACGAGCGACTCAAGCGCGCCGGGGGCTCGCTCGACGAGACGGAAACGCGACTGGCTCGGAACCGCGCCGACTACGACCGGCTCGCCGCCGAGGTGAGCAAGAAGCGTGCGAGCGGCGCGAGCAAGCTGGCCACGCGTCTCAAGGCTTCGATACGCGAGCTGGGGATGCCCAACGGCGAGTTCGAGGTCCGACTATCCCAACCGGAGACCCTGGCCAGCCGTCGTGGCGATCGCGGCATCGACGACGTGGTGTTCCAGATCAGCGCCAACCGCGGCCAACCGGTCGCCCCGCTCGACCAGATCGCCTCCGGCGGTGAGCTGTCCCGGGTGAGCCTGGCGCTCAAGACCCTGACCGCGGGCGACGACCCGGTCGGCACCTTCATCTTCGACGAGGTCGACACGGGTATCGGCGGGGCGACGGCGGCGATCGTCGGAGCGCACCTCCGTGCGCTGGGCGAGTCACGCCAGGTACTGTGCGTGACCCACTTGCCGCAGGTGGCCGCCCACGGCCATCACCAGGCGCGTATCGAGAAGGAAGAGCTCTCCGATGCGACCCGAACCTGGGTACGAAGCCTGGATACGGATCAGCGCATAGACGAACTCGCGCGCATGCTCGGCGGTCGAGCGGTGACGGACCAGACCCGGGCGCATGCCCGGGAACTGCTCGACAGCTCGGTCTGACTGCCCCCCCAAGATGCAAAACGCCTGCCCGCGAGACCACGGGCAGGCGTTCTTGATCGGTGAAGGGCGTTACTTCTGGCCGGTCGCCTTGCGGCTAATGCCGTAGATGACCAAGGAGTAGTCGGTCAGATTGAACTCGAACTCGTCGGCGATCTTCGCGATGCGTTCCTGGATGATCGGGTCGTGGAACTCCTCCACCTGGCCGGTCTTGACGCAGACCAGATGGTCGTGATCCCCCTTCGAGATCAGTTCGAAGACCGCCTTGCCGCCCTCGAACTGGTGACGCTTCAAGATGTCCGCGGTCTCGAACTGGGTCAGCACCCGGTAGACCGTCGCCAGCCCGATCTCTTCGCCGCGCGCCAGCAGTTCCTTGTAAACGTCCTCGGCACTCATGTGCCAGTCCGGATTCGCCTCGATGATCTCCAGAATCTTCACCCGCGGCAGGGTGACCTTGAGACCGGCTTTCTTGAGTTCGCTGGGTTCCAAAACGTCTGCCCTCGATTGCGTTCGGATGGTCGCTGCAGGACATTGTAACCGAAGATGTCGACATCCAAGGAAACGCTGAAGGAAACGCTGCATGAATGTCATGCCACTGAAGGCTGGGCGAGTCGCTCTTGACCGAGGCGCTTGAACGCCGGCGTGCCGGTGGCCACGGCAAGACACCGCAGCGCCGAGCAACGCGAGACCGGAGCCACTCGCCAAGCCCTGCGCTGCTCGCGCTGAGACGGGCGTCTGCGACGTTGTCGTCCGAGGATGCGGGAATGACTCTTCCGCGGCGGACGAGCGCCTTGCATCCGCCCGTCTCAAGGCGCGCTTCGGCGATATGGCATTCGAGCTGCGATTCCTCAGGGGAACCCCGCACGCGGGCGGACGGCCCCGACCGTGTCCGCAGGCTGGCATCACCGGGCAGACGGCGTATGATTGGGACCCAGTCGCAAAGCCATCCAGACCATCAGGAAAAGGTTTTCTAAGATCATGCAGCGCCGTCTTCTCACGCTTTTGCTCCTCGCCCCCCTGCTCGCCGGCTGCTCGTCGGTCTACGTGCCGAGCTTCATCAAGGTCTACCAGCCGGATATCCAGCAGGGAAATATCATCGAGGAGGCACAGATCAAGCGCCTTCACGAGGGCATGACCCAGGCCGAGGTTCGCAACCTGCTCGGCACGCCCAGCCTCAACGACATCTTCCACGCCGGCCAGCGCGATACCTATGTCTACTACGACAAGCGCGGCAAGGAAAAGGCCTTCGAACACAGGCTCGTGGTTGAGTACGGCGCCGCGGGCCGGGTGACGTCGATCACGCAGGAAGGCATGGACCTGGCCGAGGCGCCATCCATGAACAGTGCCGAACTGCCTGAGGAGGAGAAGCAGGACGCGACGACCGACCAGCCCGCTCCGTCCGACGCACCCAAGGAAGACCCCTACGAACTCGGCACCGGTGGGCAACCGACCACACCGCCCGGCAGCGATCCGCTCTAACCCGAGCCTTTCGCCGGACGACCGCCTCCGGACCCGGCGACGCTGGTGCGCCTAAGGAACCTCTGCACGAATCGATAGTGTCTGAAGCGGGACCGCCAAGGGTCCAGATGCAAGACGCTCGTTCGCTGCGGAAGAATCATTCTCGCATCCTCGGACGACAACGCAGCAGATGCCCGGCTCAAGGCGCGCCCTGCGGGGCTTGGCGAGTCGTTCCGGCCTCGCGGTGCTCGGCGCTTCCCGGGCTGCGGCGTGCCGCTGACACGCCGTTCCGGGTCGCCCATGCTCCGCGTTACGATGTCTTGAAGTGGCCACCGGCACACCGGCGTTCAAGCGCCTTGATCACGAACGATTCGCCCAGCCTTCAGTGGCATGGCATTCGTGCAGAGGTTCCCTAAGGAGCCGATGCCTTCCCGTTCGACGACGCCAGGGATGCCTTGTCCGGTTTCACGGCAGGCCCGGACTTGCCGGCAGCCTTCGTCCCGCCCTGCTTGTCCTTCTCGGCGCGCTGCCGGCGCGCGGCCTTGGGATCAGCAATCAGTCCGCGGTATATCTCAACCCGGTCCCAGGTATTCAACGCCCTGGAAAGCGGGGCGACCTTGCCGAAGATGCCCACCTTCTGCTCGGCAAGATCGATTTCCGGAAACCGCTCCAGGATGCCGCTGGCCCGGATCGCCTCCTCGGCCGTCGCCCCCTCGGGAAGTTCCACCTCGAGGATCACCTGGACATCCGGTCGCGCGTAGGCCACCTCAACCTTCACGCGCCGTCCTCCCTTGGGTAGACCTCGAAGGCGCGCTTGCGAAACGCCCCTACCAGGCTCTTGACGATCTCGCGGAAGACCGGCCCGATCGCCGCTTCGAGAAAACGGTTGGCGAACTCGAACCGCATGTCCAGTGTTACCCGCGATCCCCCGTCGGGCAGATTCTCGAACGCCCAGTAACCATCCAGATGCCGGAACGGCCCGTCGACCAGCGTCACCACGATCCGCGACCCCGGTTCGTTGTGATTGCGCGTGACGAAGCTCTTGCGAATCGCCCCTTTTCTGAGCGTGATGCTTGCCTCTACCTCATCGCCGGAGGTCGACAGGATGCGCGTCTGCTCGCACCAGGGGAGAAAGTCGGGATAGGCGTCGATGTCGCTTACCAACGCGTACATCTGCAGCGCGGTGAACGGCACATCGACCTCTCGCTCGATGGTGGTACTCATGCGGAAACAAAAAACCCCTTGCCTGTGGGCGTCCCTTTCGAGATCGGGCGGACGTTTGGAGTGCCAATTTTAGCAGAGGCAGCGTACGCCCCCTGCGTTCAGCCGAACACGCCCAGGCCATTGAGAAACACCAGGACGACCCCCGCGGGCGCGACCGCGGCCGCCAACCACCACCACAACCGGTAGCGCCAGCCATCCAGTCCGAGCTCCGCTCGCGAATCGGCGCGGCGCATGCGCCAGGCGGCAAACACGGCGATCAGCAGGCCGCCGGCCGGCAACAGGATGTTGGCGGTGATGAACTCCAGCAGGCCGAAGATCGACTTGCCGAACAGGGTGAACTCCCCCAGCAGGTTGAACGACAGCGCCGCGAACACGCCCAGCGACCAGGTGGCCGTTCCCACGGCCAGCGCCGACGGCAGCCGACGGATACCGAAGCGCTCCCAGAGATAGGACACCGCCGGCTCGACCAGCGAAATCGCCGAGGTCCAGGCCGCGATCGACACGAGCACGAACAGCACGATCGCCAGCCAGTACCCCCACGCCATCTGGCCGAGTGCCAACGGCAGGGTCTGGAAGACCAGACCCGCCCCCTGTTCCGGGCTCATGCCGTTCGAGAACACGATCGGAAAGATCACCATGCCGGCGAGTAGCGCGATGCCCGTGTCCAGCGCGATGATCCACAACCCGGCGCGCACGATCGAACTGCCGCGTGGCATGTAGGAGCCGTAGACCATGATCGCGCCCATGCCGAGACTCAGCGTGAAGAACGCATGCCCCAACGCGACCAGCACCGTCTGGCTGCCGACCTGGGAAAAGTCCGGGGCGAACATGAAGGCCATCGCCGGCGCGAACCCCGGCGTGCCGATGTTGTAGGCGAACAGCAGCACCAGGATGACGATCAGCAACGGCATCATGATGCGGGTCGCCAGTTCCAGTCCGCCGCGCACGCCGCGGGCCACTACGACGATGGTCAACGTCATTGCCACCGTGTGCCAGAAAAGGAGCGTCCCGGGGTTCGAAATCAACGCATCGAACAACCCCGAGATCGTCTCGGCGTCAGCACCGACGAACGCACCCTCTGCGGCCTTTTCGACGTAGGCCAATGCCCACCCCATCACCACGAAGTAGAAACTCAAGATCAGGAACCCGGTGAATACCCCCATCCAGCCGATCGCTTGCCAGGCGGGATGCACGCCGGCCTCGCGACTGAGCTTGGCCATGCCGGTGATCGGGTTCGAGCGCGAGTGCCGCCCGAGCATCACCTCGCTGATCAGGATGGGCGTGGCCACCAGCAGCAGACAGGCGAGATAGATCATCACGAACGCCCCGCCGCCGTTCTCGCCCATGATGTAGGGAAACTTCCAGATATTGCCCAGGCCGACGGCCGACCCGGCCGAAGCCAGGATGAAGGCCAGCCGGCCACTCCACTCGGGGTGATTCTCGAGATGCTGTGCGGACACCGGGCTTCCTCTTCGGTTTGGTTGGACGCGGCTCCCCTCCCGGGAACGCGACGGATGGTCTGAAAGCTACCACCATGCAGGCAAGGCGGCCAAGCCGCCGGCGGGGGAAGCGCAACTGCTCGCGGACCGCAGGAAGCCACGCAGATACTGCTAGAATGCGCGCATGAGCCAGAACAAGAAATCCACCACCGGCCAGTCCACCATCGCCCTGAACAAGAAGGCGAAATTCGACTTCTTTCTCGGCGACCGTATCGAGGCCGGCCTCGTACTCGAAGGTTGGGAAGTCAAGGCGCTGCGCGACGGCAAGGCGCAGATTGCCGAGGCACACGTCATCATCAAGGACGGCGAGGCGTGGCTGCTCGGCGCGGTGATCACCCCGCTGCTGCAGGCCTCGAGCCACGTCAGGCCCGACCCCACCCGCACGCGAAAACTGCTACTCCACGAGCACGAGCTTGCACGCCTGATCGGCCAGGTCGAGCGCAAGGGCTTTACCATCGTGCCCACGGCGATGTACTTCAAGCGCGGCATGGCCAAGCTCGAGATCGCCATCGGCGAGGGCAAGAAGGCGCACGACAAGCGCGCGACCATCAAGGACCGCGACTGGCAACGCGACAAGCAGCGCATCGTCCGCCACAGCCTGTAGCGCTTCGGGCCGCTCCACGATTCGATTAATCGCCTCTGCGAAACGGCCCACGGCAGTTCGCCACGGAAGTTCGCCACGGAAGTTCAACACGGCGGTTCAGCCAGACTCGACCAGCACCTCGCGCAGGAACGGGATGGTGAGGCGTCGCTTGGCGATCATCGACTCGCGGTCGAGCCGGTCGAGGGCGTCAAGCAGGGTACCGAGGTCGCGGGGCAGGTGGGCGAGCATCCATTGTGCGGTGGCGTGCGGCATCGAAAGCCCCCTGGCCTGCGCCCGGGCACGCAGCAGCTCGATCTTTTCGCCGTCACCGGGCAGGTGAACGGCCATCACGGCCCCCCAGCTCAATCGCGAGGCAAGATCCGCCAGCCCGACCGGCAACTCGCCGGGTGGATGCGCCGCGGTCAGCAGCAATGGCACGCCCGCTTCCCGCGCGCGGTTGATCAGGTCGAACAGCATGAACTCGCCTTGCTTCTGGCCGATCACCGCATCGACGTCGTCGATCACCGCCAGGGCGAACGCCTCGATCTGCTCGCTGGCTGCCGCGAGCTGACCGCCAAGCTGGCGCAACGGCCAGTACGCGGCCGGTCGGCCAATCGAGCCGGCGTGGTAACACGCCGCCTGCGCCAGGTGCGACTTGCCCGCCCCGGCGGGCCCGTGGATCAGCACCTGCGCCTCGCCATTGCCGGTCGCCTGTTCGGCCAGGGTGGCCTTTAGCAGCAGGTTCGCGTTGCCGATGAACCC
Source organism: Halothiobacillaceae bacterium (assembly GCA_016938615.1). Classification (GTDB taxonomy): domain Bacteria; phylum Pseudomonadota; class Gammaproteobacteria; order Halothiobacillales; family Halothiobacillaceae; genus Guyparkeria. The sequence continues at coordinate 4,858 of JAFGUH010000094.1, read as the reverse complement.
TTCGAAGCTCGTGGGCGTGACGAGATCCAGCGCCAGCGGAATCTGCTGCATGCCGCTCAGTCCCCGGTCTCGTCACCCGGACGGGAAGGGGATGTGGCACCCGACGACGCGCTGCGTTCAAGCAGCGGGCGGGCGTCACCGTCGCGGTAGTACCGACTTTCCTGGTAGGTAGCCAGGGCATGCTGACCGAGCACGATCAGCACTGCCGAAACCGGCAGCGCGAGCAGGATGCCGAAAAAGCCGAACAACTGGCCGCCAGCCATGACCGCGAAGATCACCGCCACCGGATGCATGCCGATCTCGTCGCCGACGAAACGCGGCTGCCAGGCCACCGTCTCCAGCGCCTGGCCAACGCCGAACACTCCCAGCACCAGCAGCAGCGGCCAGAGACTGTCGGCCTGGAGGTACATGGCGATCAATGCCAGCCCGACACCGATGATGGTGCCCAGGTACGGCACGAAACTCACCAACCCGGCGAACAATCCGATCGCGATCCCGGTTTGGAGCCCGATCATCGTCAGGCCGATCGAGTAGGTCACCCCATTGGCGATCATCACCGCCAGCTGACCGCGCAGGAAATTGCCGAGCATCCGATCGGACTCCCGCGCAAGACCGACGATGGTCCCGGCGCGGTGGCGCGGCAGCATCTCCTCGACGCGCTCGACCACCACCGGCCAGTCGCGCAGGAGATAAAAGGTAATGACCGGGATAAGCAGGAGGTTCATCAACGAGACGAACACGGCCGTGCCGGTGGTCGAGACGTTCGAGAGACCGTCGGCGAGCATCTTGCCAATCGCCTCGCCGTGCTTGACCAGCAACTCGCGCAGCTGACCAACGTGCAATTCCAGGCCGAGGGTCTGGTTGATCCAGGGGATGATTCGCTGCTGGACGATGTCGAGCAGTTCCGGGAAGACTCGCACCAGTCGAGCGGTCTGTTCGATCAACACCGGGATCAGGGCGATCAGCGCGACCGTCAGCAACAGCGCGCCGACCAGGAAGATGAGCGACGTGCCCCAGGTCCGCGATAGGCCGTGCCGGTTGAGCCGGGTGACCACCGGGTTGAACAGGTAGGCGATGATGAACCCGACCACGAACGGGCTCAGGATCGGCAACAGGAAGTAGGCCACCAGCAACAAACCGGCCAGGCCGATCCCAATCATCCAGCGCATCGCTCTTCTCCCTCTGCACGAATCGATAGTGTCCCTGCCCGACCACCAAGGGTCCAACCACCAGCTGCGGTGTCCCGAGACTGGCTGTCGCCATTCACACACGAAACCCCACCGCCGGTTGGGCCGTGGCTACGCCGGTTGGACCGTCTCCCCCCAGCCATCCCGATATCGCGCTGTCAGATGCGCTCGATCCGCAGGTCCAGCGCCTCCAGATCCTCCTCGCGCGACGGGCCGGCGAGCACGCCCACCGAGGCCGTCTCAGGCTTGAGATAGGTCTCGGCCACCCGCTTCAAGTCACCTTGGGTTACGTCGAGCACCCGGGCACGCATCTCGCGCAGGTCGTCCGGCGTGCGGCCATGGAGCTCATCCATGAACGCCTTTTTCGCCTCGCCGGCCGGTGAGCCCGGCTTGTCGATCGAGGCGATCACGCCGAAGATCGCCTCGTCGACGGTGCGATCCTCATGGGTGTTGTCGACCACCCAGTCAACCGCGCGATCGAAGTCCTCGAGCGTCTCGCCCAGGCGCGGGTCGCGATAGGAGAAGAAGCGGAAGGCGCCGGACTCGGCGTCGAATCCCGCGCCCCCACCATAGGCTCCGCCCTTCTCGCGGATGGCCGTATGCAAAAAGCCGTTGCGCATGAAGCCGCCCAGCACGGCCAGTGCCGCGGCGTCCGGGTGCTTGGGCGGCACGCCGGCGTGTGCCTTGGCGCAGTAATTGACCGCCAGATTCCCGATCCAGGCCTCGCGTACCTGCGCCTCGTGATGACCCAGCGCGAACGGCTTGTCGGTCTGCCCCTGGTGCATGTGCGGGCGCAGCGCCTGGGCCATCTCGGCGAAATGACGCTGCTCGGTGACCACGTTGTAATGACGCAGTCCGTCCTTGAGCTTGTCGTGCAGACGCGCGAGCCGCTCGGCGAGATCCTGGCGCGACATGGCTTGTTCCAGCCCCTCGTCCATCGCCTTGATACGGCGCACGGCCGCTACCCCCGCCGTGTCGTGGCGCATTGCCGCTCGCGCCGACATGCCCGAGGAGGCCAGCAACATCGCGTGACCGTGACCTCGACCGGCGACGCCCTGCTCGCTACCGAATCGCATCTGGCTGACGAGATCGCGTATCCGGTCGATTTCGTCGAAGCGCGCGGCGTCGAGGTGCTGATGGAACAGGTCCACCATCGCGTCGGCGTGGCGCACCAACGCCTTGCCAGAGAGCAACCAGAAGCCGCTGGTCCGGTGGATGTCATCGATGCCGGCGCGCACGGACGCACCCGCCGAGAACCCACCTGTCTTGGCTGCCACGGCCTCGGCCATCCGAAGGTAATCACGGTCGCCGGCGCCCAGTTCGGTCAGCAGCTCGGTATACACCGGCAGCAGCTCGCGCTCGCCCGGGGTGAGTGACGGCAGGTCGATCGCCAACTGCAAATAGGCGAGTCCGTTGGTGCTGCGGTTGTACCAGCGCTGGCTCGAGGGATGGTGCACGAACTGCTGCGGCTGCGGTATCTCGATGTCCGCGGGGATGTCCTCGCGGGTCACCGTCGGCAGGATGGAGAGATCGCCCTCCTCGGCCTGGCGGTCGGCCAGCGCCTTGGCCTGCTCGACAATGCGATGCTTGTCCTCGTCGGTGAGCGTGTCCTGCATCGCGGCCAGACGTGCCTTTTCCTCGGCCTGCTGGCGCGCGGGAAGCTCGGTATCCGGTTTGAGGACCAGGCGCACGCGGTGCGGGTTGTCCAGCAGCAGCCGACGGACGAGATCGGGAATGAACTGCGGGTCGGCGGCCTTGGCGCGCAGGCGATCGAGCGCCGGCTCGAGGTCGAGCAGGTTGATCGGGTCGCTGTCGTGGATCGCCGCCGGCAGGGCCTCGACGATCAGGTGCAAGCCGTACGGGAAGCCGTCGCCGGTGACCTCGCGCTGTTCGAGCTCGAGTTGGTGGAGCACCGACTCGACCATGTCGGGGTCGACGCCCTTGTCCGCCACCTCGGTGAGCGTGTCGAGGATCAGCGTTTCGACCGCCTCGGCCCGGTCGGCCTCGCTGCCCTCGAGCCCGGCGACGAACACCATCTGGCGCTGGGAGTCCTCCAGGCCCAGCACCGGCGACGGCGCGGCACCCAGATCCGTGGTTTCCAGGGCCTTCAGCAACGGCGAGGCGCTGTTCTCCAGCAACACGCCCTCGAGCAGCTGCGCCTCGAGGCGCGCGTCGAGATCGGCACTCTCGCCCAGCATCCAGCCGACGTTGACGTGGGTCTTCTCGTCGGTGTCCTCGTCGTCGAGCGGGTAGACGTCTTCGACCTGCTTGGGCCCGGCGAAGATCGGTTGCAGCGGCACGGCCGAGTCCGGATCAATCTTGTCGAAGCGGGCCAGGGCCCGTTCCTCGAATTCGGTCTGCAGGCGCTCGACCGGCTGGTTGCCGTAGGTCATGAACACCGCATTCGACGGATGGTAGAAGCGCTTGTAGAACGCCACCATCTGCTCGTAGGTGAGATCCGGGATGCGGGCCGGATCCCCGCCGGAGTTGTGGTGATAGGTGGTGTCGGGGAACAGTTCACTCGACAGCGTCTGCCAGAGCACGGAGGTCGGGTCGCTCATCGCGCCCTTCATCTCGTTGAACACCACGCCCTTGAAGGTCAGCGGGGTGGCCGGGTCATCCCACTGCTCGAATTCGACCCGGTGGCCTTCCTGGCGGAAGTCCAACTCGTCGATCCGCGAGAAGAAGGTCGCGTCGAGGTAGACGTCGAGCAGGTTGTAGAAGTCCTTCTCGTTGCAGGAGGCGAACGGGTAGGCCGTCCAGTCGCTCGAGGTGAAGGCGTTCATGAAGGTGTTGAGCGACCGGCGGATCATCATGAAGAACGGGTCGCGGACGGGATAGCGCTCCGAGCCGCACAGTGCGGTGTGCTCGAGGATGTGGGCCACCCCGGTCGAGTCCTCCGGCACCGTGCGCAGGCCGACCAGAAAGACGTTCTGATCGTCGTCGGTCGCCAGATGATAATGCCGGGCGCCGGTTCGGTCGTGCCGGTACTCCTCGACGGTCAGGTTGAGCGCCTCGATCGGAACCGAGCGCTGCAAGGTGAACGCGGGGTGGTGACCTTTGGCTCGCAAGCCGTCTGCCAAATCGTTTACCTGGGAAGCGTTGGCTTCTGACATGATCGAGGGAGACTCCGGAAAATGACTGAGTGAATCGAACGCGAGAGTGTAACGTAAGGAAACTCTGCACGAATGCGTGTGGTTCGCCGCCATTGGCAAAAGGCGATAGAATCCGCGCCGCTGGGCGTTCTAGGGAACCTCGGCACGAATCGATGGTGCCTCTGGCTCGCGGGTTTTGTTCGCTTGCCTGGCGCCGGACCGAAGACGGGCCAAGGCAATAACTCGGGCCCGTCGAGAGGCGGCTTTGCGGCGTGCGGGCAAACCCGCGAGCCCCGTACGGGCGGGCGAGCCGCCAAGGGCCCATCTGCAAGGGGCCATCTGCAACGGCCCATCTGCGGCGTTGCCGCGTGTGCCAATGGCGACGGCCATTCACGGTACACCGCGCCTTGCATCTGGACCCTTGGCGGTCCCGCTTCAGACACTATCGATTCGTGCAGAGGCTCCCTAGCCGCTCGAATACCGCCGCGGGTGTGGTGGAATTGGTAGACACAGCAGACTTAAAATCTGCAGGCCGAAAGGCCGTGCCGGTTCGAGTCCGGCCACCCGCACCAGATC
>JAFGUH010000093.1 GCA_016938615.1 Halothiobacillaceae bacterium | reverse complement strand
GTAAACATTCAGCCGTGTTGCGAATCAGTGCGTAGGTAGTTTGGCTTGTTGAGCTGTGCCGAGACGGCGGTCAGGGTGCCTTCGTTGATCCGCCAGCTGTCGTATCCGCGTTCGTGATCGGTGACGACGTCCAGTAATCCTGCTTGTTCGAGGCGCTCGGCCGCCCACTCGATCGCGCTGCACGATAGCGACAATTGCTGTTGCAGGCCGAACGGCGTGATGTAGGTGGTGGCGGTGGTGTTGGGCGCCGAATGGCGCGCCTGGTGCGGATGTGCCGTCGATGTCGCGGTGACGATCGCGCCGAACACCAGCAGGGTCACTGGTTCGGCCAGCGCGTCGATGATGACTGCGGCGTCGTGTTCGGCGACCATGCGCACCATGGTAGCCAGAGCGGCGCTTCGGACAGCGCCGCGACACAGGCATGCGGTGGCTCAGAAACACCCCAGCGGCGAGTGCCGTTGCCGCTGCGGCGGCGATAGCTGATGCTGGTGTGGCTGGTGATGTTCCGGCGTGTCGTTGATGCTGGTGTGGTTGGAGGGCTGATGTGATCGTGGGGTGCGCGCACCCGAGGAGCTGTCCCGCGAAGAGCTGATCTCGGTGCTCACTGCTCGGGACGCCCGGATCGCGGAGCAGGACGCTCGGATCGCGGAATTATCCAGGGCCAACGCCGATCTCGCGGCGCGGCTGGCCCGGCTGGAGCATCTGCTGTCGCGCAACAGCGGCAACTCGTCGATGCCGCCGTCGCGCGATGCCGATCCGGGCAAGACGCCGCCGGTGAAGCCGAAACGCCGCCGCGGGTCAGGGCGGGGCCGCGGCAAACAGCCTGGGGCCCCGGGAACGCATCTGGCCTGGACCGATACCCCGAACGCGCGGATCGACCGGTTTCCGACCGGCCGCTGCGGCTGCGGCGCGGAGCTGACCGGGGCGACGGATCTGGGGATCGTGGACCGCTATCAGCAGCACGAGATCCCCGACATCGAGGTGCGGATCACCCAGTACGACCAGCACCAGGTGCGGTGCCGGTGCGGCGCGGCCCACGCCGCTACCCGTCCCGAAGGCGCCCGTACCGGCCCGGTGGGGTACGGGCCGAACCTGCAGGCGCTGGCGGTGTATCTGATGGTGGTGCAGCATATTCCGGCGCACCGGGTGGTCGAGTTGCTGGAGTCGCTGACCGGCGCCGCGCCCAGTGTGGGGTTCGTGCACGGCATGCTCGCGCGTACCGCGACCCTGCTGGGCGAGGTGGACCAACGCATCCGTGCCCTGATCACCCTCGCCTACGCGGTGTGCGCCGACGAGACCCCGCTGCGGGTCGGCGGCGCAACACCACGGCCGGGCCGCAAGAAAGCCGAGAAATACCTGCTGGTCGCCTGCACCGAGCTCTACACCCACTACCTGGTCGGCGACCGCGACCTGGACACTTTCCGCAAATCGGTGATCGCCGAACTCGACGGCGCGGTGCTCGTGCACGACCGCTACGCCACCTACGACTCCAAAAAGCTGGGCGAGTTCACCCACCAACTCTGTTGCCAGCACATTCTTCGCGACCTCGACGGCGCCGTCGAGGTCTACCCCGACGTCGAATGGCCACCGCAGATCGCGCGGGCATTGCGCGGCCTGATCCACCAGGCCAACCTCGCCCGCGCCGCCGGCGCCGAGGCCATCGACCCCGCCGTCCGCGATCGGTTGATCGACGAATTCCACCACGGCGTGCGCGTCGGGCTCTCGGAGACCACCCGCACCGGTGACCGGCCCGGCGAACGCAAAACCCGCTGCCTGCTCGAGGTCCTGCGCGACCGCGAACCCGACGTCCTGCGCTTCGCCTTCGACCTGCGCGTACCACCCACCTCCAACCAAGCCGAACGCGACCTACGCCCCGCGAAGGTGCAGCAGAACATCTCCGGACGGCTCACCAGCGAAGCCCGCACCAAAGACCGCTACCGCATCAGCGGCTACCTGTCCACCGCGGTCAAACACGGCCACAACGGGCTACGCGTCCTGCACGACGCCATCGTCGGCCGCCCCTGGACGCCACCAGAACTCGCCCCCGGCTAACCAACAGCCCGAACGCGAACAAACCCCCAGGTCAAACCCGTGGCTGAATGTTTGC
>JAFGUH010000092.1 GCA_016938615.1 Halothiobacillaceae bacterium | reverse complement strand
CGGAAGCGGAGCATGGTGACGGCGCCCGACTGGGTGTTGCTGAATGGTTCGAGGTCAATCCTGTGGAGGGTCGGGGTCGAAAAGCGGACCCCGTCGCCCAAGAGCACCGGTAGGACATAGACCAGGATCTCGTCGACGAGCCCTCGCTGCAGGCACTGGCTGGCCAGGTCGGCGCCGAGGATCTCCAGGTTCTTACCGCCCGCGGCGCTTAGCGCCGTGGCGACGGCTTCCGCGATGTCACAGGTGAGGAATGTGACGTTCGGGTCCGGCTTGTCGGGAGGATCGTGGGTGAGGACGAACTGGGCTCCGCCCTCGTAGTTGCGCTCCTCGTCGGGCATCTGCTTGGCAACCTCGTAGGTACCCCGGCCGATAAGCATCGCACCAGTGGCGGCCATGACTTCAGGGAATGCGTCCGGTGTCAGGAAATCGAAGATCCAGTCCATCGTGTGGCCGGGACCGGCGATGAAGCCGTCAAGCGACATCGCCCTGTTCACGACCACCTTGCCAGTGTCGGTGCTCATATCAGGCGCTCCTTTCCAGAATCTTGGGGCCCTGGGCTGAACCATAAGTCCGGCGCGGTGGGCTGGGTCAGGGCGAGACTGAGTGCGGCGAGGGGCGATGCCGGTGGGTCGCGCCTAACGAATAGCTCAAGACTGGCCGGCTCCGGCGGCGCTAGTGCAACTCGCGCGAAGCAGGAGCGCCACGTCGCGCGTCCATTGCCCCGCTGCTCGCGGGGTTACGTCCTACGAGCCGCCGCGTGCGAAGCCTTCGGCATAGGCGACGGCGTCATCATGCTCGCGGAATTCCTTGATACGGGTGATCTTGCCGTCCTCGATCAGCGACACCTGCCAGTAGTCGAGCGCCATCTCGTTGTCGGTCCCCTTTATGCGTGCGGTGAAGCAAACGTCAGCAACGAAGCAGTCGCCCACCTCGGTCAGCCCGCGCAGCTCAATGCGGAATCCGTCAACCGTGTCGAGCCAGTCTTCGAAGTAGCCGCGAATACCTTCATGCCCCCGGTAGGTACCGGCAT
>JAFGUH010000091.1 GCA_016938615.1 Halothiobacillaceae bacterium | reverse complement strand
GTCTGGGAGCATGCCTACTACCTGCGTTACCAGAATCGTCGCCCGGACTACGTCAACGCCTTTTGGGATGTGGTCAACTGGGACGAGGTGGTCAAGCGCTACGACGCGGCCAAGTAAACGGCGCATTCCCTCAGCGGAAAGGAAAACCGGGCACTGGCCCGGTTTTTTGTTGCCGGCTGAATAGCGGACACAAAAAAACCGCCCGAAGGCGGTTTCCGATTCGAAGCGGGAAAGGCTTAGAACTTGTAGGTGTAGCCTACGGTTGCCTGATACTGCTTCATCTGGATCGTTGTGTAGGCCTCGTCGCCGGTGCCAGCAGTCAAAGGGTTGACGCCTGTCACGGAAACTTCCGGCGCATACATGAACGCGCCGTGGATCTCGTGATTCTGATCGAACGAGTAGCTAAGCCCAGCGGTGTAATGGTTCTCGATCACGCCCGGTGCGATGGTGTTGAACAGCACCTCGTCGCTGCCGATCGGGTTGTCACCGCGGTTCCAGCCTGCTCGCAACTGCAAGTGCGGGGTGGCCTGCCACTGAACACCCAGCTTGAAGACATTGATGTCGTCCCAGCCAAAACCAGCGCCGTTAGAGCCGCCAAGACACTTACTGGTGTCACCACCCGCACACTGGTTGAGATACTCGAAGGACGGGTTACTCACCGCTTTGACGTCCGAGTAATTGATGCGCTGGTAGTCGAAGGTGACAGTCCAGTCCTCGGCAACCTTGGCGGCCATGCCAACGGTCCAGGTCGACGGGATGTCGAAGTCTCCACCCTCTGCGAAGAGGCCGGAGTACTTGTCGAATTCTTCGGTATCGACTTCCGACTGATAGCTCGCGCCCAGAGTGATCATGTCGGTCGGTTGGAAGGTTACGCCAACTTTGCCGCCATAGCCCCAAACCTTGTCATGACCGTTGTTCGATAGATTCTGAGGATCCGTGCTGAAGTCACCAAAACCGCCAATGCCCTTCGACCGGAATTTCTGGCGGACGATCAACGCACTGACGCCAAAGGATAGTTTGTCATCCATGAAGGAGCGGGCGTAGGTGGGGGCGATGAACAATTGTTCAAGGTTGACGCCAGCTGCACCGCCGTCGTACGTGCCGCCTTGCATTCGAGTATATGCAAGCGTGTCGTCGTCGGCTGCGAAGTCCGTATTAAGACCACCGTTGCCGTAAACCGCGATACCAATGGAATCGTCGGCAGTCAGGGCGTAACTTGCCGAGAGGCCCGGGATAATGAACCGCTCACTGTCACTGTCTGCTTGGGCGGCAGGCAGCGGGAAAGTCGGCACGTTCATACCGCCAGTGGGGGCAGTCGAGTCGTATCGCGGGTTACCCTGACTGCCTGCCGTCTGGCTGTAGCCTCGTTCCGGGCGAAACCAGCTGATTTCGAAGCCCACTTGGTCGTCAACGGCGGTCAGGCCGGCGGGGTTTGTGGCAATCACCATCGCGGAGTTGTTTGCGAAGGCGACGCCACCACCGCCCATGCCGGAACTCTTTACGCCGAAGCCATGCGAGAAATAGCCGTTGGTCGCGTGTGCGGTGCCTGCGGCGGCGAAGGTAGCGCCAGTGATGGCGGCTGCCAGTAGGGTCCTTTTGAAGGTCATTCCTCTTTCCTCTCCTGTCGTCAATTCCATTGCCTGAAATTGTTGTTTCTGAATCCATGTCACCGACAGTCCTGTCGGCATGCAGAGCACGTTGATCCGGTTCGGCGTTTCCCTGCCGGCTCGCTCCCTGCGGCCATTCTCGGCGGCCCTCCCGGGTCAACGACGGTCGTCAACCTACCAGAAAAGGTAGACGTGGCCATTCAAAATGATTAAGTGCTGATTAAAAATTCCATCGGGTTCTAATGAAGTGGCACGCTAATATTAGGAATAGCTGTTTAACCATGGGTATCAGCGTTCTTCAAGATGTTGATCTGGATTGGGTTTGTTCGACTGACGCGGTCTTGTTCGCCGCGCTCCGCGTCCGCGTTGCTGGGTTGGATATATTCCCGGATGATCAATCATGCCTGTTGTTTTTTGGCGACTAGGTCCCTCTCGCGCGTACTCGATGGGCAGTGAAGAGGCTTCGCCGTGGCCAACCAATCCCCTGGCCCTTGCGGGGCCGTGATTCCGGTGGTCGGATGCGCGTTTCCTGTAAGGCTACCCAGCTGATCTTCCGCGCTCGGGGCTTGATGGCATCACGCGCGGCAAGGCAGAGAGGGCGGCGTTCCGTTAGTGTGGCTGGGAACGCCGATGCCATTGAGGAGGGCAGATGAAGCTGATGACGTATTCGATTGCTGGGGAGTACCACCTTGGCGCTGCGGTTGGTGGTGCATCGATCGCCGAGCTTACCGGGGCAGCCGACGGGTTTCCCGAGACGATGCTTGGTTTGATCCGCGACTGGGCGCGGTGGGAGCCTCGTTTACCGACGTTGATCGAGAGCGCCCCGCGCCGGGCGATGGCCGACGTGCGCCTGGAGGCGCCGATCGGTGATCTTCCGCGCGACATCTTCTGTGTGGGGAAGAACTACGCCGACCACGTCAACGAGGTGAAGGCACTTGGCTATGGCTCGATCCCCAGCCACCCGATCGTGTTTTCCAAGGCCACGACGACGATCAATCGCCCCGACGGCCTGGTCGATATCTCTGCCGACCCCACCGAAACCACCGATTACGAGGGTGAGTTAGCCGTTGTGATCGGCACCGGCGGGCGCCATATCGACGAGCGCGACGCCCGGGCGCACGTCTTCGGCTATACGCTGATCAACGATGTCTCTGCCCGCGATCTCCAGGGGCGCCATGTGCAATGGTTCCTGGCCAAGAGCATCGACGGCTATGCCCCGATGGGCCCCGCGATCGTTACCGAGGCCCACGCGAGAAACCTCCGCGACTGGCGACTGCGCACCCACGTGAACGGCGAACTTCGCCAGGATGCCAAGCTCGACCAGATGATCTTCTCGGTCCCCGAAATCATCGCGACGATATCCCGCTACGTCACGCTTCATCCGGGCGATGTCATCGCCACCGGCACCCCGGCCGGGGTCGGCGCCGGCCACGAACCGCCGATCTACCTGAAGCCGGGTGACGAGGTGCGCGTGTCGGTGGAGCAGATCGGTGAATTGGTCAGCCACTTCGCCTGACGCGACGAGTCCGTAAGGAGTATGGAGATGGAGACCAGTCCTGCTTGACTCTGTGCTCGGCTCTTAACGCGTGACAAGCTTCATCGTTTCGGCTTGCCGTGGATGCTGATGGAACGATTCCAGGGCGGTATCCATAGAGCAGCGCGTTTTCCCGAAAAAGTCCGCTCTCGTTCATCGGAAGGCACGAATCAAGGCTTGTGCTCCGCAAACGAAAAAGGCGACATGGGTGTATGCCGCCTTCATCCGGTCAATCGATCGAAGCTGGTGCCGAGGGTCGGACTCGAACCGACACGGTATCTCTACCGGCGGATTTTGAATCCGCTGCGTCTACCAATTCCGCCACCCCGGCAGGGCAGCGAAAGGTAGCGCAACTGTGGTACAAAGGCAAGCCGCCGACGCGGCCCGAGCGCCACTTGCGAGCACTTTGTCCGTGTAGAGGCCCGCCGGGTAACGGCAGTATTCGAACGAGGGACGATTGAGTTGATGTGGACCCTGGGCGACGTTTTCATCCTGATCCTGGTGTTGGCTGTCGTCGGCTTCTGGGTGCAACACGATCGGTTTCGCCGCCGGGCGCTGTCGCTGGCTCGTCGCGCGACCGAGAAGGCGGACGTTCAGTTGCTGGACCAGAGCGTGAGCCTGCGCCGGCTGCGGTTGGGTCGCGACGATCGGGGGTGGCCGTTGCTAATACGCCGGTTCGGTTTCGATTTTTCCCGCACCGGGTTCGATCGCTACCGCGGTCATGTGGATTTTCGTGGCCCGCATGTCAGCGAAGTGGAGCTCGATCTGGTGGACCCGCACTGGCGTGACGAGCGGCATTGAAGGAGCATTCGGCATGGCATTCAACGAACTGGACCGCAAGCGGATCGAGAAACAGATCGACGACTTTGTCGAAGCGCGTCGTCCGCCCGCCGAGATGCGGGCGCAGATCGATATCGGGTATCGATTGGAGGATCAGGCGATCGAGTTGTTCGAAAGCCGTCGTTCCATGCGTGGCTATCGGGTTGAGGAGGAGTTTGCTCGTCTCGTCCACGTGAAGTCGCGCGATGTCTGGAAGCTTTATTGGAAGCGAGCCGATCTCAAGTGGCATCGCTACACGCCGTTGCCGGAGTCGTCCCGGTTGGATGTATTGCTGCACGAGATCGATGACGACCCGAACGCCTGCTTTTTCGGTTGAGGTCTGAGCCCCAGTGTCCGTATATGGCGCCTTGTGGTACGCATGTTCATGCGACAACGGTGCTGGCTTCGCGGCTAAAGCCGCTCCTACGGCGTGGTTTTGCTCGCGGCATCTGTAGGAGCGCCTTTAGGCGCGAAATGCCGGGGTGCCGCCTGTTTGGTTTCGCGGCTGAAGCCGCTCCTACGGTGTGGTTCTGCCCGCGGCATCCGTAGGAGCGCCTTCAGGCGCGAAATCTTCAGGCGGGTGCGGTTCTGTTTCCGTGGCTGAAGCCGCTTCCTCGGCATGATGGCTAATGCCGTTGTTTCGGTATGGCGTCCGGCTTTGTCGGGGCCCAATAGAAAATGGCCGCCCATCTGGGCGGCCATTATTCTTATCGACGGTCGACATTCCGACGTGGCGGGCGCCCCTTGCCGGGGTGGCCACCTGGGCCGCCGGGGCCACGGGGCTTGCGGCGCGGTCGGCCGGCGGGGGCCGGGCCGATCGCCTGCAGGCCGAGCTTGACGCCGAACAGGTGGATGTTGCCCATCTGCTGGACCATCCGGTCGGGCATGCCGCCGGGCAGGTCGACGAAGCTGTGATCGGGCTCGATCTCGATCGCGCCGATCTGCTTGCCGTTTATGCCACCCTCGTTGGTCAAGGCGCCGACGATGTTGCCCGGCGTGACGCCGTGCTCGCGGCCAACGTTGATGCGGTAGCGGATCTTGTCGGAATCGTCGCGCGGGCCGCGATCGCCGCGGTCCTGCATCGCCGGCGGCGGGGCCATCTCCTTGATCTGATCGGCAAGCACCGGGCGATCCTTCTGCAGCAGGAACGCCAGCGCGGCGGCCACCTCGGCCATTTCGATGTCGTGCTCGTTCTGGTAGTCGTTCAACATCTCGACGAACGGGGTCAGGTCCTCGGCTTCACGCACCGCGGTGATCTGGTCCTTGAGCTGCGCACTGCGCTTGCTGGCGATGTCGGTCGCGCTCGGCAGGCGCATCTGTTCGATCGGCTGGCGCGTGGCCCGCTCGATCGCACTGAGCATGCGCTTTTCGCGGGGGGTGACGAACAGAATCGCGTCGCCAGAGCGCCCGGCGCGGCCGGTCCGACCGATGCGGTGGACATAGGCCTCGGTGTCGTAGGGGATGTCGTAGTTGATCACGTGGCTGATGCGCGGTACGTCGAGGCCACGGGCGGCTACGTCGGTGGCCACGACCAGGTCGATCTGGCCGTTCTTGAGCTTCTCGATGGTCTTTTCGCGTTCGGCCTGACCCATCTCGCCGGAGAGCGCCGCGGCGCTGTAGCCACGGGCGGCAAGTCGTTCGGCCAGCTCGGTTGTGGCCTGGCGGGTACGCACGAAGATGATGCCGGCGTCGACGTCCTCGACTTCGAGGATGCGGGTGAGCGCGTCGGGCTTGTGCATGCCGGAGACCGGCCAGTATCGCTGACGAATCGCCGAGACGGTACTGGTGGTCGTCTTGATCTTGATTTCCAGCGGATCACGCAGGTGGCGCTGGGCGATGCGACGGATCGGCTCGGGCATGGTGGCCGAGAACAGCGCGACCTGGCGCTCGGCCGGGACCTCGCCGAGGATCGCGTCGACGTCGTCGATAAAGCCCATGCGCAGCATCTCGTCGGCCTCGTCGAGGACGACCATGCGGATCTGGTCGAAACGCAGCGTGCCGCGACGCAGGTGGTCCTGGATGCGGCCCGGGGTGCCGACGACCACGTGCACGCCCCGGTCGAGCAGCTTGCGCTGCTGGAACATCGCCTGGCCACCGTAGATCGGCGCGATGTGGAAGTCCGGCAGGTGGCGGGCGTAGTTGGCCATCGCCTCGGCGACCTGGATGGCCAGCTCGCGGGTCGGGGCCAGCACCAGCATCTGCGGCGCCCGGTTGGTGGTGTCGATGCGGCTCAACAGCGGCAGCGCGAACGCGGCGGTCTTGCCGGTGCCGGTCTGAGCCATGCCGATCAGGTCACGGCCTTCCAGCAGCGGCGGGATGCTCTGTGCCTGGATCGGGGAGGGGGTTTCGTAGCCGACGTC
>JAFGUH010000090.1 GCA_016938615.1 Halothiobacillaceae bacterium | reverse complement strand
TCTCCCACTCCCGGACATAGTTTGGGTTGAGGCCAAGGACGTCACCATTTCCGTGTTGGTACTCCCACGCCTGGATCTCGTCGCATAGCCGGGGCTTGCTCCAACCACGCCGGCGGCGCTCCTGGTAGATCAGTTCACCGGAGCCAGGCGTCATCGGCTGACCTCTCCACTGTGACGGCCTGAACGGCATCCTACCGCACCGTTTCGCACCATTTAGTGAGAAACGGCGGTCTCAACCACTCCGTCCAGGTCGTCTCCTTACCTCGTGACCGACCAATGGTGCGACGGCCGCCACACAGTCCGGTAACGCCGCACCGCCGCCGTCCGATCGGGGTGAGAGAGATGCGAGCGCTTTGGTGGCTCCTGGCCTGTCTGCTGGTCGACGCGAGGCTCGCGCCTCAGATCTGCTACTGCGTGCGGTGCCACGGCTTAGGCTGCGGCGGCTGGTGCCGGTGGTGCCAGTGAGCGCGTCGGAAGGGCAAAGACCCATGAGCGCCACGGCCCTCTACGGCTACCTTGCCTTCCCGGCCCATGAGCGACCCTCGTATGTCGTGCGCACTCGGGAAGGTAAGGTAGTCGTCCCCGACGTCGAGATCCGCCGAGGGAGCCTTCGCCTGGTGCCGATCTACCCGGCCGATCCACGCCCCGTCTACCAGCAGCTCGCGGATAGCCTGCGCGTCCGCATCCTGAGCGGGGAGCTGCCGCCCGGGAGCCTGCTGCCGTCGGAGAGCGAACTCATCCACGAATACGGCATCTCCCGTGGGCCGATTCGCCAGGCCGTCGCGCAGCTCAAGGCCGAAGGGCTGGTCGACGTGCGGCAGGGTCGGGGCGTCTTCGTCCGTCGGCGCCCGACGCGCTACCGCCTTTCGGCCGACCGCTTCCTCCACGCACGCCGCCATGCCGACAGAACGCCTTTCCCGGCGGACCTCGCTACCGGCGGAACCCCGAGGCTCGAGGTGCGGCGCCATGCGGTGGTCGAGGCGCCACCCGAGATCGCCGACCGCCTCAAGCTCAGCAAGGGTACCCGCGTGCTTGCGCGGGGGTTCCGACTGTTCGCGGATGATGAGCCGGTTCAGGTTGCGGACTTCTA
>JAFGUH010000089.1 GCA_016938615.1 Halothiobacillaceae bacterium | reverse complement strand
GGGGGCGGAGGGGGGAGGGGGGAGGGCGGAGGGCAGAGGGCAGAGGGCGGAGGGCAGAGGGCAGAGGGCATGCTTTTTTGCGACGGTCTCGGTGTCAAGCCCTCTCCGCCTTGCGCTGCCGTCTGGTCTTCTTCTGACTGACCTCTCCCCTCTCTGTCCAGTGGTCTTCCGATTACCATCACACGCCACGCCCACGGCCTTTTGAGCCATCGACGTCATGCAACTCGACTTCCTGACAATCGAACTGCTCCGTCGGGAGCATCCGGCCTGGCGTCTGCTGGTGGCGGACAACGCCCCGCTGATCGTCAGCTTCCTGCACCGCAGCTTCATAGCGCCCAATCTCCGCAGCCTACCGGAAGGCGAGCTTGTCGCCCGGCTGGAAGACTACCTGTTTCACCTGCGCGAGGAGCGCGGCGCGCAGGCTTTTCCCCGCTCGGCAGCCGACTATCTCAACGACTGGGCCGGCGACGACAAGGGCTGGTTGCGCAAGTACTACCCCGCCGGCAACGACGAGGCACATTTCGATCTCACCCCGGCGGTGGTTCGAGTGACCGACTGGCTGGAAGGGCTGGAAGCACGACAGTTCGTCGGCACCGAGTCGCGCCTGCTTTCGGTGTTCGATCTGCTCGAGCAACTGGTCCAGGGCACCGAGACCGATCCCGAGGCGCGCATCCGCGATCTCGAGCGCCGACGCGCCGCGATCGACGAGGAAATCGAGCGCGTGCGGCAGGGCGAACTGGCACTGATGGATCCGGCCCGCATCCGCGAGCGCTTCATGCAGGTCGAACGCACCGCACGCGGGCTGCTGGGCGACTTCCGACAGGTAGAACAGAACTTCCGCGAACTCGACCGCGAGGTGCGCGAACGCATCGCCACCTGGGAGGGCGGCAAGGCCGAACTGCTCGATGAATTCTTCGGCGAGCGCGACGAGATCAGCGATTCCGACGAAGGTCGCAGCTTCCGCGCTTTCTGGGATTTTCTGATGTCGCCCTCCCGTCAGGAGGCCCTGACGGAGATGCTGGAGCACGCCCTGTCGCTCGAACCGGTCGCCGAGCTGGCGCCCGATCCGCGTCTCGCCCGCATCCACTACGACTGGCTGGAAGCCGGCGAGACCACCCAGCGCACCGTCGCCCGACTCTCCGAGCAGCTGCGTCGCTACCTCGACGACCAGGCCTGGCTGGAAAACCGGCGGATCATGGACCTGATCCGCGAGAGCGAACAGCGCGCGCTGGCCATCCGTGACCGGCCGCCGCGCCGCGACTTCATGGCCGTCGACGAACCCGCCCCACGCATCGAACTGACCATGGAACGCCCGCTGTACTCGCCGCCGCGCAACCCGGAGATCCACAGCGAGGCGGTCGAGGAGGCCGAGCAGGGGGACATCGCCACCGACGCCTTGTTCGAGCAGACCTTTGTCGACCGCGAGCGGCTGCGCGGCCACCTACGCCGCGCGCTGCAATCGCGTGACCAGATCGCGTTGACCGACCTGCTCGCCGACCACCCGCTCGAACAGGGCCTGGCCGAACTGGTCGCCTACCTCGGCCTGGCCGCCGACGACGAACACGCCCTGATCGACGAGTCCGAACAAGGCACCGTCAGCTGGATCGACACGCAGGGCATCCGCCGACAAGCGACCGTGCCTACCGTGATCTTCGCCCGCTGAACACGGCGCGAAACGGCGCCGCAGACCACCGAGACCCCGCCCAGCCGGGGCACGCGCCTCACGGCGCGTTTCGCTTGCGGGCAAGCTCACAGCGCATCCGGGGTGGCACCGCGCCCCGTGCGAGCGGGCCCTGCCCGCGAAGGCGGCGCAAGCCGCCGTCCCCGCACGGACCCGGCGCCGAACCAACCGCCAGCCGGGGCACGCGCCTCACGGCGCGTTTCGCTTGCAGGCAAGCTCGCACAGCGCATCCGGCGGCACCGCGCCCGGTGCGAGCGGGCCCTGCCCGCGAAGGCGGCGCAAGCCGCCGTCCCCGCACGGACCCGGCACCGAACCAACCGCCAGACGGGACACGCGCGTCCGGCGCGTTTCGCTTGCAGGCAAGCTCGCACAGCGCATCCGGTGGCAACTCGCCCCGTGCGAGCGGGCCCTGCCCGCGAAGGCGGCACCAGCCGCCGTCCCCGCACGGACCCGGCACCGAACCAACCGCCAGCCGGGGCACGCGCCTCACGGCGCGTTTCGCTTGCGGGCAAGCTCGCACACGCTCCGGAGGCAACTCGCCCTGTGCGAGCGGGCCCTGCCCGCGAAGGCGGCGCAAGCCGCCGTCCCCGCTTCCGCACACGATTCATCGCAACGTCGACAGGCTGCTAGAATCTGGCGCCAGGCGAAGGGAGGAGGAAGCGCGATGGGACTGCCGCTGCGGGACGAGGAGCTTCCCACCCATGGCGACTACCGTCGTTGGGGGCGACGAGCGGCGCTACGAGTTGATCGACGGGGTGAGCTATGCCATGTCTCCGTCGCCGACCCGGCATCATCAGAAAGGGACCGGCGATATCTACCGACAGGTGGCCAACGCCACAGAAGGCGCGGAGTGAAGGGTGATGATCGCCCCGCTGATCAAGCGCCTGCCGCCGCCCGCCTCGTGCCGGATGCCCCCTCCTCCGGCGCACAGCGACCGCTTACCCCGGTCGCGATTCATGTCACCATGTCGCCTCCATGGCCCACGCCGTCAGCACACACGCGCCGATGACCGCAAGCGATTCCCCGGCAAACCCGGCCGACCAGCGCCTTTCCCTGGTGCTGATCGCCCTGTTCAAGGGCGTGCTCTACCGCGATGCCGACGTGCGCCTGTGGGAGGCACTGCTCGCACTCGAGGCGCGCGTGCGCGATTACGTCGAGGTGCTCGGCCTGATGCTGATCGTCGACGAGGCCGAGGGGCACGCCTACCTGCGTCAGCGCCCGGAAGAGGGAGAGGACACGCCCCTGCCCCGGCTGGTGCGCCGCCGGCCGTTGAGCTACCCGGTCAGCCTGCTGCTCGCCCTGATCCGCAAGAAGCTCGCCGAGCACGATGCCGCCGGCGGCGACCCGCGACTGATCCTCTCGCACGAGCAGCTCGTCGACATGCTGCGCGTGTTCCTGCCCGAGACGGCCAACGAGGCGCGATTGATGGACCGGATCGACAGCCACATCAACAAGGTGGTCGAGCTGGGGTTCCTGCGCCGCCTGCGTGGCGACGGCGATCGCTTCGAGGTCCGGCGGATCATCACCGGTTTTATCGACGCCGACTGGCTGGCCGAGCTCGACCGACGGCTGGCCGAATACGCAGCGCACCTCGACGACTCCGTCGACGAGACCGTCCCTGAACCACGCCCGCAGCCGGACTCGTGATGCAAGCCCCCATGCTCGACTTCGCCGCTTCCGACGAGCAGGCCGGCTTTCGCCTGCACGGCTTCGAGGTGCTCAACTGGGGCACCTTCGACCGCCGGGTCTGGCGGCTGGCGCCGGGCGGCGAGAACGCGCTGGTCACCGGCGACATCGGCTCGGGCAAGTCCACCCTGGTCGACGCGATCACCACCCTGCTGGTGCCCGCCCAGCGCATCACCTACAACAAGGCCGCCGGCGCCGAGGCGCGTGAGCGCTCGCTCAAATCCTACGTGCTGGGCCACTACAAGACCGAGCGCAGCGCCGAGGGACTGGCCGCCCGGCCGAAGGCCCTGCGTGGCGACGACAGCTACTCGGTAATCCTCGGGCGCTTTCACAACGACGGCTTCGGCCAGGACGTCACCCTCGCCCAGGTGTTCTGGATCAAGGACCCGCAGGCCCAGCCGGCCCGCTTCTTCGTGGTCGCCGACCGGCCGCTGGCGATCGCGACCGACTTCGCCGATTTCGGCGCGGACATCCTCGACCTGAAAAAGCGCCTGCGCCGGACCGAGGGGGTGGAGGTGTTCGACACCTTCCCGCCCTACGAGCACGCCTTCCGCCGCCGCTTCGGCATCGACAACCCGCAGGCGCTCGAGCTGTTCCACCAGACGGTGTCGATGAAGTCGGTGGGCAACCTCACCGAGTTCGTCCGCGCGCACATGCTCGAACCCTTCCCGGTCGAGGACCGCATCACCGCGCTGATCGAGCACTTCGACAACCTCTCCCGCGCCCACGATGCCGTGGTGCGCGCCCGCCGCCAGGTCGAGAAGCTCGAGCCGCTGGTGGCCGAGGCCGAAGAGCACGGCCGGCTCGCCACCGAGGCCAACGAACTGCGCGAGGCGCGCGAGGCGTTGCGCGGCTGGTTCGCCGGGATCAAGCGCGACCTGCTCGCCGAGCGCCGCGAGAAACTGGAGACCCGCCGGGCGAAGGCCGAGTCGCGCATCCGTACGATCGACGCGACGCTCGGCGAGCAGCAGGCCGAACGCGAACAGCTGCACGAGGCGATCCGCGAGAACGGCGGCGACCGGCTCGAGGCGATCCGCCGCGAGATCGACCGCCAGCGCGGCCTGCGCGACGAGCGCCGCCGACGCGCCGACGACTACGCGCGGCTGGGCGAGGCCGTCGACCTGCCCCCGGCCGCCGAAGCGAGCGTCTTCCTCGACAACCGCCGGACCATCGACGCCCGCCGGTCGGCCCTCGACGACGAGATGGCCGCGCTGGACAACCGGCTGACCGACCACGGCGTGAGCCTGCGCGAGACCAAGCGCGAACACGACGAGCTGACCGAGGAGATCACCTCGCTGCGCCAGCGGCGCTCGAACATTCCCGCGCGGGTGCTGGCGATGCGCGAACGCCTCTGCACCGCTCTCGACCTGGCCGAGGACGACCTGCCGTTCGCCGGCGAACTGATCCAGGTCCACGAGAACGAGCGCGACTGGGAAGGCGCCGCCGAGCGCCTGCTGCACAATTTCGGCCTCTCGCTGCTGGTCCCCGAGAGCCACTATGCCGCGGTGGCCGAATGGGTCGACGCCACCGACCTGCGCGGCCGGCTGGTCTACTACCGGGTCCGCCCGCCGCGCGGTGCGCCGCCCGAGCTGCCGCCCCGCTCGCTGGTGCGCAAGCTGGCCATCCGCCCGGACTCGGCCTTCTATCCCTGGCTGGAAGTCGAGCTCGCCCGACGCTTCGACTACGCCTGCTGCGAGGATCTGGCCGACTTCCGCCGCGAAAAGCGCGCCGTCACCCGCGCCGGGCAGATCAAGGCCGGCGGCGACCGCCACGAAAAGGACGACCGGCACCGGATCGACGACCGCTCGCGCTACGTGCTTGGCTGGAGCAACGCCGACAAGATCGCCGCCCTCGAACAGCGGCAGGCCGACCGCCAGGCGCGCATGCAGTCGCTCGCCGAGGCGATCGCCGCCGACCAGGCCGCCCGCCGGCAGGGCGATCGACAGCGCGAGGTGTTCGGCAAGCTGGAGATGTTCCACGAGTTCAGCGAACTCGACTGGCAGACGCCCACCGCCGAGATCGAGCGCCTCGACGGCGAGCGCCGGGCCCTGGAGGCCAGTTCGGACATCCTGCACACCCTGCAACGGCAACTCGCCGAACTCGTGGAGGCCCTGCGCGCGACCAGCGAACAGCGCGATGCCGCCCGCGACGAACTGGCCACCGCCCGCGAGCGGATCAAGACGGTCGAACGCGAATCGACGGCGCTGGCGCAGACCGTCGAGGCGATCGACGATTCAATACGCGAACGCATCCACCCGCAACTGGCGGCCATGCGCGAGGAGGCCCTCGCCGAGCGCAAGCTCACCGTGGAGGGCTGCGACAACCGCCAGCAGGACATGCGCGAATGGCTCCAGGCGCGGATCGACAGCGCCGAGAAGCGCCTCGGACGACTGGCCGAGCGCGTGGTGGGCGCCATGAACGACTTTCGTCGCGACTACCCGCAGGAAACCCGCGAGATGGACGCCAGCCTGGCCGCGACCGGCGAGTTCGCCGCCATGCTCGAGCGCCTGCGCGCCGACGACCTGCCGCGCTTCGAGCAGCGCTTCCGCACCCTGCTGCGCGAGAACACCATCAACGAGATCGCCAACTTCCAGGCGCAGCTCAACCGCGAGCGCGAGGCCATCCGCGAGCGGATCGAGACCATCAACCGCTCGCTGTTCGACATCGACTACAACGAGGGCCGCTACATCACCCTGCTCGCCGAGCCGGCGCCGGACACCGAGGTGCGCGACTTCCAGCGCGACCTGCGCGCCTGCACGGAAGGCGCGGTCTCGGGGGCCGAGGAAGAGCAGTACACCGAATCGCGCTTCCTCCAGGTCAAGGCCATCGTCGAACGCTTCAAGGGACGCGAGGGCACCACCGAGATCGACCGGCGCTGGACGACCCGGGTCACCGACGTGCGCAACTGGTTCGTGTTCTCCGCCTCGGAACGCTGGCGCGAGGACGACCAGGAATACGAGCACTACACCGACTCCGGCGGCAAGTCCGGCGGGCAGAAGGAAAAGCTCGCCTACACCGTGCTCGCCGCCAGCCTCGCCTACCAGTTCGGTCTGGAATGGGGCGAGCAGCGGTCGCGCTCGTTCCGCTTCGTGGTCATCGACGAGGCCTTCGGCCGCGGCTCCGACGAGTCCGCCCGCTTCGGGCTGACGCTGTTCGACCGGCTCAACCTGCAACTGCTGATCGTCACCCCGTTGCAGAAGATCCACGTGATCGAACCGTTCGTGTCCGCCGTGGGCTTCGTCCACAGCGAGGCGGGCATGTACTCGAAGCTGCGCAACCTGACCATCGAGGAATACCGCGCCGAGAAGGCCGCACGCGGCCGGGTCGACCGATGAACTGGGGCGGGCCGGCCGACATCCGCGCCAAACTCCGGCGCCGCTGGGAACGCGGCGAACTGCTGGCCGCCCGATTGGGCGCCCAGTCATCCGACGCCCCACCTGACGAGTCCCCCGCCACGCCACTCTTCCCGCTGACCATTCCGCTGAAGAAACCCAGCTCGCGCGATCTCGCCGAGGATTTCGCCGCCGTGCGCCACTGGGTGGATGAATTGCAGGCCGGCAGCCGCGAGACACGCGGGTTTGGCTACAGGATCGAATGGCAGGAAGTCCGCCACCGCGTCCACGGCCGCAACCGCCTGCCCGCGCGGGTGGTCATCCCAGAGGAGGCCGATGCCCTGCGCCTGATCGGCCAGTTGCCGGCCGCCGAACGGGCCGAGCGGCTCGCCGCCGAGACCCGCGCGCGGGTACCCGCGCTGGGCGACTGGCTCGTCCGCCAACCCCTGAAACTGCTGGCGCATGCCGACGACTGGGACCGGGTGCTGGCGGTGGTCGAACACCTCTCCGCCCACCCCCGTCCGGGCATCTACCGGCGCGAGCTGGAGATCCCCGGCGTGGACACAAAGTTCATCGAGGCCCGCCGCGGGTTGCTCGCCGAACTGCTCGACCTCGCCCTGCCCGAATCGGCCATCGATCGTTCGGCCACCGGCGCGCGCGGCTTCGATCGCCGCTTTGGCCTGCGCGAGGAGCCGGCGCTGATCCGCTTTCGCCTCCTCGACCGGCGCCTGGCGATCGCCGGACTGACCGACCTCACGGTGCCCGTCGAGCAGTTCGCCACGCTGAACCTGCCGGTCGAACGGGCATTTATCACCGAGAACAAGACCAACGGCCTCGCCTTCCCCGACGTGCCCGACTCGATCGTGATCATGGCACTGGGCTACGGCCTCGACCGGCTGGCCGCCATCCCCTGGCTGCCCGAGGACGGGCTGATCTACTGGGGCGACATCGACACCCACGGTTTTGCCATCCTCAACCGCCTGCGCCGCCACTTTCCCGCCACCCGCTCGCTGCTGATGGACCGCGCCACCCTCGAGGCCCACCGCCGGCTGTGGACGCGGGAAGGAACGAATCAGCGCTTCACCGGCGAACTCGACCGGCTGACCGACGCCGAACAGGCCCTCTACGACGACCTGCGCCACGACCGGCTGGGCGAGCGGGTACGCCTGGAGCAGGAGCGGATCGGCTTCGGGTGGTTGAAAGAGCGGTTGGAGCGGTAGCTGGAGGTAGAAGCGATGGTCGGATCGGCGTTATCAACTCTGGCCAGGCCCGCCCCGCTACCTCCTGACCTCTGACCTCTGGCCTCTGACTCCTCTTGAACGAGCATCGCGGCTAAAGCCGCTCCTACGTCTTCTTCCCGCTGCCCGCTTGCCTCAATCCCACAACCGCCGACGCACCAGGGCCACGGCCAGGTAGTAGGCAACCACGGCAAAACCGGCCAGCACGGCGAGGTGGACGAACAGCTGTTCGACCGGCTCGCCGACGATCAGCGGACGGATCAACTCGATCGCGTGGGTCAGCGGCAGCACCAGTACGGCGGTCTGCATCCACTCGGGCAGGGTCTCGATCGGGAAGAACACGCCCGAGAGCATGAACATCGGCGTAACCACCAGCACGAAGTAGTAATTGAAGAAATCGTAGTTGTCGGCGATGGCGGTCATGATGATCGCCGGGCCGGCGAACGCCAGCCCCAGCAGGAAAACGACCGGCAGCGCCCACAGCGCCATCCAGCCGCCGGGCACCGCGCCCAGCAGGGCAGCGACGATCAGGATCGAGACGGCGCTCAACAGGCCCTTGAAGGCAGCCCAGACGGTCTCGCCAAGGATGATGTCGTCGATGTCGAGCGGCGTGGCCATGATCGCGTCGAAGGTCTTCTGCGGCACCATCCGGGTGTAGACCGAGTACATGCCCTCGAAGCTGACCGAAATCATCGCCGAGGAGGCCACGATCCCCGAGGCGAGAAAGACGAGATACGGCAACCCGCCGATATCCCCCACCAGCGCGCCCAGCCCGATGCCGAGCCCGAGCAGGTAGATCACCGGCTCGCCGAAGTTGAGCACGATCGCCGGCCCGAGCAGCTTGCGCCAGACGAGGAAGTTGCGCGCGAACACCGAAAACGCGGCGAGGCGCGCGCGGGGGACTTGCCAGATCGAACGCTTCATCGTCATCTCACTCCCGAAGCTCGCGGCCGGTCAGATGCAGGAAGACATCCTCAAGCCCCGCGCGGCGGTGGATCACGGTCAGCCCGTCGGGCTGGCCGAGAAAGTCGAGAATCGGGGCCGGCTCCCGCGTATAGGCATACACTGCCGTGCCATGGCGCTCGACCCGCAAGGCCATGGTGCTCAGCGTCTCGACCACCTCATCGCTGACCGGGCCACGTATTTCCACGACGTCCGATTCGACGTGCCGCCGTATCAGCGCGGCCGGCGTGCCCTGGTCGAGAATGCGGCCGTGATCCATCACCACCAGCTCGTCGCACAATCGCTCGGCCTCCTCCATGTAATGCGAGGTCAGCACCAGGGTTACGCCGCGCTCTCGCAACTCGGCCAATCGCCCCCAGATGACATGCCGCACTTGCGGATCGAGCCCGGAGGTCGGCTCGTCGAGGATCACGATTTCGGGGTCGTTCACCAGGGCCCGGACGATCGTCAGGCGGCGCTGCATGCCGCCACTGAGCTGGTCGACGCGGGCATCGGCCTTGTGAGTCAGGTTGGCGAATTCGAGCAGCCAGTCGACCCGCTCGGCAACCCGTTGACGGGCCAGCCCGAAAAAACGCGCGTACATGAAGAGGTTCTCGCGGACGGTGAAGTCCGGGTCGAGATTGTCACCCTGGGGCACCAGACCGACGCGGGCGCGGATCGCGCGAGCCTGGTCCGGCAACGCCTTGCCCAGCACCGAGAGCTCGCCGGCATCGAAATCGGCCAGCCCCATCAGCATCTTGAGCGTGGTCGTCTTGCCCGCGCCGTTGGGGCCGAGAAAGCCAAAGCAACGGCCGGCGGGGATATCGAAGGAAACGTCGTCGACGGCACGCAGCTCGCCGAAACGCTTGCACAGGTGGCGCGCGGAGATCACCGCATGGGTGGACGGGGCGGGGGAGATTGACGGGTCGACAGGCGTCATCGGGGCGCTCGGACTCTTTGGTGGCGAGCCGAGATCATGGGCGAGGCGCCGCCTCGATGCAAACGTCAGGCCGACTCGTTGGGATCCACCGGCACCGCAACGCCGGCGATCAGTTTGAAGCGGCCAGCCTCGTCGCGGATCGGCGTCAGCGTGGTACGCCATTCGCGGCAGCCGGTCGGCAGGTCGAGCGTCTCCCGGTAGCGGATCGCTCGCCCCTCCTCGAGACAGCGACGGTACCGGGCGACGACATGCCGGGCGTTCTCGGCGGAAAGCACGTCCTCCGGCGTGGCGCCCGCGAGCGTGTCGCGCGACAGCCCGGTCGCCCGTTCGTGCGCCGGATTGCTGGCGAGGAATCGGAAGTCGCCATCGTTTCCCACCTCGACCAGGAAGATGGCCTCCTCGACCCCTTCGACGATCGAGCGATAAAGACGTTCGCTTTCGGCCAGGCGGGATTCGAGGGCCACCGTGGCCTGCGAATCGATCAGCGCGCCGACGACCCGTTCAGGCCGACCGGCCACGTCGCGTAGCAGCCGGGCGTGGTCGGTTACCCAGAGAGCCGAACCATCGGGGCGCAGGAGCCGATAGCGGCTGCGCTTGCGATCGTCCGGCCAGGCGGTGAAATCGGCCTCGGCCAATGCCTGGTCACGGTCGTCGGGATGCAATGTCTGCTCCCACCAGTCCGGGCCGTCGATCAGGGCATCAGGCGTGTAGCCGAGGATCTCCTCGATGTTGGCGCTGACGTACTCGAGGCGATCCGGCGTCTGGGCGAGGTAGGTGTAGATGACCGCCGGGCTTGCGGCGAGGAAGGCATCGAGGCGGTCTCGATCGGCCTGGGCCACGGCGGCGGCGCGGCGCTCGCGATCGATGTCTTGAAAGAACCACCATAGGCGCGCGGAGACGCCGGATTCGTCACGAATCGGCACCACCTGGACCCGGAACCAGCCGGCCCAGCCGTGCAATGCGGGCAACTTGAGGGCGCCGTTCCAGCGCTCGCCGCGGGCGATCGCGTGCTCGAAGGCCTCGAGCTGCAACCCCGAGAGCCCGCGCGTTCTCCATCCGAGAGGCACGTCGACCTCCTGCGGACCGAAGGTCCGTTGGAATGCCTCGTTGGCCAGCAACGACCGCCCCTGCATGTCGGTCAGTTCGATCGGCTGGGGGCTGAGTTCGAACAGGGCATCCCGCTCGGCTTCCGTCTGGTCGACCACGACCATCCAGCGCGTGCGCTGGGAGCGCGAAAGCAGCCACAGGGCCAGCGAGGTCAGGCCGATAAGGACGATGACGGCCGTGAGAAGAGTCACCAGCCGGGCTTGCCTTGCCAGATGGAGGTCGTCAATCGACTCGACCGCCAACAGGCGGGCCGGCTCGCCGCCACTCTGCCGGTTGACCGGGATCGGGCGGGAGACCGCGAGCCACTGCCCCCCCTGGCTCTGGAAACGCCAACGCGCCGGTGGGCTGCCGTCGACCAGGCGGAGCGCCGCGGCCAACCCCGGGTGATCCACCGCCGGACCATCGAGATAGTACGCGCCGCTACCGATCGGCTCGATGTTGCGTTTGCGGCGCATCTCCGCCCACAGGTTTTCCTTGGCCAAGTCGGCGGGCAGGAGCAAGGCGGCACTCGCGCCGAGGCTCGAGGACAGGTAACGATCGATCGGCGTGATGCCGGTCCCGACCTCGACCGTCCCGACGACTCGGCTGGCCCCGCCAGGATTGGGGGCCCACACGGGCTGAACGGCCCGAAAACCGGAATACACCCGGCCGATCTCGAAGCCGACCGCACCCTCGCCCTGACGGTATACCCGCGTGAGCAGTGGACGCAGGGACGCGAGTTTGTCACCGAAGCGGGCCGGGGCGTGGACGCGCAGAAAGCTCACGGCATCGGGGCCGAGGTGGAACTGCATCACCCGGTCTTCGCCGCGGATCAACTCGGTCGCGATCGGTGTGACCGCGTGGGCCAGCTCACGGCGCAATCGCGCGGATTCCTTGCCGCCGCCACCGCCGCCCTCGAGAGAGACCATGGCGCGGGCCCGCGACAGGATGCTGCGCACGCGCTCGTCGCGGGCCAGTATCCGGGCGATGCGCACCAGTTCGGCCTGACGGCTCTCTAGGGCAAAGCCGGCAGTCTGCAGCAGTCGGTCGGCTCGTGCACTGACGGCCTGCTCGTACTCCTCCTCGATCGCCAGCGCCCCGAGGATGCCCAAGGTGATCCAGCCGACAAGCACCATCAGCCAGACACCGCGAAGCCCCGGGCGACGCCGATGCATCGGTGACCGCGGCGTGGTTTCATCCATGGTGCCCAAGCCTTCCATTCCAGCGATTATCTCGCATTTGCCACCCATCGCCTATGCCCTCGGACACAAAAAACCCCGCCGTTCAGCGGGGTCGTTGTCGTGCCGGACAAGCGGCCGGCATGGCCGCCTTGGAATCGCGATTAGCGAATCTTCTGTTTCAGGCTGCCCGACTCGTAACGCTTGTACATCTCCTCGAGGGAGATCGGACGGATCTTGGAGGCCATGCCGGCTGAACCAAACGCCTCGAAGCGCGCCTTGCAGATGGCCTGCATGCCAGCGGTCGCTTCTTTCAGGAACTTGCGCGGATCGAAGTTGGACTTGTTCTCTTCGAGGTGCTTGCGCACCGCACCGGTGGACGCCATGCGCAGGTCGGTATCGATGTTGACCTTGCGCACGCCGTGCTTGATGCCCTCGACGATCTCCTCGACCGGCACGCCGTAGGTCTGGCCCATGTCGCCGCCG
>JAFGUH010000088.1 GCA_016938615.1 Halothiobacillaceae bacterium | reverse complement strand
CGCCGCCCGGACCGACCGTGACGTTGAAGCTTCTGCCGTCGACATTGACGCTGTAGGTTTCGACCGGACGGGTTGACTTGGGCGCCTGCGCGGCGGCGAAGGCTTCCGGATTCGGAGCCGGTTCGAAGGCGGCGGGGTTGCCGCGGTTGGCGATGAATTTCCAGCCGATCTGGGCGAACAGGCCGTAGGTCAGGGCGTCTTCTTCGACATTGTCGGCCAGCTTCACGCCTTCGGCCTGGGCCTTGGCCTTGACTTCGGCGACCAGCTTGGCCATTTCCGGCTCGAGCAGGTCGGCCGGGCGGCAAGTGATCGGCTCGGCGCCCTGCAGCACCCGCGCCTGCAGTTCCTTGTTGACCGGCGCCGGGGTCGCGCCGTATTCGCCTTTCAGCACCCCGGCCGATTCCTTGGTGACGGTCTTGTAGCGTTCCCCGGTCAGCACGTTGATCACGGCCTGGGTGCCGACGATCTGCGAGGTCGGCGTCACCAGCGGAAGGAAGCCCAAGTCTTTGCGCACGCGCGGGATTTCCTCCAGCACCTCGTCGAAGCGGTCGGCCGCGTTTTGTTCTTTCAGCTGGCTTTCCATGTTGGTGAGCATACCGCCCGGCACCTGCGAGGTCAGGATGCGGCTGTCGACGCCTTTCAGATTGCCCTCGAACTGGGCGTATTTTTTGCGGATGCCCCGGAAATAGGCGGCGATCTCTTCCAGTTGCTTGATGTCCAGACCGGTGTCGCGCGGTTGCCCCGCGAACGTGGCCACCAGCGTTTCGGTGGGACTGTGGCCGTAAGTCATGCTGAGCGACGAAATCGCCGTGTCGACGTTATCGATGCCGGCCTCGGCGGCCTTGATCAGGGTGCCGACGCTGAGGCCGGTGGTGGCGTGGCAATGCAGGTGAATCGGAATCGCGACGCTTTGTTTGAGTCGGCCGACCAGTTCGTAAGCCGCATACGGCGTCAGCAGCCCGGCCATGTCCTTGATGCAGATCGAATGCGCGCCCATGTCTTCGATCTGCTTGCCTTGGGTCAGCCACATGTCGAGGCTATGGACCGGGCTGACGGTATAGGAAATCGTGCCCTGGGCGTGGGCGTCGGTGTTCAGCACGGCCTTGACCGCGCGCTCGATGTTGCGCATGTCGTTCATCGCGTCGAAGATCCGGAACACGTCGATGCCGTTGACGACGCAGCGTTCGACGAACTTGTCGACGACATCGTCGGCGTAATGGCGGTAGCCCAAAATATTCTGCCCGCGGAACAGCATCTGCTGCGGCGTCTTCGGCATTGCGGCTTTGAGCAGGCGCAGCCGTTCCCAGGGGTCCTCGCCCAGATAGCGGATGCAGGCGTCGAAGGTGGCGCCGCCCCAGGTTTCCAGCGACCAGTAGCCCACGTCGTCCAGTTGCTCGCAGATCGGCAGCATGTCCTCGATGCGAAGCCGGGTGGCTAGGATCGACTGGTGGGCGTCGCGCAACACGACTTCCGTGATGCCTAAGGGTTT
>JAFGUH010000087.1 GCA_016938615.1 Halothiobacillaceae bacterium | reverse complement strand
GGCTGCATGCGACAGATGAGGGTCGGCGAGCGCGACGCCGCGGTGCATGGTGACCTCCTGAGAAGCCGGGGCCCGGTGGGCCACAGCACCAGGGTGGTCTGGTGCCGTCACGGGATGGCCACGGCCTAGCGTCGCGGCCAGCTCGAAACGGACTCGACCCGGCCGCAATCATCGATCGGATCCTGGGAACCAGGGAGCTCTAGGCCAGCGTGGGGTCGCTCGATGTCTCCGCGAGCCGCCGCGCGAGCGCCCGCAGCACCTTACGCTCGACGCTTGGGTTCTTATCCAGCACCCCGCGGAAATCCCTGCCCGTCAGCGCGAACAAGCGCACCGGCGTCTCGGCCGTCACGGTCGCGTTGCGCGGCAGCTCCGTGATCACAGCGATCTCACCCACGAAGTCGCCGCTGCGCAGCGTCGCCACCCGCCTGCCCTTGCGGGTGACCTGCACCTTCCCGTCGACGATCACAAAGAACTCGTGCCCGAGCTGGCCCTCCTGGCAGAGTACCTTGCCCGGCTGGACCTCGAGGTCTTCGCAGACCCGTGCCAGCTGGACGAGTTCCTTGCGCGACAGGCCCTCGAACAGGGGCGCGCCCTTGAGCGCCTGCACCTTGGTGTCCTGGGTGAACAGCCTCATGGCGTGCCTATCCTATTCGGGCACGCTCGCTGAGGCGAGCCGCGGAGGATCGCCACTCTCCGGGACTGTTGAGCGGTCGCATGCTGCGATCCTCCAAGGTCGATGCTGGAGCTGGCGAGACCGGATTCTCCGCCGTCCAGGCCTTTGCACGCTTGTGAGGTGTCGTTGCTGCCAGCTTGCACACCAGGCAGCTCGCCGGCGTGGCCGAACGGGCCTGATGACCAGGAACGGTAACCAGGTAAGCGTTCTTGGTCCGGTATCCGGCCAGCCCAACGGGCTCCGGATACGCCGACCAGCGTTTGTGCTGGTCAATAGCGGTGGTGGGCCTGGGAGGACTTGAACCTCCGGCCTCATCCTGAAAGGAAAATCGCCCGCGTAGCAACGGGCTCTGCCGCACCGAGAGCCGAGCTTGGCCGGGCATGCCCGATTCTCATCCCTCGTGGCGGCCCCCGGCCATGG
>JAFGUH010000086.1 GCA_016938615.1 Halothiobacillaceae bacterium | reverse complement strand
GTGGATGGCCATATCGGAGAGCGTGATCGAGCTTTCGGTGGTAAACTCGTGGTCGATCCGGGCAAGATTGATTTTCCACTCCTTCTCAATCTCGGTGATGTAGGCGTCGAGCTTGGCGCGGATGAAGGCGTTCACGTCTCCCTGCGCGCGCTTGATCGGCGG
This sequence comes from Halothiobacillaceae bacterium, assembly GCA_016938615.1. Classification (GTDB taxonomy): domain Bacteria; phylum Pseudomonadota; class Gammaproteobacteria; order Halothiobacillales; family Halothiobacillaceae; genus Guyparkeria. The sequence continues at coordinate 1,123 of JAFGUH010000086.1, read as the reverse complement.
CCAGTCTCCAAAGGTGTTCGGCGTGATCACCAAGGAGGGCTGGCCGGCGACGAGGTCGTCCTCGTTGCCGGTGATTTCGATGCCTGCGTGGAGATTGAGATGGTCGCCCAACGCGGAGCCCTCGAAGCCGGCACCGAAGCTGACGCCAAGCTTGAACTCGTTCGCGTAAGCACCGGAGCTGTTCTCCTGGCCGCCGAAGCAATGACGGTTGGGCGTCAGCTCGAGGTCATCACGCTGGCGCGTAATGGGCCGGTCCGCGACCGGGTTGTCCGAGCCGACCTCCTGAGAGCGCTCGGGTTCGATGGTGCGCCAAGTCGTGGTGTTCTGAAGCGCACCGCCGACGTCGAGCCGCCCGAAAAGTTTAAGGGCACCCGTCTTGTCTGCAGCGGTGATGAGCGGCCCAACATACGGCAACTTGCCGGTGATGCCCTCGAGGTTGTAGCGCAGCGTGAGATCGATCGAGGCACCCACGTCGGTGTTCAGTTCGAGATCGGACCAGTTTGAGCCGCCCAGCGAGGCGCTGCGTTTCGTTGAAGCACTGCCGGCGACGCGGTTGATCGAACCTTTGATGCCGACTTTTTCAAGGAAGGCGGGCGCGTAGTCGGCGAGATCAATTTCCTCCTTACCGATGGAGCCGCCGACCTCAAAGCTCAGCGCCTGGTTGGCCCCGTTGAAGCCGACCGCCGCCTTCGACTCAAACTGCAGACCCAATAGACCAGGGCCGACACCCAGCCCGCCCTCGGCAGGAGCCTCGGCCCCCTCTTCCCACGAGACGCCCAGTTCATAGGCATAGGAAAGATAACCGCCGCTCTCCGTGATTCCGCCGCTCATGGATGGCAGGGCGGAGAGTTTGCCGTCCGGCACCTTGGAGGCATAGGTTTTCTTGAGGTCGGCGTATTTGCCCTGCGCAGAGGCAGCGGCCGAAAAGGTATCGGCGGCAAAAGCCAGCCAGCTCGGCAATTCGACCGACGTCAAGGCACCGCCCGTGAACGACGTCATCTTGCATGCCCCGGATTCGGTACGCACCACAAGCATCGGCACCACATCGCCGGGACGCAACGTGGCCACGTTCACCTGACCGGTCACGGAAACCGAGGAAGCCGCCGTTTGAGGCGACATCCGG
>JAFGUH010000085.1 GCA_016938615.1 Halothiobacillaceae bacterium | reverse complement strand
GCACCAGCCGCCGTCCCGCTGCGGGCATGGTGCCAGGCCGATGCCGGGACACGCGCGGGCGGCGCGTTTCGCTTGCAAGGCAAGCTCGCACAGGTTTCGGTGGCGGCACGCGCCGTGCGAGCAGGCCTCGCCCGCGAAGGCGGCGGGAGCCGGCCCCTCCGTCCGGGCGAGGCCAAGAATTGGCCCAGGGAGACCCGCTTGTCGCTCGCTTCGCTCGCAGCGCACCCGCCTCCGGGACGGAAAGCGACCGCAATCGGCCGTTACGGTCGGCAAGGCCCGGGGCGGAGACTTATACTCCCGCCCCCGATTCAACAGAACCTCGTCACATACCGCAGGACAGTCATCCATGTCGACCCAACCCAGCAAGACACTCGAGACCTTCACCAACCCGCACCCCGAGCGCGACTATACCATTCACATGGAGGTGCCCGAGTTCACCTGCCTGTGCCCCAAGACCGGCCAGCCGGATTTCGCCACGTTTCTGATCGACGTCGTCCCGGACCTGCGCTGCGTGGAGTTGAAGTCGCTGAAGATGTACATGTGGTCGTTCCGCGAGGAAGGCGGCTTCCACGAGGCCATGACCAATCGGATCGCCGATGACATCGTTGCCGCGATCGACCCACGCTTCCTGCGTGTGACCGGCCGCTGGAACGTGCGCGGCGGCATCTGGACCAACGTGGTGGTCGAGCATCGCCAGGACGGCTGGAGCCCGGCACCGACAGTCGATCTACCCTGAGCGACATGACCGGAAACGACCATCAGGGATGCGCCCCCCGAGACGTCAGCCACTCGGACGTCAACCGCGCTGACGTCAATTACCTGGGCGTCGACATCGGCACCTCCGGGCTCCGCCTTGCCGCCCTGGATGCGGCCGGCGACTGCCTGTGGCTGGAAAAGGCGAGCTGGCCGGCGCCCGCGGCAAACGCGGACGGCCACGAGCAGGCCCCGGCCGACTGGTGGGCAGTCTTCGACGGGCTGATGTGCCAGCTGGGCGATCAGGGGCGCCTCGCATCGATCGGCGCGATCGCCTTCGACGGCACCTCGGGCACGGTGCTGACCGTGGACGAGGACGGTCGTCCCGAGGGCCCGGCGCTGATGTACGACGACCCGAAGGGCGGCGAGCAGACTGACGCGCTGCGACGGCTTGACCTCGACCCCGACGCCCAGCTCGCCGGCCTGGCGCGCTGGCGCTACCTCGCCGAGGTGCGTGGCCAGGGCGGGCGGGCGATCAGCCAGGCCGACTGGTTCGTCCTGCGACTGACCGGCCGGCACGTCAGCGACAGCAACAATGCGCTGAAGTGGGGCTTTGATGCCGTGGCCGAACGGTGGCCGGCTGCCTTGCAGCGACGCTTCGGCGAGCAGCTGCCCGAGGTGCGTCGCCCCGGCTCGGCCGTCGCGCCAGTGAGTACCGAACTGGCGCGACGCTGGGGGCTGCCGACAGAGACGATCGTGGCCTCCGGCACGACCGATTCGATGGCCGCCCTCTGGGCAAGCGGTGCGACCGAGCAAGGCGACGGGGTGACCAGCCTGGGCTCGACGCTCGCGCTGAAGCTGATCAGCGACCGGCCGGTGAGCGATGCAGCCAGCGGGGTCTACAGCCACCGTTTCGGCGAGCACTTCGCGGTCTCGGGGGCATCGAACACCGGCGGCCGAGTGCTGGCCGCCTTCTTCACTCCCGAGGAGATTGCCGCCCTGAGCGAATCGATCGACCCGACCGCGGCCGACACGCTGGGATACTGGCCGCTGGCAGCCCGCGGCGAGCGCTTTCCCGTGGTCGCCCCGACCATGGCCCCGCGCCTGACCCCGCGACCGGCCGAGTCGACGCTTTTTCTTGGCGGCATGCTGCGTGGCATTGCACGGATCGAGGCACTGGGCTATCGGCGCTTCGCCGCCCTGGGCGGCACAGACGTTCAACGGGTGCTCTCCGCCGGCGGCGGGGCGCATAACCCCGTGTTCGCCCGCATCCGTGAGCGAACCCTGGGCGTGCCGGTGACGCTGGCGGCGCACACCGAGGCGGCCGTGGGCGCCGCGCGCCTGGCGGCGGTGGCCATGGAAACGAAGGGAGCGGGCAGATGACGACACCCCTGACACGAGCGGCGCGCGAGATGGGCGGACTGGGTTACTGGCTGGCCGGTTGGCGCCTGATGTGGCAACCGGGCCTACGCCGCTTCACCCTGATCCCGCTGCTGATCAACACGCTGCTGTTCGCCCTGGCCGGCTGGCTGCTCTTGAGCCTGGCGGGTGACTGGGTCGAGGGGCTGCTGCCCGACTGGCTGGACTTCCTTTACTGGGTCCTGATGCCGATCGTGTTGCTCGGCCTGCTGCTGGCGACCTTCTTTAGCTTCACCCTGGTGGCCAACCTGATTGCCGCGCCCTTCAACGCGGTGCTGGCCGCGCGGGTCGAGGCCCACCTGACCGGCCAGCCTCCTGCCGGGGACGACCAGGGTGCGATTGCCGGCGCGGTCGGTGCCGTGGCCGGCGAGGTCGGCCGCTTGCTCTATCTCGCCGGTTGGGCGATCCCGCTGGTGATCCTGTGGTTCATCCCGGGACTGAATCTGCTCGCCCCGTTCGCCTGGTTCGCCTTTTCCGCCTGGATGATGAGCCTGGAATACATCGACAACCCGGCCGGCAACCATGGCCTGTCGTTCGCCGAACAACGCCGCCGGCTACGCCAACGGCCCGCACTGACCTTCGGCTTCGGCAGCCTGATGACGCTGATGACCATGGTGCCCGTGGCAAACTTCTTCGCCATGCCCGTGGGCGTCTGCGGGGCGACCCGGATGTGGATCGAGGGGTTCGAGGGGAAGGCGGTCAGGCGGGAGGGCTGAGTGCTGGAAGCTGGAAGCTGGAAGCTCAGCCTGTCATGCCGTGGCACGGTTTCAGGCCGGGACGGCCGCTGGGGCGGCCTTCGCGCGCGGGGCGCGCTCCCACAGTGGGGTAGCGCACTGCGCTTGTGACGCCCCACTGTGCGAGCTTGCCTTGCAAGCGAAACGCGCCACAGGCGCGTGTCCACCGCCGACCTGGCAGCCAACCTCGACGGGATCGGGGCTATTAACGAAGCAGCCCCTGCGGGGCCTCGCCGCACTCAGCCCTTGCGCGGCTCGCGGCCCTTGGAGCGCCGGCGCGCCTCGGCCTTCTTCTGCTTGACCTTCTGCAACGGCGTGCGCCGATCGACCTTGCCCTCGTAGGGGTTGGCGTCGGTGCGGAACTCGATCCGGATGGGCGTGCCCATCAACTCGTGTTCGCGGCGGAAATAGGACTCGAGGTAGCGATGGTAGTGTCCCGGCAGGCGCTTGGTCTGCTTGCCGTGGATCACGATGATCGGCGGATTGCTGCCGCCCTGGTGGGCATAGCGCAAGCGGATGCGCCGACCATGGATCAGTGGTGGCTGGTGCTGCTCGACCGCTGCGCCCAGAGTGCGGGTCAGGGCATTGGTCGAGATCGAGCGCATCGCCGCCTCGAAGGACTGGTCGACGCTCTCGAACAGGTGCCCCACGCCGGTGCCGTGCAGTGCGGAAATGCGGTGGATTTCGGCGTAGCTGATAAAGCCGAGTTTACGCTCGATCTCGGTGCTCACCCGTTCGCGCACGTCCGACTCGAGCCCGTCCCACTTGTTGACCGCGATCACCAGGGCGCGGCCGCGCTCGTGGATGAAGCCCAGCAGGTGCTGGTCCTGCTCGCTGATACCGGCATGCGCATCCAGCACAAGGATCACGACGTTGGCCGCCTCGATCGCCTGCAGCGTCTTGACGATGCTGAATTTCTCGATCGCCTCGCCGACGCGCGACTTGCGTCGCACCCCGGCCGTGTCGATCAGCGTGTAGGGCTTGCCGTCGCGCTCGAAGGGGATCTTGATCGAGTCGCGGGTGGTGCCGGGCTCGTCGAAGGCGAGCACGCGCGACTCGCCCAGCAGGCGGTTGGTCAGGGTGGACTTGCCCACGTTGGGGCGGCCGACCAGGGCGACGGTGATGCCCCGGTCCTCGGGCTCCTCGGCGGATTGTTCGATCAGCTCCGGGGGCAGCATGGCCTCGAGGCGTTCCCACAACCCGCCGATGCCACGCCCGTGGCTGGCAGCGATGTATTCCGGCTCGCCCATGCCCAGCGCCCAGAACTCGGCCTGGACCTGGTGCTCGTCGACGCCGTCGGTCTTGTTGACCACCAGCAGCACCGGCTTGCCCGCCCGGCGCAACTCGGCGGCGATCTGCTCGTCGGCGGCGGTCAGCCCCGCGCGGCCGTCGACCATAAAGGCGACCAGGTCGGCCTCTTCCATGGCCAGCCAGGCCTGGTCCTGCATCAGGGCCTCGATGCCGCCGCGCTCGCCGGTCAGCCCGCCGGTGTCGATCACCAGCCAGTCGCGCTCCTCGTGGGTCGCGGTGCCGTACTGGCGGTCACGGGTCAGACCGGCGAAGTCGGCGACCAGGGCGTCACGGCTGCGGGTAAGCTGATTGAACAGGGTCGACTTGCCCACGTTGGGGCGACCGACCAGGGCGATCACGGGTTTCATCGCTTAGGGAAACTCTTGGGGAAAGCGGCCGACGGCGCCCCGCTCACTCGAGCGTGAACGCGCGCACCTGGCCGTCGCGGGTGACGGCGACGCCCTTGCCATCGACCTGCAGGATGGGGTCGATCAGCGGATCACCCCAGTCGGACCGGCCGACCAGCGCGCCGCTGGTGCTGGAGAGCACGTGGACGTAGCCCTCCCGGTCGCCGATCACGAGGTAACCGTCGATCAGCGCCGGCCCGGTCAGGCCGCGGTGGGCGAGATCGGCCTGGCGCCAGAGGGCATCGCCGCTACGACGGTCGATCGCCCAGACGATGCCCTCAGCGTCACTGAGATACAGCGCCCGGCTGCCGGCGGCGATGCTGTTGGCATTGGAGAAACTGCGCGACCACAACTGCTGGCCGCCTTGGGCGGCCAAGGCTGCCAGCTTGCCCTGGTAGCTCGCCGCGTAGAAGACCCCGTCAGCGAACACGGGCGTGGCATCGACATCCACCATCCGGTCGACGTCCGTGCGCCCCGAGGGCAGGGCGACGGCCTGGCTCCACAACTCCTTGCCGTCCTCGCGGGCGAAGACCGCCAGCGTACCGTCGTCGAAACCGGCAGCCAGCGCGTCCGGGAACATCAGCACGCGCCCCTGCCCCTGCAGAGTCAGGGCGGGTTGGCTGCGCGACTGTCGCCAGCGTTCCTCTCCGGTCGCGGCGTTCAATACCGCCAGCGTGCCGTCGCGGCCACGCACCGCCACGTCACCGAAACCCACCGAGGGGGCGGCATCCACGGTGCTGCCGATCGAGGTCGTCCAGCTCGTCTTGCCGCTCTCGGCATCCAGCGCGAAGACGCGCCCGTCGTCCGAACCGAATACCACCAGGTCCGCACTCGCTCCGCCACCGACACTCAACTCGGCGTCGAGATCAGCGGTCCAGAGGCGGTCGCCCGAGGCGAGTTCGTAGGCGAGGACCTCTCCGTCGGGGCCGGCCACGAAGACGCGGCCGTCGGCCTCGACGGGGGCGATCGCCGTCAGGTCGTTCTCCTGATCGCCGCCGGCCGACTCGCTCCAGACCACCTTTGGCGGGGTCTCGTTGGCGATCTCGGTCAGCGGGGTGGGCTTGACCAGCTCCCGCGGGGACGAACAGCCCGCCAACGCCACGGCAAGCGCAGCAATCGGCAGACCCAGACGAGCGGCTCGCAGCGTCTTCATCACGACTCCTCCCCGGCAGCCGGCAGGCTGTCGAGCTTCATTTGCAACAGGCCGTTGCCGGCACTCTCGGCACTCTCGGCCACGGCCGCCTCGTAGGCCTGGCGGGCGGCAACCAATTCTCCCTGATCGGCCAGCACATCACCACGCAACTCGGCGAACAGCCCCTCAAAGCCGGCCGGCGGGCTGGTCAGGCGATCCAGCGCCGCCTGGTGCTGGCCCTCGGCCCAGAGCACACGGGCGAGCCGCAGGTCGACGGTGGCCACAAGCGGTTTGCGGTCGGTGCTTGCACGTGCCCGCTCGAGGTAGGCGGCCGCGGTTTCGAGATCGCCGTTCTCGACCGCCGCGCCGGCACCGATCAGCCAGGCCAGCACGGTGTAGCTGGTGCCGTCGTGGGCCGTGGCAACTGCCTGGGCGCGTTCCACCACGCCGTCATCGCCGTTCGAAGCCATCTGCTCGAGCTGGGCGAAGGCGGCCGCGGCGGAGGCGACGCGATTGTCCTGCCAGACCTGCCAGCCTTGCCAGCCAAGCAGCCCGGCAATGCCGAGCACGACGCCGGCGATGACCGACCGGCCGTGCTCCGACCACCAGTCGCGGAGGCGTTCGATCTGTTCTTCGTCTGAGGCGACCATAGGGGTTCCCGAAGTGTGTCGTTATGCGTTTTGGTTGGCGGCCAGCAGTCCGTCGAGTTCGGCGGCGGCGACCGTCTGCTGCTCGCCCTCGCCGCGCAGCGGCTTGACCGAGACCTGCTCGCCGGCCTCGTCCTCGATAATCACGGCGATACCGGCACCGCTGCGGTCGGCGCGCTTGAACTGCGCCTTGAGGCTGCCGCCGTCGAGATTACACTGCACCCGCTGGCCGGCCAAGGTGCAACGCAGCCGGTCGGCCAGCCGCAGGGCCGCGCCCTGGCGACCCGCTTCCGGCACGATCACGTAGACGTCCGCCCGGCCCGTGTCCGTCGGCGTCGCGGCGAGCGACAGTAACCGTTCGATACCGATGGCAAACCCCGCCGCCGGCGTCGCCCGGCCGCCGAGCTGCCCGACCAGTCCGTCGTAACGGCCGCCCGCGCAGATGGTGCCCTGGGCGCCGAGCGACTCGGTAACCCACTCGAACACCAGCTTGTTGTAGTAGTCGAGCCCGCGCACCAGCCGCGGATTGACGCGGTAGGGAATGCCCTGCGCGTCGAGCAGCTCGCAGGCCTTGGCGAAGTCGGCAGCGGATTCCTCGTCGAGGTAGTCGGCCAGTTTCGGCGCGGCTTCGAGGATCGACTGAATCTCGGGGTTCTTGCTGTCGAGCACTCGCAGCGGATTCTCGTGCAGGCGCCGACGCGCCTCCTCGTCGAGCTGATCGGCGTGCCCCTCGAGGTACTCGACCAGCACCTCGCGGTGCCGGGCGCGCGCCTCGGGTTGGCCGAGGGTGTTGATCTCCAGGCGCACGTCCTCGATGCCGAGGCACTGCCACAGCGAGGCGGCCATCTGGATCAGCTCGACCTCGAGTTCCGGGCCAGCCACACCGAAGGTCTCGACGCCGAACTGGTGGAACTGGCGGTAGCGGCCCTTCTGCGGGCGCTCGTGGCGAAACATCGGCCCGGTGTACCAGAGGCGGCGCTGCTGATTGTGGATGACGCCGTGCTGCAGGCAGGCACGCACGCAGCCGGCCGTGCCCTCGGGGCGCAGCGTGAGCGAATCGCCGTTGCGATCCTCGAAGGTGTACATCTCCTTCTCGACGATGTCGGTCACCTCGCCGATCGACCGGGCAAACAGCGCGGTCTGCTCGACGATCGGCATCCGGATTTCCTCGTAACCGTAGGCGGCGGCGGTCTCGCGCAGCGCCGTCTCCAGTCGCTGCCAGGCGGGGGTGTCGTCGGGCAGCACGTCGTGCATGCCCCGGATGCTCTTGGGCGTCTTGCTCATCGTGGGATCAGGTTATCGGTCGTCGCTGGAATCGTGGGCGGCCTCATGGGCGGCCTTTTCCCGAGCGACGCGCTCGCGAATGGTTTGTTCGATCTGGTCGACCAGGGCGTCCTCGGAGAGTTTGCGCGAGGGCTTGCCG
>JAFGUH010000084.1 GCA_016938615.1 Halothiobacillaceae bacterium | reverse complement strand
GGTAGCGCCCGCAGCATGGGCCTGAACGTGGAGGGTGTGTGAGATGGCCAAGCTGAGCAAGCGTCAGAAGCTGATCGCCGAGAAGATTGATCGTAATCGCCAGTACGGTGCCGAGGAAGCCTTCGCCCTGCTGAAAGAGCTCTCCACCGTTAAGTTCAACGAGTCCGTTGACGTTTCCGTAAACCTCGGCGTCGACCCGCGTCGCTCGGACCAGATGGTCCGCGGCTCGACCGTGCTGCCGCGCGGCACCGGCCAGGACGTGCGCGTCGCCGTGTTTGCCCAGGGCGCGAACGCCGAGGCGGCCAAGGAAGCGGGTGCCGACATCGTCGGCATGGAAGACCTGGCCGACGAGATCAAGCAGGGCCGGATGGACTTCGACGTCGTCATCGCCTCGCCGGACGCCATGCGCGTCGTCGGCCAGCTGGGCCAGATCCTCGGGCCGCGCGGCCTGATGCCCAACCCGAAGGTGGGCACGGTTTCGCCGGATGTGGCCAACGCGGTCAAGAACGCGAAGGCCGGCCAGGTGCGTTACCGAACCGACAAGAACGGCATCATCCACTGCACCATCGGCAAGGTGGATTTCGAGCCGGAGGCCCTGCTCGAGAACCTCAACGCCCTGGTCGGCGACCTGAACAAGGCCAAGCCGACCGGCGCGAAGGGTGTTTACATGAAGCGCGTCGCCGTCTCCACCACCATGGGGCCGGGGCTGTCGGTCGATCAAGGGTCGATCGCCGAATAAGCACGTCGCACGATGAATCCACCGGCCTCGACCTGGTGTCGAGGCCGGTGACGTTCTTTGGACTGCCGGTGTGAACCGGTGGCGTCAAAGACCGCAGGCGCGGGTGGGTTTGCCCTCCCGCTTAATCAAGAAAGCCTGCGCAGACGGCCAGAGTCCCGATGAATTCATGTCTGGGTGGCCGTTGAGAAGGGCGGTTCGAACGGGTTTCGAACCGAATTTCCAATCACGAAGGGTTATCCCTTCGCAACCGTAGGTAAGAGACGTGGCACTAACCTTCGATCGTAAGAAGCTGGTTGTCGCCGAAGTCGCCGAGGTTGCATCCAAGGCCTACTCGGCGGTTGGCGTCGAGTATCGAGGCTTGACGGTCTCGCAGGTCACCGAGCTGCGTGTCAAGGCACGTGAGCAGGGTGTCTACCTGCGTGTCGTCAAGAACACCCTGGCCAAGCGCGCCCTGGAAGGCACCGAGTACGCATGCATGACCGAGGCCCTGCGTGGTCCGCTCATCCTCGCGTTCTCGATGGACGACCTGGGCTCCGCGGCGCGTCTGATCAAGGACGCTGCCAAGGACACGGAAGCGCTTGACGTCCAGTTCGTGTCCTTGGGTGGCGAACTCCTCCCGGCTTCCGCAATCGATCGCGTCGCCAGTCTGCCGACCCGTGAGGAAGCGCTCGCGCAACTCATGGCGACCATGCAGGCACCGGTCACCAAGCTGGCCCGTACCTTCAACGAGGTCCCGGGCAAGCTGGTTCGTACCGTGGCGGCCGTTCGCGACCAGAAACAAGCGGCTTAACCTTTTTCATCATTTTTCAGGTACTCAATCATGGCAGTTACAAAAGACGACATCCTC
>JAFGUH010000083.1 GCA_016938615.1 Halothiobacillaceae bacterium | reverse complement strand
GGATATGGCGGAGAGAGAGGGATTCGAACCCTCGATGGAGCTTTTGACCCCATACTCCCTTAGCAGGGGAGCGCCTTCAGCCTCTCGGCCATCTCTCCGTGATTAGCTTTTTACTGCTGGAGCCCTTCAGCCCCCGGGGGGATAAAACCCCACCAGTCCGGCCGAATCGCGGACCGTCCGGCGACCGTTTCGGTCGAGGGGCGTAAGGATAACCGCCCTTATCTGATAGGTAAACCCATAATCAATCTGACTTGTCGCCGGCCGACTCCGGGTCGTCCTGGTGTATGCGCTGATAGACCTCTTCGCGATGCACACTGACATCACGCGGCGCCTTGATACCGAGGCGCACCTGGTTACCTTTGACCCCCAGCACAGTTATAGCGATATCGTCGCCGATGATGAGTGTTTCGCCCACCCGCCGCGTTAGAATCAGCATCCCAAGCCTCCTGCCTGTTCCGATCCGACAATGCCCGTATCCCTCCGGGTCAGGTCCTGGCCGAATCGATCCTCTCCTCCGGTGGCCCCGCAAGCTCGAAGGCGTCATGTAAGGCACGCACAGCGAGTTCGAGGTACTTTTCTTGGATGATGACAGAAATTTTAATCTCTGAGGTGGAAATCATCAGAATATTTACGCCTTCACGTCCCAATGCCTCGAACATTTTGCTGGCGATACCGGCATGCGAACGCATCCCCACGCCCACCAGCGAAACCTTCGCGATGCGCGTATCGCCGCGCACTTCGCGGGCGTTCAGCTCGTTGGCCGCCTCGCGCAGCCCCTCCATCGCCCGCTCGTAGTCGTTGCGGTGCACAGTGAAGGTGAAGTCTGTCAGCCCATCCGCGCCGACGTTCTGCACGATCATGTCGACCTCGATGTTGAGGGCGGAAACCGCACCGATGATCTTGTAGGCCACACCGGGATGGTCAGGCACCCCGGTCACGGTGAGTTGCCCCTCGTCTCGACTGAATGCGATACCGGAAATCAGCGCATCTTCCATATTCTCGTCCTCGAAGGTAATCAGCGTTCCGGGGCCCTCGATGAAGGTCGAAAGCACCCGCAGGGGGACGTTGTACTTGCCGGCGAACTCCACCGAGCGGATCTGCAACACCTTGGAGCCGAGGCTGGCCATCTCCAGCATTTCCTCGAAGGTGATGCGATCGAGCCGGCGCGCATCGCTCACGACCCGCGGATCCGTCGTGTAAACACCGTCCACGTCCGTATAGATCTGGCACTCGTCGGCCTTGAGTGCCGCAGCCAGGGCGACTGCGGTGGTATCCGAACCGCCACGGCCCAACGTGGTGATGTTGCCGTGTTCGTCGACGCCCTGGAAACCGGCGACCACGACCACGCGCCCCTTGCCCAGGTCGCCGCGGATACGATCCTGCTCGATGGTGCGGATGCGCGCCTTGTTGAACTCGCTGTCGGTCAGGATATGCACCTGCGAGCCGGTATACGAACGGGCCGGACAACCGAGCCGCGCCAGCGCCATGCTCAACAGGGCGATAGTCACCTGTTCGCCGGTCGAAAGGAGCACGTCGAGTTCACGGCCCCGGGCATGCGGGTGCACCGCTTCGGCCAGTTCCAGCAGACGGTTGGTTTCGCCGGACATCGCCGAGACCACCACGACCAGGTCGTCGCCATTGTCGCGAAACGCTTTGATCTTGCGTGCTACATGTTCGATACGTTCGGTCGTCCCGACCGAGGTACCGCCGTATTTTTGAACAATCAGTGCCATATCGGCTCCATGAAATCACCCCAAAAAGGGACGTCCGGCATCCTGCTCAGGCCGCGCTGTGCGCCAGCTGTTCGGACACCCAGCCCGTCACCGACGCGAGTGCCGCATCCAGTTTCTCGGGCTCGTTGCCGCCGGCTTGCGCCATGTCGGGCCGACCGCCGCCCTTGCCGCCGACCTGCTGGGCGACCTGATTGACCACATCGCCGGCACGAATCTGCGCAGTCTCGTTCTTGGTCACCCCGGCCACCAGCGTCACTCTGCCGTCCTCGCCGGCGGCGCCCAGCACCACCACGGCCCGGCCGAGCTGGTCCTTGAGGCGGTCCAGGGTCTCGCGCAAAGCCTTCGCGTCCAGGCCATCGAGCCGGGCAGCCAGCACTTTGAGTTCACCGACGCTCTGCGCCTGCGCGGCGAGGTCCGCACCCGCCTGGACGGCGAGCTTGCCGCGCGCCTCCTCCAGCGCACGCTCCAGCTGGCGCGAGCGTTCGACGAGCTGACGCAGTTTCTCGTCGACATCGTCGCGACCGGATTTGAGCAATTCGGCAATCGTACCCAAGCGGGATTCGTTTTCCTCGACGAGCTGCAGCGCGTTCGCGCCCGTCACCGCCTCGATGCGGCGCACACCGGCGGCAACGCCGCTTTCGGCGACGATCTTGAACAAGCCGATGTCGCCGACGCGTCGCACGTGCGTACCGCCGCACAGCTCGGTGGAAAATCCGATGTTGAGTACGCGCACCTCGTCGCCGTACTTCTCACCGAACAGCGCGCGGGCGCCACTCTGGCGAGCCTCGTCCAGCGACATCACGCTGGCCTGGGCATCGAGGTTTTCGCGAATCTGGGCATTGACGATGTGCTCGACCTCGCGCAGCTGCTCGGGCGTCACCGCCTGATAGTGCGCGAAGTCGAAGCGAAGCCGCTCCGGCGCGACCAGAGAGCCTTTCTGCTCGACGTGATCGCCGAGCACGCGGCGCAGCGCTTCGTGCAGAAGATGCGTGGCCGAGTGATTGAGCACGATTGCCTGTCGGCGCGCACCGTCCACCCTGGCCTCGACGCGATCGCCGACGCGCAGCGCACCCGCCTCCAGACGTCCGAGATGTCCGTGCGCCTCACCGAATTTGCGCGTGTCGCTGACGGCAAAGCTCACGCCGTCCGCATGCAGCTCGCCCGTATCTCCCGCCTGACCACCGGATTC
>JAFGUH010000082.1 GCA_016938615.1 Halothiobacillaceae bacterium | reverse complement strand
TCACGGACGAACCCCGCGACGCCGCAGGTGGGCGCCTGGCGGCCCGCCCTGCGGGGCTTGCCGGCTTGCCCTTCATCGGTGTTCCCGATCCTCGCCGGGCCCGGGGTTATGACCTTGGGCCCGCCTTCGGATCGGCGCCTTGATGACGAACAAGCCGGCAAGCCAGAGGCATTGGATATTCGTGCAGAGGTTCCTTAACCGAAAACGGCCACCGGCGTCGCCACCGGTGGCCGTGAAGTCGGAACGGAGAAGCGGTGCGCCTGCAGCGCTCAGCCCTTGCCGACAGTGAGCTCGCCGTCGCGCGCATCGACCGCGACCGTCTCGTCGGGCAGGTACTCGCCCTTGAGAATCGCCTGCGCCAACGGGTTTTCCAGGCGTTGCTGAATGGCCCGCTTGAGCGGGCGCGCACCGTAGACCGGGTCGAAGCCGGCCTCGCCGAGCAGGTCGAGCGCCGCGTCACTGAGCGACAGCCCGATGTCGCGCTCGGCCAGCCGCTTCCTGAGGTACTCGATCTGGATATCGACGATCTTGCGGATCTCGCTGCGGTCGAGCGGATGGAAGACGACCACGTCGTCGACCCGGTTGATGAACTCGGGACGGAAATGCTGGCCGACGATTTCCAGCACTTCGGTCTTCATCTGCTCGTAGCCGGCGTCCTGGCCGGCCAGCTCCTGGATCCGCTGGCTGCCGAGGTTGGAGGTCATCACGATCACGGTGTTGCGGAAATCGACCGTCCGGCCCTGTCCGTCGGTCAGGCGGCCATCGTCGAGCACCTGCAGCAGGATGTTGAACACCTCCGGGTGGGCCTTTTCCACCTCGTCGAGCAGGATCACGGAGTACGGTTTGCGGCGCACCGCCTCGGTCAGGTAACCGCCCGCCTCGTAGCCGACGTAACCCGGCGGCGCGCCAACCAGCCGAGCGACCGAATGCTTCTCCATGAACTCGGACATGTCGATGCGCACCATCGCCTCCTCGGTGTCGAAGAGGAAGGTCGCCAGCGCCTTGGTCAGCTCGGTCTTGCCCAC
>JAFGUH010000007.1 GCA_016938615.1 Halothiobacillaceae bacterium | reverse complement strand
GGTCGAATCGAGCATGCCGGCCACCTCGCTGGCGTGAAATCCGAGGACATCGCGCAAGACGAGGACGGCGAGCTGGCGGGGCGGCAGAACCTGCAGGGCGGTCACGAAGGCTAGGGAGATGGATTCGGTCTGCTCGTAGCGGGCCTCCGGGCCGAGCGGCACCTCGATCGCCCCCTCCAAGAGGGCGCCGGGAAACGGCTGCAGCCATACGACCTCGCCGAGCCGAGTCGGCTCGGGCGGTTCAACCTCAGGCACGTCCCACTCCTTGGCCGGGCGCCGGCTGGCCGCGCGGCGCGCGTCGAGGCACCGGTTGGTGGCGATCCGGTAGAGCCAGGTGCGCAGCGAGGCCCGTCCCTCGAACGCTCCGAGGCTTTGCCAGGCGGCCAGCAGCGTGTTTTGGAGGGCGTCCTCGGCGTCCTGGAAGGATCCGAGCATCCGGTAGCAGTGCACCAGGAGCTCTCGAAGGTACGGCTCGGTCAGCTCTCGGAACGCGTCGCCGTCCCCGGCCCGCGCCCGTGAGATCAGGTCGCCTGTCACTACCCTCACCGTCACCTTCTTCCCGCACCTTGCCGCACTTCCATCTTGTAGAGGCGCCGACCGAGGGGCGAACTGGGCGGTTGGCGAGCGCCCACTTTCCCGGCGCCGCGGCGCCTGCACCAGTGGTAGCTGATAACGCCAGCCAAAGGAGAACCGAGATGGGAAAGATCATCATCAGCGAGAACGTCTCGCTCGACGGAGTCATCCAGGACCCGGCCGGTGACGAGGGCTTCCAGCGCGGCGGCTGGGTCGGCCGGGTCGGCGACCGAGGCCGCGAAGAGGCGGCCCAAGTCCTGCTCGAGGAGGCGCTGGGCACCGAGGCCATGCTGCTGGGCCGGCGCAGCTACGAGTTCTTGGCCGGGCGGTGGCCATCCCGGACGGGCGCCCTGGCAGACAGGCTGAACAGCAAGCCCAAGTACGTCGTGTCCTCGACCCTCCAAGATCCCGCCTGGAGCAACACGACGGTCCTGAAGGGCAACGTGGTGAACGAGGTCTCGAAGCTGAAGCAGCAGCTAGCCGGGGACATCGTCGTTCCTGCCAGCTTCCAGCTCGTCCGCACGCTGATCGAGCACCACCTTGCCGACGAGCTGCGGCTGATGATCTACCCGGTCGTGCTCGGGGCCGGCGAGCGCCTCTTCGGCGAGACCAGCGACAAGAAACCCCTGCGCCTCATCAGCACCCGGACCGTCGGTAACGACCTCGCCTACCTCACCTACCAGCCCGTCCGAGACGCCTAGCTACCGCTGCGTCGACATCGGCTCCCGCACACTCGCTGCAAACCAAGACGAAATGCAAGAAAGAACGAGAGGCAGGCTCCGGCGTCGTCGCGATACGCCCGTTGGGGCGGTAATG
>JAFGUH010000081.1 GCA_016938615.1 Halothiobacillaceae bacterium | reverse complement strand
GGACGGAGGCCGTTGGATCCCCGGTCGTGTCAGACCGTGAGCCGGCTTTGGCCCCGTCCCGCGTATCAAGACCAACCTGAACAGTTGCACGAGGCTGGTTGCATCAGACCTCGCACCACAGGGACAGGCACCATGACTCTACCTTATCGCTACGTCGGATGCGACGTGTCCAAGCATTGGCTGGATGTTTTCGATCCCGCAGAAGGTGTTCCGCGGCGCATCGCCAATACAGCCGAGGCCACCTCCGCCCTGGCTGGCCAGCTTGCCTCCTCGCGGGCCTTCCTGGTCTTCGAGGCCACCGGCGCCTATGACAGCACCCTGCGCACGGCCCTGCACCAGGCCGGCGTGCCCTGCGCCCGGCTCAATCCCACCCTCGTGCGCCGCTACGCCCAGGCCCGCGGCCGCAAGGCCAAGACCGACGCGCTGGATGCGGTCGTGCTTGCCGACCTCGGCGAACGCCTGCGTCCGGACCCAGATCCGGTCCCTTGCCCCCACCGCGCCCGCCTGGCCGCCCTCGCCACCCGCCGAGACCAGCTCGTGACCATGCGCGCCATGGAAAAGAACCGCATCGCCGAGGCCGAGGACCCTTTGGTCCGGCAGGACATAGAGGCGACGATCGCCTATTTCGACGCCGCGATCTCCCGCCTCGAGGCTGAAATCCAGCGCCACATCCAAAGCCACGACAGCCTGCGCCGGCAGGCTCGTCTGCTGACAAGCGCACCAGGTATCGGACCGGTCGCCGCCCAGGTTCTGCTCGCCCTCATGCCCGAGCTCGGCCACACCAATCCCAAGCGCCTGGCCGCCCTCGCAGGCCTGGCACCCTTCAACCACGACTCCGGCCAACTCAAAGGCAAACGCTGCATCTCCGGCGGACGGGCGCGCGTCAGAAAGGCTCTCTACATGGCTGCCCTCATGGCCGCGCGGACATGCCCCAACCTCAAGGCCTTTGCCGACCGCATCACTCAATCAGCCAAGGCCCGCAAAGTGGCCCTCATCGCCGTCGCACGAAAGTTGCTTATCCGCCTCAATGCCATGCTCAGAGATGAAGCCATCTATCAGGCCCCATAACACAGTTGCCGGATCGCGCTCGC
>JAFGUH010000080.1 GCA_016938615.1 Halothiobacillaceae bacterium | reverse complement strand
GTCTACGCTGCTGCGCATCATGGCCGGCGTCGACACCGACATCGTCGGCGAGGCTCGCCCGCAGCCCGGCATCAACATCGGCTACCTACCGCAGGAGCCGGCGCTGAACCCGGACAAGGACGTTCGCGGCAACGTCGAAGAGGGCCTGGGCGAGATCAAGGAGGCGCAGGCCAAGCTCGACGCCGTATACGCCGCCTACGCCGAGCCGGATGCCGACTTCGACGCGCTGGCCGCCGAGCAGGCCCGGCTGGAGAACATCATCCAGGCCGCCGACGCACACAACCTCGACCACAAGCTGGAAGTCGCCGCCGAAGCGCTGCGCCTGCCGCCCTGGGACGCCGACGTCACCACGCTCTCGGGCGGCGAGCGGCGCCGCGTGGCGCTGTGCCGCCTGCTGCTCTCGGCGCCCGACATGCTGATCCTCGACGAACCCACCAACCACCTCGACGCCGAGTCGGTGGCCTGGCTCGAACGCTTTCTGCAGGAATTCCCCGGCACCGTGGTCGCGGTCACCCACGATCGCTACTTCCTCGACAACGTGGCGGGTTGGATTCTCGAACTCGACCGCGGCCACGGCATCCCCTGGGAAGGCAACTATTCCTCCTGGCTCGAACAGAAGGAACGCCGCCTGGCGCAGGAGGAAAAGAGCGAGGGAGCGCGCGTCAAGGCCATGGAGGCCGAGCTCGAATGGGTGCGCGCCAACCCCAAGGGCCGCCAGGCCAAGTCCAAGGCGCGTCTCAAGCGCTTCGAGGAGCTGAGTTCAAGCGATTACCAGAAGCGCTCGGAGACCAAGGAAATCTACATCCCGCCCGGCCCGCGCCTGGGCGACAAGGTCATTGAGGTCGAGAACCTCAGCAAGTCCTTCGGCGACCGCGTGCTCTACCAGGGCCTGTCTTTCAGCCTGCCGCGCGGCGGCATCGTCGGCGTGATCGGCCCCAACGGCGCCGGCAAGACCACGCTGTTCCGCATGCTCACCGGCGCCGAGCAGCCCGACGAGGGCAGCATCGACGTCGGCGAGACCGTGCAGATCGCCTACGTCGACCAGAGCCGCGACGCGCTGCGCGGCGACAAGACCGTGTGGGAAGAACTTTCCGACGGCCAGGACATCATCACCGTCGGCAACTACGAGGTGAACTCGCGCGCCTACGCCAGCCGTTTCAACTTCAAGGGCACCGACCAGCAGAAACGCGTCAAGGACCTCTCCGGCGGCGAACGCAACCGCGTGCATCTGGCCAAGCTGCTCAAGAGCGGCGGCAATCTTCTGCTGCTCGACGAACCCACCAACGACCTCGACGTGGAAACCCTGCGTGCGCTGGAAGAAGCGCTGCTCGACTTCCCCGGCAGCGCCGTGGTGATCTCCCATGACCGCTGGTTCCTCGACCGTATCGCCACCCACATCCTCGCCTTCGAGGACGACGGCAACGTGACCTGGTTCGAGGGCAACTACGCCGAATATGAGGCCGACCGCCACGCACGCCTCGGCGCCGCCGCCGACCAGCCGCACCGCATGAAGTACCGGCGCTTGTCGACCTGAAATAAACGCCCCACCCGTGTTCCCACGGGTGGGGCGTTGAAACGTCGTCGACCGGCCCCCGATCGGGCTAAGCCGACTTAGGCGACTGCAACACCCAGCTTCGCACGCCAGCCCGGGAACAACTGGTCGGCGTCGCCCGGGAATGACTCGAACGCACGAGCGAACTCGCGGTGTTCCTTGGCCCACTCGACCGGGTCGGCCCCAGCTTTCCAGCATTCGTATGCCTGGCGCAGAGACTTGGCGCCCGCAGCCGGGCTGTCGATATGCCCATAGGAACCGCCGCCGGCAGTATTGATGATGTTGCCGTGGCCGAGGTTTTCGAAGAAACCGGGCAGGCGCAGGGCATTCATGCCGCCGGAGATGATCGGCGTGGTGGGCTTCATGCCATACCAGTTCTGGTAATAGACCGGCCCCTGGCACTCGTCGCGCTCGATCATATAGGCGATGACTCGGTCGTCCGCCTCGCCTTCCATCTTGCCGTAGCCCATGGTGCCGACATGGATGCCGGACGCGCCCTGGAGGCGGGACATCTTCGCCAGCACGAAGGCGGTGTAGCCACGCTTGGCGCTGGGCGACGTGACGGCGCCGTGACCGGCGCGATGATAGTGCAGATACTGGCCCGGATACTGGCGGCGCGCGGTGGTCACCATGCCGGGACCGCCGACATAGCCGTCGACCAGGAACGCCAGCTTGTCCGCGTCCGG
>JAFGUH010000079.1 GCA_016938615.1 Halothiobacillaceae bacterium | reverse complement strand
GGTGGCTGCCGGGGTGTTTGCCGGGGTGTTTGCCGGGATATTGAGGGTTCGCGAAGGGGTGCGGATGACTGCGAGGGCGTCGGCGTGTTCCGCGGCGGGGCCGGGGATGGCATCCCAGCCACCGTCGTTGCGGCATTCGAGTCTCACCGGCAGGTAGTGGTCGACCTCGCCCGGTTCGCCCGGTACGCCCGGATAGCCCGGATCGCCCGGATCGATCGGGGTCGCCAGCCGGGCACGCGGCATCGGTGCTGGGGCGGTGCGTCCCTGCATGAACGCGAGCACCGGGCGGACCAGGACGTGCAAGGCCGTGAACAGGGCGGCGGGGCGACCGGGCAGTGCGAGAACAAGCTTGCCCTCCGGGGTGACGGTAGCGCTGGTGGGGCGGCCGGGGCGCATCGCGACGCCTTCGAACAACGGTGTGCCGAGGCGGGCGAGGATCTCGCGGCTGAAATCGCGGCGACCCACCGAGCTGCCGCCCACCAGGCACACCAGATCGGCGCGGGCGAGTTGTCGGTGGACCTCGCGCTCCAGCGTCGGTCGATGATCGGGCAACGGCGCGCCCGTCGCCAGGTGGTCGGCGCCCAGACGGGTGAGTATCGCCTCGATGAGAATGCTGTTGCTGTCGTGAATGCTGCCGGTTGGACAAGGCGCTCCCGGGGGGATCAGCTCGTCGCCGGTCACCAGGACGGCCACGCGTGGGGCCCGATACACCGGCAGCGTTGCCAGGCCGTGGCGGGCGGCAATCGAGAGTTCGCCCGGGCCGAGGGTCGTGCCCGCCGAGAGCAGGGTCGCGCCGGGCATGGCGATCGTGCCGATCGTCTCGCAATCGGTCCAGGGGCCCAGCGGCTCGAGCGGCCGCAGTCGGCCGTCTGAGACGAAGACGCGTTCGCGGCGCAGCACCACGTCGGCCCCCGGCGGCAGCGGTGCCCCGGTTGCGATCGGTGCGCAGTGGCCCGCCGGTAACGGTGCCGGCGCACTGCGATCCGAGCCGCTCTCGGCCCGCACCCGCAATGTGGTCTCGGGATCGAACGGCTCGAGGTCGGCATGCCGAGCGGCATACCCGTCCATCATGGCGCGGTTGAACGGCGGGTAGGCCCTCGGGGCATGGATCGTCCGAGCCAGGACCCGGCCGAGCGCCTCGGCCAGGGGCGCATCGACACCCTCGAGCACGGGTGCCGCCGCGACGAGTGCCGCGAGGGCCCTCTCGACATCGGGGGCGGCCAGCGCGCAGGCGCACGGAGTCATGGTCTCGATCGCTCTAGACGTGACGCCCCGAGCGGTTGGATCAGGTCCTCGGGGGTGTTGACGTTGAGGAAGGCCGTGCGATCGTCGGAGAGGTCGCAGCAGGCGTGCGGTCCGCCGGTGAGCAGGTCGGTGAGTCGCGCGGGTACCGGCCCGACCCGCTGGCGGCACAGCGAGGGGACGTGAAAGAGCGCCACGCCGGGTTGCAGGCGCAGGCCGTCGTCGGCGATCACCACCGGCGCGCCGGTCGCTCGCTGGCGGGCAATCAGCCGGGCGGGCCACTGGTGGCGATAGCGCGGCATGTCGCAGGGTGCCAGGAGCACCCAGTCGTGCCGGAGGCGACGCATCGCGGCATACACGGCCGCGGCCGGTCCCCGGCGGATGCCGTCGGGGTCCGTGATCACGGCATGACCGAGCCGGCGATAAGCCTCGAGGTGCCGGTTGGCGACGATCACCAGCTCGGCGACCGACGGGGCAAGCGCCTCGATCACGTGGCTGACCATGGGCTGGCCGAGGAACGGCTCGAGGCCCTTGTCGCGGCCGTCCATCCGCCGACTGGCGCCCCCGGCGAGCACCAGTGCGCTCAACGGGGTCTCGGCCTTGAGTTCGAGCTTGAGGGCGGGCCTCATGAGGTCGCTTCCCGGTCTTGCGGGCGATGATCCGGGTGGTCGGTCGGGGGATCGCCCGGCTGATCGCCCTGGTGATCGCCTTGGTGATCGCCTTGGTGATCAGCCAAGTGGTGGGCAAGGGCATCCACCAGCGGCTTCATGAAGAAGCGCCCTTCCGGCATCACGTCGACGTCGATCCCCAGTTCCGTCAGCCGGTTGGCCATCACCGGGCCGATGGCGGTGACCGCGGTCCGGTCGGCGAGTGCTTTGCGCAAGGCTGGCTCGCGGTCGTGGGCGCGGGCGACCTTGAGCAGCCGGTCGATCTGCGGCTGGCTGGTGAAGGCCACCGCATCGATCTCCCCAGCGATCAGTCGGTCGACCAGGGACAGTACGGTGTCGGTCTCGCTCTCGCTTGCGTAGATATAGGGCCAGACGGGGAAGGGTTCGGCGCCCAGCGCCTCGATCGCCTCGATCAACGGCCGATTGGGCTCGGTGCCGTACATCGCCAGGCCGACGACCGCTGCCGGATTGTCCAGCCGTTGCAGCGTGGTGATGATCCCGGCCGAAGTCGGCTCGTCGGCGACCACGTCGGCGGCGATACCCCAGTGCTTGAGCACCCGGCCCGGCTTGGGCCCGCGCACGATCAGGCGCACCTCGGCGAGCCGTCGGCGGAAGGCCTCCTGCAGGCCGAATCGCTCGGCCGCGGCGTCCAGGCGCGCGACGCTCTCGCCGGTGAGGATGACCAGGTCGCCAATACGGGAATCGGAGACGAACCGATCGAGCCAGTCGCGGACGGCCGCCTGATCGGGGCTGTCGTGCATGCTGATCAGCGGGCATCGCACCACCTCGGCGCCGCGGCGCAGCAGGAGGTTGGCCAGCACGTCGAGCTGCCGGGTCTCGGGCAGGGCGATGCGCCGGCCGGCGAAGGCGTTGGCGTCAAGACGAGCGGTCATGGCAAGTCACTCCGTAAGGTCAGCAGCCCCGGGCCGATCGGCCCAGACGATGGTTTCAGATCTCCAGTTCCCGCTGCGGGGCGGTCTTGTAGTGGGTGACGTACATGATCAGTCCCACGAACATCAGGCCGCCGACCAGGTTGCCCAGCGCGGTGGGCAGCTCGTTCCACAACAGGTAGTCGCCGAAGGTGAAATCGCCGCCCATGATCAGGGCGAAGGGGAACAGGAACATGTTCACCACCGAGTGCTCGAAGCCCATGTAGAAGAACAGCATGATCGGCATCCACATGGCGAAGATCTTGCCGATGGCCGAGGTCGAGAGCATGGCGGCGGCCACCCCGGTCGAGACCATCCAGTTGCACAGGATCCCGCGGATGAAGATGGTGAACCAGCCCGACAGGCCGTGCTCTTCGTAGCCCAGTGTGCGGGCCATGCCGATATGGCCGACCTTCTCGGCGATCGCGCCTCCCGGGGCCGAGTAGCCAAAGGTGAGGATGAACGAAATCATGAAGGCCACCGTGACCGCGCCGGCGAAGTTGCCCACGAACACGAGGCCCCAGTTACGCAACACCTGGTTGACGGTCACCCCGGGTCGTCGGTCGAGCAGGGCCAGGGGCACCAGCATGAACACGCCGGTCAGCAGGTCGAACCCCAGCAGGTAGAGCAGGATGAAACCCACCGGGAACAGCAGTGCGCCGATCAGCGGCGAGCCGGTGTTGATGGTGACCGTGATCGCGAAGGCCGCGGCCAGCGCGAGGATCGCGCCGGCCATGTAGGCGCGAATCAGGGTGTCGCGGGTCGAGACCCGGATCTTGGCCTCGCCGGCATCGACCATCTTCTTGGCGAGATCGTTGGGCGGGACGTAATCGGCGTGCATGCCTTGCGTGTTGTCGGCCATGATGGATTCCCCGTGAGTGGCGGATGTGTGTCTGCTGTATGTCGAACGCGTGTTGAATTCAGATCAGGTGTCGGCTTGTAGCGCGCCTTATGCGGCACTGCGGACCGACGCCGGATCGCTCTGCTCGATAGAGCCGGATAGAAAACTCGGATCGGCACTCGCCGACCCTTCGAACCAGGCGAGTCGCGAGTGCAGGCCGACCACGTCGCCGATGATCAGCAACGCGGGCGACTGGGCGGTGGCGATGCGATCGGGCAGGGTGGCGAGCGTGCCGACGTGCACCTGCTGGCGCGAGGTGGTGCCGTGCTCGACCAGCCCCGCCCCCCGGTCCGCGGGCATGCCGTGCGCGATCAGTTGCGCGCAGATCTCGCGGGCATTGCCCAGCCCCATGTAGAACACCAGCGTGTCCTGGCCCGAGGCGAGGTGCTGCCAGTCGAGATCCAGCCGCTCGCCACGCCGGTGGCCGGTGACGAACCGCACCGACTGGGCGTGATCGCGGTGGGTGAGCGGGATGCCGGCATAGGCAGCGCAGCCGCTGGCGGCGGTGATGCCGGGCACCACCTGGAAGGGCAGGCCGGCGCGGGCGAGCACTTCGATCTCCTCGCCGCCGCGGCCGAAGATGAACGGGTCGCCGCCCTTCAGCCGGGCGACGCGCTTGCCCTCGGCGGCGAGATCGCGCAGCAGGCCGCTGATGTCGCCCTGCGAACAGCTGTGATTGCCGGCCCGTTTGCCGACGTAGATCCGCTCGGCCTCGCGCCGGGCCAGATCGACGATCGCCGGGGCGACCAGCCGGTCGTAGACGACCACGTCGGCCTTTTGCAGCAGGCGCAGCGCGCGGAACGTCAGCAGGTCGGGATCGCCCGGGCCGGCGCCGATCAGGTAGACCTCGCCGGTGTCGGTGGGCGCCTCGCGATCGTCGAGCAGACCGGCGAGCTTGTCCTCCGCCTCGCGGTCCTTGCCGGCGAGCACCAGGTTGCCGATCGGCCCGTCGATGACGTCCTCCCAGAACCGCTTGCGGGTCTCCAGGCCGAGAATGCGGTCCTTGGCGCGCTGGCGGTAGCGTCCGAGCAGATCGGCAAGCCGGCCGAATCCGGCCGGGATCAGGGTCTCGAGCCGGGCGCGCATCAGCCGGGCGAGCACCGGCGAGCGCCCGCCGGTCGACAGGGCGATGGTGACCGGGCTGCGATCGACGATGCCCGGCAGGATGAAGCTGCATAGGTCCGGTTCGTCTGCGACGTTGACGGGGATGCCGCGGGCCTCGCAGGCATCGAACACCGAGTGATTGACCTGCGGCTCGTCGGTCGCCGCGATCACCAGCCGGTTGCCGACGACCATGGCCGGGTCGAACACGGCCTCCTGCCAGGTGAGCCGGCCGTCGTCGACCATGCGGCGGGTCTCGCCGGTGATCATGGGGGAGACGACCGTCACCCGGGCGCCGGCGGCGCGCATCAGGTCGGCCTTGCGAGCGGCGACCGCGCCCCCGCCGACGACGAGGCAGGGCTTGCCGCGCAGGTTCATGAAGATGGGAAGCTGGTCCATGGGGGTTCCCTCAGTTGCTGGTTTCGGTCAGGCGTCGGGCAATGAGCTGTTTGAGCTCAGGGATGCACGAGCCGCAGTTGGTGCCCGCCTGGGTGCACTCGCCCAGTTGGCGGGCATCGGTGATCTGTTGGGTGTCGATGGCATCGATCAGGGTGTTTTGACCCACGTCGAAGCAGGCGCAGACGATCGGGCCGCGATCCTCGCCGGGTGTCGCCGGTTTGCCGGCCAGCAGGTCGGCCTGGTCCTGGTCGGAGAGCGGCGCGTGCGAGAACAGGTCGGTCAGCCAGCCGATGTCGGGGCGACGACTGCGGCGGCTGACGAAAAGCACGGACTGCAACCGCCCTTCGGCCAGGCAGGCGACGCGATACTGGCCGCCTTTCGGGTCGGCGAACTCGATCCATTGACGGGCCGTGTCGGCGGGCGGGGCGAGCTCGGTCTGTGCCCAGGCGATCCAGTCGGCCGGTGCGTCGATGCCCGCGAGTTCCAGGCGCTGGAGGCCGGCGCCCTGGATGACGACCCGGTAGTCGCCCGGCCACTCGTCGAGGGCCGGTTGGCGGGCCGCGCCTTCGCGCACCAGCGCCCAGCCGTACCAGTGCGCCGCGTAGGGTTCGGCCCAGACGGCCTGGGTCTTGAACTCGGGCTGGCCGGAAACCGGGTCGGTGTCGCTGGCGATCACCTGGTTGACGCCGGAGCAGCTGGCGGTGAGGTGGCTCCAGTGCATGGGGACGAACAGCGAGCCGCGTCGTTGTTCGTCGTCGAGGCTCACCCGGGCGAGGATCTCGCCCTGGGCGTTGCCGATCCGGGCGATCTGGCCGCCTCGCAACCGGTAGCGGGCAGCGTCGAAGGGGTGCACGCTCACGGTCGGTTCGCCGCGATGGGTGTTGAGTCGCGGCACGGGCCCCGTGCGGGTCATGCCGTGCCACTGGTCGCGCAAGCGGCCGGTGTTAAGACGCAGCGGGAAGGCCGGGGTCAGGGCCGAGGCGGCGCCGCGGTTGTCGACCGGGATCATCCGGGCACGGCGATCGTCGGTGAAGAAGCGTCCGTCGGCGAACAGATCGATGGTCTCGCGCTCGCCGTCACGCCCGGCTTGCACCGGCCAGCGGGTCGGCGCCAGTGCCTGGTAATCGTCCCGGCTCAACTCGGTCAGCCCGGCGAGGTCGAGATCGCGGCTGCCGGCGTTCTCGAACGCGGTCTGGCGGGCGTATTCGCGGAACACGCTGGCCGAGTCGGGGAAGTCGAAGGCCGTCGCCCAGCTCGGGTCGATGCGGCGGGCGACCTGGCTCACGATCCACCAGTCCGGTCGGGCCTGGCCCGGCGCGTCGAGGAACGCGCGCTGGCGGCTGATGCAGCGCTCGGAGTTGGTGACCGTGCCGTCGCGCTCGCCCCAGGTGCTGGCTGGCAGCAGCACGTCGGCAAACCTCGCCGTGTCGGTGCCACCGTGGCACTCGGAGAGCACCACCAGCGGGCAGGCGTCGAGTGCCTCGCGCACGGTGGTGGAATCCGGCAGGCTGAAGGCCGGGTTGGTCGCCATGATCCAGACGGCCTTGATCCGCCCGTCGCGCATCGCCTCGAACAGGTCGACGGCCTTGAGGCCTGGTTCGGTCGCCATGTTCGGCGCCTGCCAGAAACGACCGACCCGGTCGATGTCGGCCGGCGTGAAATCCTGGTGGGCGGCAAGCTGATTGGCCAGCCCGCCGACCTCGCGCCCGCCCATGGCGTTGGGCTGGCCGGTGATCGAGAACGGGCCCATGCCCGGCTTGCCGATCCGGCCGGTGGCCAGGTGCAGGTTGATGACCGCATTGCCCTTGTCGGTGCCGCTGGCGGACTGGTTGAGCCCTTGTGACCAGAGGCTGACGCTTCGCTTGGTCGCGGTGAACCAGTCGTAGAACCGCTGGATGTCGTCGACCGGCAGGCCGCAACGTTGGGCGATGTTCTCGATGTCCTGGCTGTCGTGGCGCGCCGCCTCGACGGTGGCATCGAAACCCTCGACGTGGGCCTCGACGAACGACCGATCGATTCGTCCCCGGTCGGCGAGGTGCGCGAGCAGGCCGTTGAGGAGCAGGATGTCGGTGCCCGGGGCGATTGGCAGGTGCAGGTCGGCGATGTCGCAGGTGGCGGTGCGCCTCGGGTCGATCACCACGAACCGCATCTCGGGCCGGGCCTCCTTGGCGGCGATCAACCGCTGGAACACCACCGGATGGGCCCAGGCGGTGTTCGAGCCGATCAGCACGACCAGGTCGGCCTGTTCGAGATCCCGGTAGGAAACCGGCACCGTGTCGCTGCCGAAGGCGCGCTTGTAGGCCGCCACCGCCGAGGACATGCACAGGCGCGAGTTGGTGTCGATGTTGGCCGCGCCGATATAGCCCTTCATCAGCTTGTTGGCGAGGTAGTAGTCCTCGGTCAGCAACTGGCCGGAGACGTAGAAGGCCACCGAGCCTGAGCCGTGCGCGGCGATCGTTTCCCGGAATCCGGTCGCGACGCGCTCGAGTGCGGTCTCCCAGTCGGTGGTCTCGAGCGTGCCATCCGCACCGCGCAGGGTCGGTTCGATGAGCCGCTGCGGCAGATCGAGGGTTTCGGCGAGCGCCGCGCCCTTGGAGCACAGCCGGCCGAGGTTGGCCGGGTGGTCCGGGTCGCCGCGGACCGACCACTCGCCATCGGGCGCTTGCCGCTCGGCGAGCACGCCGCAGCCGACGCCGCAGTAGGGACAGGTGGTGCGTACCGAATCCATGGAATCCCTCAGGCGTCGTCGGCCAGATCGTGGACGACGTCGTCGACTGGCGTGAGCTCGGGGGGCAGTGCGGGCACGCCCAGCGAAATCACCCCCTCGTCATCCACCCGGGTGGGGTAGCGCGGCGTACAGCCGACGTCGGGCTTGACCGCCTCGCCGCTGGCAAGCTCGATCACCCAGCCGTGTAGCGGGCAGGTGACCCGCTGGCCGTGGACGATGCCCTGCGACAACGGCCCTTCTTTGTGCGGGCACTGGTCGCGCACGGCGAAGATCGCATCCCCGTGGGCGCGGAAGATCGCGATCCGCACGCCCTGGTGCTGGACTACCCGCGAGCCCAGCGGCGGGATGTCGGAGACCGGGCCGATCCGGTACCAGGTGAGATCGTTGGCGTTCGACTGGCTCATGACAGCACCATCATCGGTTCGTATTCGTGGTCGTCCTCGGCGGCGACCTGGTCGGCCCAGGGGTCGCGCTGCGCGAATCGCTGGGAGTTGGCGAAGCGTTCGGAGAGCGTTTCGCGGCCGGAGGGGTCCTCGAGCAGGCGGCGCTTGACGTAGGACAGGCCGACCCGCTCGATCCAGGGCGCGGTCCGTTCGAGGTAGCGCGCCTCTTCGCGGTAGAGCTGGATGAAGGCGGTGGTGAAGTCGATCACCTCGGCCTCGGTGTCGACCTTGCAGAGGAACTCGGTGGGCCGCACCTTCATGCCGCCGTTGCCGCCGACGTGCAGCTCGTAGCCGGAATCGACGCAGACCACGCCGAAGTCCTTGATGGTCGCCTCGGCGCAGTTGCGCGGGCAGCCGGAGACCGCGATCTTGAACTTGTGCGGCATCCACGAGCCCCAGGTGATCTTCTCGAGCTGGATGCCCAGCCCGGTCGAGTCCTGGGTGCCGAAGCGGCACCACTCGCGACCGACGCAGGTCTTCACCGTCCGCAAGGACTTGCCGTAGGCGTGTCCGGAGACGAAGCCGGCGTCGTTGAGGTCCTTCCACATGGCCGGGAGCTGCTCTTTTTGCACCCCGAGCAGGTCGATGCGCTGACCGCCGGTGATCTTGACCGTCGGCACCTCGAAGCGCTCGGCGACCTCGGCGATGCTCTTGAGCTGGTTGGGCGTGGTGACCCCGCCCCAGATGCGCGGGATGACCGAGTAGGTGCCGTCCTTCTGGATGTTGGCGTGGACGCGTTCGTTGATGAAGCGAGACTGCGGGTCGTCCTGGTAGGTATCCGGCCAGGCGCAGAGCAGGTAGTAGTTGAGCGCCGGGCGGCATTTCGCGCAGCCGTTATCGGTGCGCCAGTCGAGCGCCGCGAACACCGCCGGGATATCGTGGAGCTCTTGGCGGTAGATCGCCTCGCGTACCTCGTCGTGGCTGTGATCGGTGCATTCGCAGACCGGCTTTTTCGACGGCGCGGCGGAGTAGTCGCCGCCCAGGGTCGAGGCCATCAGGTCCTCGACCATGCCGGTGCATGACCCGCAGGAGGCGGAGGCCTTGGTGTGGGCGCGCACCTCGTCGAGCGTGAAGATCTTGTTCTCGTTGATCGCCCGGACGATGTCGCCCTTGCACACGCCGTTGCAGCCGCAAATCTCGGCGTCATCGGGCAGGCTCGCGATGCGCGCGGTCGCGCCGTGGCCCGAGTCCCCGACGTGGGCCTGGCCGAACAGCAGGTGCTCGCGCATGTCGGAGATGTTCGTGCCTTCGCGCATCAGCTGGAAGTACCAGGAGCCGTCGAGCGTGTCGCCGTAGAGGACCGCGCCCTCGACCCGGTCGTCGCGCAGGACGAGCTTCTTGTAGACGCCGCGGGCCGCGTCGGCGAAGACCATTTCCTCCTCGGTCTCGTCGTCGCCCGCCGCGATCTTGCCGGCGGAGTAGACGTCCACGCCGGTGACCTTGAGCTTGGTCGAGACCATCGAGCCGCCGTACTTGGCGATGCCGTAGTGCGCCAGGTGGTTGGCACAGACCTTGGCCTGCTCGAACAGCGGCGCGACCAGCCCGTAGGTGTCGCCGCGGTGCTGGGCGCATTCGCCCACCGCGTAGATCTTCGGGTCGTAGGTCAGCAGGGTGTCGTCGACAACGATGCCGCGCTCGCAGTAAAGCTTGCTCGCCTCGGCGACGTCGATGTTGGGCCGGATGCCGGTGGCCATCACGACCAGGTCGGCCGGCAACCGCTCGCCGTCGTCGAGTTCCACGCCCGTGACCCGACCGTTGCCCTCGATCCGGCGGGTGTTGGCATTGACGCGCACGTCGATGCCGCGCTCGCGAAGGGTGCGCTCCAGCATGCGGCCGGCGGCCGTGTCGAGTTGCTGGTCCATGATGTGGCCGTTGCGATGCAGCACGGTGACGTGCATGCCGTGGGCGGCGAGCCCCGCGGCGGCCTCCAGCCCGAGCAGGCCACCGCCGATCACCACGGCGCGACGGTCATCGCCGTCTGATGCCTCGACCATCGCCTCGACGTCGGCGACGGTGCGAAAGCCGAGCACGCCGTCCTGGTCGGCGCCGGGAATGGGCGGGATGAACGGTCGCGAGCCGGTGGCGATCAGCACGCGGTCGTAGGGCAGGCGGTCGCCGTCCTGGGTGAGCACCTCGCGGCGAAGCCGGTCGATGCGCTCGACGCGTTCGCCCTTGCGCAGGGTGATGTCGCGCTCGGCGTACCAGTCCTCGTCGTTGAGCATGATCTCGGGCAGGGTCTGCTCGCCGGAGAGCATTGGCGAGAGCATGATCCGGTTGTAGTTGCCGTAGGGCTCGTCGCCGAACACGGTAATCTCGTACATGTCCGGGGCCAGCTTGAGGAGTTCCTCGAGCGTGCGCATCCCGGCCATGCCGTTGCCGATCAGCACCAGGCGCGGTTTGGTCTCGGGGGTCGATGGAACGGAACGAGTCATGGCGTCGGCTCCCGTTGGATGTTGAAGGGAAAATGGAACGATTCGAGGGGCGGGTTCACGCGGTCGTCTCCCGCGCCTTGCGGCCCGCCTCGCCCGTCGCGGCGCGGGCCGGTTCCGGCGCGGCCGGTGGCGTTTGATTCGTCTCGGGGCGCGCGGTGGCCGGGGCACTTTCGACCTTCTTCTGTTTCTCGTAGAGGAAGGTGAGCACCTCGTGGCGGTAGTGGTTGTAGGCCGGGTCGTCGGCCAGGGCGAGGCGATCGCGCGGACGTGGCAGATCGATCGAGAGGATCTCGCCGACCGTCGCCGCCGGGCCGTTGGTCATCATCACGATGCGATCGGAGAGCAGGACCGCCTCGTCGACGTCGTGGGTGATCATGATCACGGTGTTGTCGAGATCGGCCTGGATATCCATCAGCGAGTCCTGCAGATGGGCGCGGGTCAGGGCGTCGAGCGCGCCGAACGGCTCGTCCATCAGCAGTACCTTCGGCTGCATCGCCAGTGCCCGGGCGATCCCGACGCGCTGCTTCATGCCGCCGGAAATCTCGTCGGGGCGCTTGTGCGCCGCGTGTTCCATTTGCACCAGGGCGAGGTTGTGGTCGATCCACTCGCGCATCTCCCTGCGGTTCTTGGTCTTGCGAAAGACCCGCTTCACGGCCAGTTCGACGTTCTGGTAGACCGTCAGCCAGGGCAGCAGCGAGTGGTTCTGGAACACCACCGCGCGTTCGGGACCCGGCTGGTCGACCTCGCGGCCGTCGAGGATCACGCCGCCGCGGGTGGCCTGGTGCAGGCCGGCGACGATGTTCATCACCGTCGACTTGCCGCAACCGGAATGGCCGATCAGCGAGACGAATTCGCCACGGTCGACGCGAAGGTTGATGTCGTCGAGGGCCTTGAACGGCCCCTTGGGCGTCGGGAATTCGATGTCGACGCCGCTCAGTTCGAGATGGGATTCGCTCATGGGGAAATTTCCTTAACGCAGTACGGCGGACTTGTCCCAGGACACGACGCGCTGGAGCGCGAGCATCCCGCGGTCGAGGAGAAAGCCGATGAAACCGATTGCCAGCACGGCGACCATGATCCGGGCGAGCGAGTCGGACGATCCGTTCTGGAACTCGTCCCAGACGAACTTGCCGAGACCCGGGCTCTGGGCGAGCATTTCGGCGGCGATCAGCACCATCCAGGCAATGCCCAGCGACAGGCGCAGCCCGGTGAAGATCATCGGGATCGACGAGGGCAGGACGATCTTGATCACGTGAGTCACCCAGCCCAGGCGCAGCACCTTCGAGACGTTGAGCAGGTCGCTGCTGACGGTGTTCACGCCCACGGCGGTGTTGATCATCGTCGGCCACAGGCTGCAGAGCACCACGGTGATCATCGAGACCAGGAACGACTTGTCGAACATCGGCTCGTCGGTGACGTAGACCGCGCTGACCACGATGGTGACCAGCGGCAACCAGGCCAGCGGCGAGACCGGCTTTAGTATCTGGATGATCGGATTGAACGCCGAGTAGAGCTTGTTGCTCAGGCCGATCACGATGCCCACCGGGATGGCGATCACCGAGGCGATCAGGAAGCCCGACAGGACGGTGATCAGGCTGGTGATGATCTGGTCGAAGAACGTCGGCTTGCCGGGGTAGTCGTGGATGCGCGGTTCGTAGTCCGGGTCGTCGGCCAGCCGTTCGGCGATGCGTTGCTCCTGGCGCTCGTAGAACGCCTCGGCCTTGTCGCGCTCGGCGACGTGCGAGGCATAGAGCGCCTCGGCCTGGTGCCAGACCTGTGCCGGGCCGGGGAACTGGCCCAGCGAGGTCTCGATCTTGGCGGCCGCGCCGGCCCAGATCATCAGGAAGACCACCAGGCCGATCAGCGGCAGGCCAAAGGTGCGGAACAGGATGTCGACCTGTTCGCGGCGGTTCTCGCCGCGGACCAGGTTGACGACGGGGGCGATGGCGCCGGGTGTCTTGAGGGACAGATTCATGGAGTCACTCCGGGGGCGGGTGGCCGGGTCGATCAGACCTGGTCGTCAGCCTTGAGACCGATGGGGAACTGTTCGAGGTAGGCGTTCGGCTTGCGGCCGTCGTAGGTCACCCCGTCGATGAATTCGTCCTGCGGCGGGCGAAAGCCGGTCTCGCTCCCGAAGTCGGGGAAGTCCTCAGCGCTCATCGCGCCGTCGGCGATCAGTTCCTTCGCCGCCTGGGCGTAGATGTCCGGGCG
Source organism: Halothiobacillaceae bacterium (assembly GCA_016938615.1). Lineage (GTDB taxonomy): Bacteria > Pseudomonadota > Gammaproteobacteria > Halothiobacillales > Halothiobacillaceae > Guyparkeria. The sequence goes on along the minus strand of JAFGUH010000079.1, from coordinate 10,590 downwards.
GTAGACCCGCTTGGCGGTCTCCCGGTACCAGTCGTCGGACTTGTGCTCGGCGATCTGCCCCCAGCGGCGCATCTGGGTCAGGTACCAGATGGCATCCGAGTAGTAGGGGTAGGTGGCGTTGTATCGGAAGAAGACGTTGAAGTCCGGTACCGGCCGCTCGTCACCCTTCTCGTACTCGAAGGTGCCGGTCATGGAGTTGGCGATCACCTCCTCGTCGGCGCCGACGTAGTTCGGCTTGGCGAGGATCTTGACCGCCTCTGGCCGGTTGGCGTTGTTGTCCTCGTCGAGCCACTTGGCCGCACGGATCAATGCCTTGACCAGGCGCACGGTGGTGTTGGGGTATTTTTCGGCGAACTCGCGGGTGATGCCGAAGACCTTTTCCGGGTTGTTCTTCCAGATCTCGTAATCGGTGATCACCGGTACGCCGATGTCCTTGAACACCGCCTGCTGGTTCCAGGGCTCGCCAACGCAGTAGCCGTCGATGGTGCCGGCCTCCAGGGTGGCCGGCATCTGCGGGGGCGGGGTGACCGAGAGCTGGGCGTCGGCGTCGATGAGCCCGGAGGTATCGCCGTTGCGCGGGTCGTAGTAGCCCGGGTGGATGCCGCCCGCCGCCAGCCAGTAGCGCAGCTCGTAGTTGTGGGTCGAGACGGGGAAGACCATGCCCATCTTGAACGGCTTGCCGGCCGCGTTGCGCGCGTCGACCACCGGCTTCAAGTAATCGGCCTTGATCGGGTGGACCGGTTTGCCGTCGTCACGCTTGGGCAGATCGGGACGCATCTGCTCCCAGACCTCGTTGGAAAGCGTGATGCCGTTGCCGTTGAGGTCCATGGAAAAGGGCGTGATGATCTCGGCCTCGGTGCCGTAGCCGATGGTGGCGGCAAGCGGCTGGCCGGCGAGCATGTGGGCGCCGTCGAGCTGGCCGGTGATCACGCCGTCGAGCAGCACCTTCCAGTTGGCCTGGGCTTCGAGCGTCACGTACAGCCCCTCGTCCTCGAAATAGCCCTTCTCGTAGGCGATGGCGAGCGGCGCCATGTCGGTCAGCTTGATAAAGCCGAAGGTCAACGCTTCCTTCTCGGGGTAGCCGACCTCGGCATGGGCGGGCAGCGCGGCCAGACCGCTACCGGCCAGCGCGATGCCGGCCAGACCGGTCGCGGTGTGCTTGAGAAAGCGGCGTCGTGAGGAATTGTTGGTGGTCATGAAACGGTCTCCCGTTGAAAAGCCGTGGACATAAAAAAGGCGCTCACGAGCCGGGGGTTCCCCGGTTGCGTGAGCGCCGTTGCTCGATCGGATTGGTTGCCTCACCGCCGTTGGCGAGACCTGCCTAGTTCAAAGCATGGGTCGTGCCACTTTTTCTTTTTCAAATAGAACAGTGGGTTATGAAAATCACCGCCCGATGCGGCGGGGCGAAGCGCCCCGTTTGGGGTCACGTGGCTCGCCATCTTGGTGCAATCAGGGCTCGTCTGATCGGGGCGGGTCGAACGTCTGGCCGTCGATCAGGCGGTCGGCGCCCAGCGGGAATCCACCGGCGTCCCGCCATCCCTGCGAGTGAATGCCCTCGGGCTTGCCGCGGGCGCTCGGCAGCGCCTGGCCGAGGTCACGCATCAGGTCGCGATAGGGGCGGTCGTCGTAGACCTCGGCGGCCAGGCGGGCCAGTGGAACCAATCCGGTGGCATCTTCAAGCGGCCCACCGGCGAGATCGCCGTTCACGCGCATCCGTTCGAGCATCCACCAGGCCTGCGACCACCAGGGATAGTTCGCCGCGTGGCGATGAAAGACGGTGAAGTCCGGGCATTCGACGATCGGCTCGTCCCGGCCCATTCGCAGGCGACCGGCAAGGGCCGGGGCGATGGCTTCTTCCGGGACGTCGATCACGTGTGCCTCGGCGATCAGTCGGGCTGCCTCGAGGCGATGCGCCGGTTCGTCCAGCCAGGCGCAGGCCTCGTAGAGTGCTGCCATCAGGGCCTTGAGCGTTTGTGGGTGCGCTGCCGCCCAGTCGCGGGTGACGCCAAGCACCTTCTCGGGGCTGTTGTTCCAGATCTCGTAGCCGGTGATCGCGATGTGTCCCACCCCTTCCTGGACGGCCAGCGTGTTCCACGGCTCGCCGACGCAGAACCCGTCGATGTGGCCCTGGTCGAGGTTGGCGACCATCTGCGGCGGCGGGATCACCACGATGCGCACGTCGCGATCCGGGTCGATCCCGTGGTGGCCGAGCCACAGGCGCAGTTGCAGCGTGTGCATGGAGTAGGGGAAGACCGTGGCGAAGGTGCGCTTGGGGCGGCCCTCGGCCTGCTCGCGGCCCACGAGTCGCTTGAGCGCCTGCCCGACGGCCGGCTCGTCGCTGCTGCCGGCCTGCTCGACCAGCTCGCGGTGCAGGCCCGCGGCAAGCGTGATCGCGTTGCCGTTGAGGCTGAGCACGAACGGGGCGAGCATCGGCTTGGTGACCGAGCCCAATCCGGCGCTGCAGGCGAGCGGCATCGGCGCGAGCATCTGCGCGCCGTCGAACTCGCCGACGATCACCCGGTCGCGGATGTTGGCCCAGGAGGCTTCGCGCCTGAGCTCGATGTCGAGCCCCCAGCGTTCGAACAGGCCGCGCTCGCGGGCGACGATCAGCGGGGCGCAGTCGGTCAGCGGGATGAACCCCAGCGTGAGCCGGGTCTTCTCGGGGTGGTAGTCGGGCCGTTGATCGGGGGTTTCGCTTGCGTGCATGCCTGCCTCTCAGATGCCGTTGTCGCCAACCAGGTCGAATATCGCGATCACGTTGCGCGCCGTCTCGACCAGTCGCTGGTTGCGGTCCATCGCCATCTTGCGCATGGCCTTGTAGGCCTGGGCCTCGTCGACATTGCGATGTTTCATCAACAATCCCTTGGCCTTCTCGATCAGCTTCCGGTCCTCGAGCTGGGAGCGGGTCTCGTCGAGCTCGTGGCGCAACGCCTGGAACTCCCGGAACCGGGCGACGGCCACGTCGACGATCGGACGGACCCGCTCGGCGCGCATTCCATCGGTGATGTAGGCGCTCACACCGGCCTTGATCGCGCGGGCGATGCCCTCCTCGCTGTCCTCCTCGGAGAACAGCACGATCGGGCGTGGGTTGTCGCGGGAGACCACCGACATGTGCTCAAGCGCGTCGCGGTCGGGCGATTCCATGTCGATTATCACCACGTCGGGCTGGTGGGCCTCGACCTCCTGGGCCAGCCGCTCGACGCTGGCCAGCCGGGCGACGACCTCGTGACCGGCATCCTGCAGGGACTGTTCTACGATCGCGGCCCGACCACGATCCTGGTCGATGAGCATCACGCGCATGGCTCGGAGGGCATTGGTTGTCGTTCCTCGATTGGTGCCGCCACGAAATGAAAGCCCGCGGCTGTTGCCTGGCGGCGCCCCTTCATGGAGCAACAGCCGTGCCATCCGGTAAGCCGCTGATTGGCGACACCCTCGGTCTTGCGCGCAGCCACTTGGTGGTGCGCCCCCGGGTGCAATCGCACCAGGGTGGTGCGTTAGCCCGCCGAGTTGATGTGATGCCGCCAACCACCGAGATGCGTGATGTCGATGGCCCCGTCCATGGCGATCGGTTCGGCAATGAAGCCGGGCAGCTCGCGCCCGTCGACGAGCCTGAGCTTGCCGATGCCGAGCGGTCCGGGAATCCCGGCGACGAACGAGCCGAATTCGCTGGCCGGGACGTGCCACACTTCGACGTCGATCGCCGCGCCGCCCTGGCTAACCCGCACCAGCCCGGGACGCTCCGGCGGGCCGCCGGGGAGGGCGTAAAGGCGGTATTCCGGCGCCGTGGTAGTGGTCTCAGCCAGCCGGGCGCGCCGCTCGGTCAGCTGCCAGTTGAGCGGCAGACCGCTCAGGTGCGCGCCGCAGACGGCCACCGGGATGACGTGCTCGCCGCCGGCCTCGAGCGACTCGCTGGGCAACGGTTGCCCGGTGGCACCGAGCCGGTCGACGCTTGCCCGCTGCAATCGGTCGCCGAGTGCAAGCAGGTCGCGATCGGTGAACGCCGGGGCGAACAGGGTGACGCCAAAGGGCAGGCCGTCACCGCGGAAGCTCGTCGGCACCGCCAGTGCGGCGAAGTCGAGCAGGTTCATGAAGTTGGTGTAGTAGCCGAGATCGCTGTTCTTCTGCACCGGGTCGGCCTCGACCTCGTCGATGCGGTAGTGGCGCCCGGCGGTGGGCGTGACGATCAGATCCACTTCGTCCCAAACCGCTTCGGTCGTCCGGCGCAATGCAGCCAGGCGGTACTGCGCCTTGAAGGCCTCGGCCGCGCGCGGCGTGGCACCGCCGGCGATGATCTGGCGGGTGACCGGGTGCAGGCTGTCGGCCGACTGCTCGATGAAGTCCTCGATGGCGGCGTAGCGTTCGGCCACCCACGGCCCCTCGTAGAGCAGGCGCGCGGCCTCAAGGAACGGCGCGAAGTCGATCTCGACGGCCGTGCCGCCCAGCTCGACCAGACGGTCGATGGTCGCATCGAAGCGGCGCGGGTTTTCCTCGTCACCGAAGAAGGCGAGCTGCTCGCGTTTGGGCACACCGAAGCGGAAGGCGGTAGCCGGGATGGCGCCGTGGCCGAGCTCGGGCACCCGGTCGGGACGGGCATAGGCATCCTCGCGGTCGAATGCCGCGGCGACATCCAGCACCCGCTCGGCGTCCGGGCCGGTTAGGGCGAAGATCGAGACGGTATCCAGCGTGCGGCAGGCCGGCACCACGCCGCTCGCACTCAGCAGCCCGCGGGTGGGTTTCACCCCGACCAGGTTGTTGAACATGGCCGGCACTCGCCCGGAGCCGGCGGTGTCGGTGCCGAGTGAAAAGGCGACCTGGCCGAGGGCCACGGCCACGGCCGAGCCCGAGCTCGAGCCGCCGGAGAGATAGGCCGGGTCGAAGGCGTTGCGGCAGGCCCCGTAGGGCGAGCGGGTGCCGACCAGGCCGGTTGCGAACTGGTCGAGGTTGCTCTTGCCCACAGGCACGGCGCCGGCGTCGATCAGCCGTTGCACCACGAAGGCCGAGCACTCGGGCGTGTAGGCATAGTCCGGGCAGGCGGCGGTGGTGGGCACGCCGGCCAGGTCAATGTTGTCCTTGATCGCGAACGGCACCCCGTAGAGCGGCAGTTCTGCCGGGTCGGTGGTCGCGAGGCGGGCGAGGTAGGGCTCGAGCTGGGCGTCGTCGAGCACGGTGATCCAGATATGGTGTTCGTCGGCCGCGCGGATGCTCCGCATGACCTGGTCGAGGTGCTGGCGGACGTCCAGTTGGCCCGCGCGGTAGGCGGCGAGCAGGTCGGTGATGGTGATGGTGTTCATGGTGTCGTCTCCCGTCACTCGGCGTCGTCGAGGACGATCAGGGTCTGGCCGGGCTTGACCTGATCGCCTTCCTTGCACAGCACGCTGGCGACCGTGCCGGCGGTCTCGCTGTCGACCTGGATCTCCATCTTCATCGACTCAAGCACCATCAGGGTCTGGCCGGCCTCGACCCGGTCGCCTTCCTCGACCTGTAGCTTCCAGACCACGCCGTGGACGTGTTCGGCGATGGCGGTCTGGCCCTCATCGATCTCGATCGTGTCGATGCCGGTATCGACCGGCTCGGACTCCGACTCGTAGTTGGCCTGGCCGGTGGCGATCCAGTGCTGGCGTTCGGCCTCGAAGGCGGCCTGTTGGCGCTCCTTGAACGCGCCGATCTCTGCGGCGTTTTCCTCGATAAAGCGGTTGTAGCGCCCCAGCGAGAAGGTGGTCTCCTCGATCGCAAGCTCGATGCCGCCGTGCGGGAAGGCATCGCGCATCTTTAGGAGCTCCTCCTCGGTCACCTCGTAGTAGCGGATCTGGTCGAAGAAGCGCAGCAGCCAGGGTTGCTGGAATTCACGCGTCTGCTTGTAGCGGTTCCAGATCGGCAGGGTGCGGCCGACAAACTGGTAGCCGCCGGGGCCCTCCATGCCGTAGATGCACATGTACGAGCCGCCAATGCCCACCGCGTTCTCCGGCGTCCAGGTACGCGCCGGGTTGTACTTGGTGGTCACCAGGCGGTGGCGCGGGTCGACCGGCGTGGCCAGCGGGGCGGACAGGTAGACATCGCCCAGGCCCATGACCAGATAGGAGGCGTCATAGACGATCCGCTTGACCTCCTCCTCGCTCTCCAGCCCGTTGATCCGCCGGATGAACTCGATATTGCGCGGGCACCAGGGCGCGTCCTTGCGCACCGACTGCATGTACTTCTCGGTGGCCAGCTGGGTCTGGCTGTCGTCCCAGGCCAGCGGCAGGTGGATGATGCGCGAGGGCAGCTCGACGTCGTCGAGGCTCTTCAATTCGTTTTCGGCCTGATCGAGGACGGTCAGTAGTCGCTCGGTGGAAAGCTCGCGCGGTTCGTAGTGGATCTGCAGGCTGCGCACGCCGGGCGTCATCTCGACCATGCCGTCGATGCCCTGCTCGTTGAGCCATTCGAGCAGCGCCTGGACGCGGAAGCGCAGGGAGAGGTCGAGCACGATCGGGCCGTACTCGACCAAGAGGTACTTGTCGCCCGCCGGGCGGTAGGTCACGCCCACGGCATGCTCGCCGTCCGCCGCGCGGCGCTCGCGGATCACCGGCGTGGTGATCGGGGCCGGTGCGGCCTCGCGCTCGGCCGGTTCGAGGCGGGCGACGGCTTCGGTCTGTTCGCGTTCGAGGCGGTTGGCCTCGGCCAGCGTGGTGGGCACGAAGCGGATGGTGTCGCCGGGCTTGAATTGGCCGAGCTTCCACAGGTCGGCGGTGATGATGGTCGCCGGGCAGACGAAGCCGCCCAGGCTGGGGCCGTCCGGGCCCAGGATCACCGGCATGTCGCCGGTGAAGTCGATGGTGCCGATGGCGTAGGCGTTGTCGTGGATGTTCGACGGGTGCAGGCCGGCCTCGCCGCCGTCCTCGCGCGCCCACTCGGGCTTCGGCCCGATCAGGCGTACGCCGGTACGGCTGGAGTTGTAGTGGACCTCCCAGTCGGTGCCGAAGAACATCTCGATGTCCTCGGGCGTGAAGAAGTCGGGCGCGCCGTGCGGGCCGTAGATGGTGCGCACCTCCCAGGCATTGCCGTAGGCCGGGACGGCGTCGGCCGGCATGGCCTCGGGGGCGCGTTCTGTCTGTTGGCCGACGTGCAGGACGTCGCCCGGCCAGAGTACGCGCCCGCCGTGACCGCCCATCTGGCCGAGGGTGAAGGTCGAGCGACTTCCCATGTGCCGCGGGACGTCCAGCCCGCCGCGGAAGGCGAGATAGGCCCGCGCCCCCGTGCCTTCGACCGCGCCGATCTTGAGCGTCTGGCCGCGGCGGACGGTCACCGGCTCCCAGAAGGCCACCGGCTGGTCGTCGAGCGTGGCCGCCATGGACGCTCCCGTCAGGGCGATGGTGGCGTCGGTGTTGAACTTCAGCGTCGGGCCGTTGACCGTCAGCTCCAGTCCGGCGGCCTCTTCGGGGTTGCCGACCAGGCGGTTGGCCTGGCGGAAGGCCAGCATGTCCATGGGGCCGGATGGCGGCACGCCGATGTCCCAGTAGCCGACTCGGCCGGGATAGTCCTGGATGGTGGTCTGCGTACCGGGTTTGAGCACCTCGACGGTCGGCGCGCGGTAGTCGATGCCGGCCAGGTGCGCGGTGGTGTAGTGACCGGCGGTAAAGCCGGGGTCGGTGGCCACCTGGCGGAGATACCGCAGGTTGGTCTCCAGGCCGTGGATGGCGGTCTGGTCGAGCGCCTCGCGCAGCTTTGCCATCGCGCTGTCCCGGTCGGCAGCGTGCACGATCAGCTTGGCGACCATCGGGTCGTAGAACGGCGAGATCTCGGTGCCGCTCTCCACCCAGGTCTCGATACGGGTATCCGTGGGCCACTGCACCTCGGTGAGCAGCCCGGTCGAGGGCTGGAAGTGCTTGCCCGGGTCCTCGGCGTACAGACGTACCTGGATCGAGTGGCCGTCGACGCGCGCCGGGCGCAGGGTTTCGAGGTCCGGCAGGTCGTTGGCGGCCCCGCGCACCATCCATTCGACCAGGTCGACGCCGGTGACCTCCTCGGTCACGCCGTGTTCGACCTGCAGGCGGGTGTTGACCTCGAGGAAGTAGAAGCGGCCGGTGTCGTCGTCGAGGATGTACTCGACGGTGCCGGCGGAGCGGTAGTTCACTCCGCGACCGAGCGCCTCGGCGGCGCGCTGCAGTTCCTCGCGGACCTCGGCGGTGAGGTTGGGCGCCGGGGTTTCCTCGACCACCTTCTGGTTGCGCCGTTGCAGCGAGCAGTCGCGTTCGCCCAGCGCGATCACCTGGCCCTTGCCGTCTCCGAACAGTTGCACCTCGACATGACGGGCATGGCGAACGAACTTCTCGAGGAAGATGCCGCTGTCGGAGAAGTTGCTCTGCGACAGGCGGCGGACCGACTCGAAGGCATCCTCGAGCTCGCCCGCCGTCTCGCACAGGCGCATGCCGATGCCGCCGCCCCCGGCGGTGCTTTTCAGCATCACCGGATAGCCGATGCGCTCGGCTTCCGTCTTGGCCTGCCCGACGTCGTCCAGCAGCCCCGTTCCCGGCAGCATCGGCACCTCGGCGGCCTCGGCCAGTGCCCGGGCGGTGTGCTTGAGGCCGAACTCGCGCATCTGGCGCGGGGTCGGGCCGATGAACGCGATCCCGGCGTCCTCGCAGGCCTCGGCGAAGGCGGCGTTTTCCGAGAGAAAGCCGTAGCCCGGGTGCACGGCCTGGGCGCCGGTCTCGCGGGCGACCTCGAGGATGCGCTCGGCATTCAGGTAGGAGGCGGTGGCCGCCGCCTCGCCGATGCAGACGGCCTCGTCGGCCTGGCGGACGTGCAGGGCGTGACGATCCTGCTCGCTGTAGACGGCCACCGAGCGCACGCCGAGGCGCTTGAGGGTGCGGATAATGCGGCAGGCGATCGCGCCGCGGTTGGCGATGAGGACCTTGTCGAACATGTCGGGCATTCCAGAGGGGCCGGTAAGCAGTGGCCCGGTCAGACGGGCCGTCCCGCCGGGATAAACCTCGCCCGGGGTCGTCCCCGGTGCGGTCGGGTGATTGCCGGGATCAGTCCCAGACGATCATTTCGACCGGGGTGGGGTTGTAGGCGTTGCAGGGGTTGTTGAGCTGCGGGCAGTTGGACACCAGCACGATCACGTCCATCTCGGCGCGCATCTCGACGTACTTGCCCGCATCCGAGATGCCGTCCTCGAAGGTCAGGCCGCCCTCGGGGGTCAGGGGCACGTTCATGAAGAAGTTGATGTTGGGCACGACGTCGCGCTTGGTCAGGCCGTAACGGCTCTCGGCAATCGCGGTCAGGAAGCTGTCGCGGCAGTTGTGCATCGGCTTCTTGTCGAGCGCGTAGCGCACCTGGTTGGACTCCGCCGAGCAGGCGCCGCCCAGGGTGTCGTGACGTCCGCAGGTATCCGCCGTGATCGTCAGCATCGGGTTGCCCTGGTTGGACATCAGCACTGAGCCGGTGGTCAGGTAGGCATTGCCCTGGGCGCGGATGGTGTCGATGGCGCTGTAGTGCTCCTCGGTGGGCCGCTCGAGGCTGTAGAAGATCGTGTCGGCGGCCTGGTTGCCCTCGAGGTCGAGGATGCGGACGGTCTGGCCCTTCTTTACCTCGTGCATCCACGGCTTGCCTGCCGGAACGACTTCGCGGTAGACGGCCTTGGCCGGATCGAGCGGGCTTTCGATCAGTGTCTGGCTGCTCATGAGTAGGCCTCCTGACAGTTGTGGATCGCGGTGTTGGCGTAGGCGCGCGCGTTCTCGGGACGGAAGTTGACGCAGTAGTCGTAGGCGGGCACCACCGGCTCGGAGCGGTAGATGACCAGATCCACGTCGCCAGGCGCGTAGACGGGGGCGGGGTCCATCGGATGCGGGGCGGTATTGAGCACCACCAGGGTGTCCATGTCCGCGCGCAGGTCGACGTAGTCGCCTGGCTGGCTGTTGTTCTCGTCGAATCGCAGTGCGCCGTCGTTGTCGGCGTGCACCTTGCTGAAGAAGTTGAGGTTGGGCACCAGGTCGCGCTGGCCCAGGTTCCACTTCGCAAGCTCGATCAGGAACAGCTCGCGGCCGCTGCGGTAGAAGTCGTTGCCGTATTCCTGGTAGCCGTGCTCGCCGTACTTGTCGCGGATCATGCGGTCATCGGTGATCCCGCCAATGGTGTCGTGCCAGCCGACGCTGTCGTCGACGATCGACATCATCACCCGGCCCATGTCGGAGTAGAGCATGTTGCCTCGTGAGAGCTTGGCGGTGTGCTGGCCCTTGAGCGTGTCCGGGGCGTTGTAGCGCTCCAGCGGGTTGGCCGGGTTGTACAAGAGGGTGGAGACGTTGGCTTGGCCATCGCGGTCGACCAGGCGCAGTGTGAAGCCGCGCTTTACTGCCAGCGACCAGTAGCGTGCGCCGGGCAGGGTGTCGCGGTACACGATCGGCGTGTTGAGTTCGAGAGCGGTGTTCATCCGTCCTCCTCGGCTGTGGATGAGTGGCCTCCGACACGGGCTTGCACGCCCAGGCGCTGACCGACCGCCCGGTACACCGAGGGGTGCGGCGTCGTGTGGGACAGCGGGATGTCGTAGGTGATGTTGGCCCCGTAGGCCCCGGGGGCCTGCGGGTCGTGGCGGACCTTGTCGAACACCAGCAG
>JAFGUH010000078.1 GCA_016938615.1 Halothiobacillaceae bacterium | reverse complement strand
GGCGATGACGACGTTGATGAGCGGCGGCACCACCGTCCGGAACGCCTGCGGCAGCACCACCAGCCGCAGCGACTGGGTGAAGGTCAGCCCGATCGAGCGGGCCGCCTCCGCCTGCCCGACCCCGACCGCGTTGATGCCCGACCGCACCGCCTCGCAGAAGAACGCCGCGTGGTAGACGGTCACCGCGATCACCGCGAACACGAAGAACGACAGGCGGATGTCGAGCTGGGGCAGGACGAAGACGACGAAGAAGAACGCCACCGTGAGCGGGGTGTTGCGGACGACCTCCACGTAGGCGGCGCCGGCGCCGCGGAGGGTCGGGACGGGGGACACCCGCATGGCGGCGAGCGCGGTGCCCAGCGCCAGCGCGAGCACCGACGACAGCGCCGTCAGCGCCAGCGTGGTGACGAACCCCTGCCGGTAGGCGTCGAGGTTGTCGACGATGGCGTCCATGTCCCGGCCCTCCGGTGGCGGGTCGGTCTCAGTAGCGGTCCACCGTCGGTGGGGTCGCCTCCTCCGTCGCGACCTTGCCGGCGGTCGCGTCCCAGGCCTGCTGCCAGCGCCCGTCCTGGTAGGTCTTCTCGAGCACGTCGTTGATGAAGTTGCGGAACTGGGTGTCGCCCTTCTTGACGCCGATGCCGTACGGCTCCTCGGTGAACTTCTTGCCGACCAGCTCGAAGGCCTCCTGGTCCTGGTTGATCAGCCCGAGCAGGATGACGTTGTCGGTGGTGACGGCCTCGACCTGGTCGTTCTTGAGTGCCTCGGCGCACTTGGAGTAGACGTCGAACTCGGTGAGCTTGGCCTGGGGGTAGTTGGTGCGGATGTTCTCGGCCGGGGTCGAGCCGGTCACCGAGCAGACCTTCTTGCCGGCGAGGTCGTCGGGGCCCGTGATGCCGAGCGGGTTGCCCTTCTTGACCATGATGTCCTGGCCGGCGACGTAGTAGGGGCCGGCGAAGTCGACCACCTGCTTGCGCTTGTCGTTGATCGTGTAGGTGGCGACCACGAAGTCGACCTTGTCCTGCTGGATGAACGGCTCGCGGTTGGCCGACACCGACTCGACCCACTCGATGCCGCTCGGCTGGATGCCTAGCTCGCCGGCGATGATCTTGGCGATCTCGACGTCGAACCCCTCCAGGTTGCCCTCCAGGTTCTTCTGGCCGAACAGCGGCTGGTCGAACTTGGTGCCGACCCGCACCTTGCCGGCCTGCTGGAGCCTGGCCATGGTCGAGCCCTCGGGGAAGCTCGTGCCGCCGGCCTGGCCGCCCCCGCCGTCGTCGCCGCCGCAGGCGGCCGCCAGGAGCATCAGGGCGACCACCGTCGCCACCAGTCCCGCCGCGCGTCGCGTGCGCATGGTGCATGCCTCCTTCGTCAGTGGCTGATGATCTTCGACAGGAAATCCTTTGCCCGCTCCGTCCTCGGGTCGGCGAAGAACTCCTCCGGCGGCCCCTGCTCGAGGATCTGGCCGGCGTCCATGAACACCACCCGGTTGGCGGCCGACCTGGCGAACCCCATCTCGTGGCTGATGACCATCATCGTCATGCCGGCGGCCGCCAGGTCCCGCATGACGTCCAGGACCTCGTTGATCATCTCCGGGTCCAGCGCCGAGGTCGGCTCGTCGAACAGGAGCAGCTTGGGGTCCATCGCCAGCGCGCGGGCGATCGCGACCCGCTGCTGCTGGCCGCCGGAGAGCTGGGCGGGCAGCTTGTCGGCCTGGTCCTCGACGCCGACCCTGGCGAGCAGCTCGCGGGCGCGCAGCTCCGCCTGCCGCCGAGGCTGGCCGCGGACCTTGACCGGCCCGAGGGTCACGTTGTCCAGCACGCTCCTGTGGGCGAACAGGTTGAACTGCTGGAACACCATGCCGACCTCGGAGCGGAGCCGGGCCAGCTCCCTGCCCTCGGCCGGCAGCGGGCGGCCGTCCAGCCGGATGCTGCCGCTGTCGATCGGTTCCAGCCGGTTGATAGTGCGGCACAGCGTCGACTTCCCGGAACCGGACGGGCCGACGACCACCACCACCTCCCCAGCAGCCACGTTCAGGTCCACGTCCTGAAGCACGTGCAGGTCGCCGAACCATTTGTTGACCCGCTCCAGCTCGAGCAGGGGCGCACCCGCCGTCATCTCCTCGGCCCTCCCACCGTTGTAGGGCCAGGATGATCCCTAGAAGCGCCGCTCGCCACAACCCCGCAGGGCCGATCGGCAGCCGTTCAGGCAGGATTCCCAACCGACCGGGAGGAGACACCATGAGCGACCGCTACGCCGGCTACGCGAGCCTGCAGCTCGAATGCCCCGCCGAGGGGTGCTGCGGGTCGTCATGAGCGCCCCTGGCAGGCTCAACGCCGCCGGGCACGAGATGCACCGCAACCTGGCGGGAATCTGGACCGAGATCGACCGCGACTCGGAGATGCGGGCGAGCGACGACGAGGCCGTGGTCTGGGAGGCCGCGACCTCGTCTACACCTGCTCAACTGCTCCAAGCCGTGATCGTCTGGCAACCCGCTATGCGGGATGGCCCCAAGGTGTCAGCTACATATGCGAACATACGTTCACCCACAATGCGAGCAGTGCGCCGATGGGGGATAGATGGTGGCTTCGTCAAATTGCGAGAACGTCCACGTCAACGCAGTGGTCAGAGCGGGCTTGTACCTTCGAGTATCACGGGACCGTACCGGGCTGCGACTGGCTGTGCAGCGACAGGAGGACGACTGTCGGCAGGTGGCCACGCGTCTCGGCTGGTCGGTCGCTGGAATGTATGTCGACAACGACCTTGGTGCCTCGGGGTTCGCCACCAAGCCGCGAGCAGGCTACAAGCGCCTGCTCGACGACCTTGAGGCCCAAAGGCTGGACGCCGTCGTCGTATGGATGGAGGATCGCTCACATCGGCAGGTCATCGAACTGGCCGAGTTTGTGAGGACTTGTAGGGCCGCTGGCACCAAGAGGTATGCCGCAGCTGGTAGCGAGTACGACCTGTCTGACCCAGATCAGGTCACGACTCTCTTCTTTAAGGCTCGAATGGCTGAAGCCGAGGTGGAGAAGATCTCTGTCCGGGTCAAGCGAAAGCTCAAGGAACTGGCTGACAGCGGGAAGTATCATGGCGGCCCGAAGCCATACGGCTATGAGGGTCCGACAAAGGACGAGAACGGAGCCATTCTCAACCGAGCGCGTGTCGGCAAGGCAATTGTCGAAAGAGAAGCAGAGATAATTCGTGAAGCGGCACAGCGCGTTCTGGACGGAGATACGCTCCGGTCGATCGTCATAGACCTCAATGGGCGCAGCGTCCCCGCTCCGCGGGCCAACCTGTGGACGCGTAGGACGCTGAAGGTGGTTCTTACCAACCCGCGTGTCGCTGGGCTGCGTCAGCATCAGGGTGTCATCGTCGGCGAGGCCAACTGGCCTGCGATTCTCGATCGTGACACCTGGCAGCGCGTCAGGCATGTCTTGTTGTCGCTTGACCGAGGCCCCGCACACACAACGAGTCGTAGCTACCTGCTCAGCGGCTTCATCTTCTGTGGAAAATGTGATCGACGCCTGGTCGGAATGCCGTATCCGAACGGTACCCGCGCATACGGCTGCTTCATCGGAACAACATATCGCGGATGCGGAGGAGTCCGCAGAGCGGCAGAACCCGTCGAGACGCTGGTCCGAGAGGCAGTCTTCAGCCTGTTCGACCACAACCCGGACTTTATTCGCGCGTTCGAGGTATCCGATCATCAAGGTACGCGGGAACTGCAGACGCTTTACGAGCGGCTCATGGACGATACCAGCGCACTGGATGAGCTGACCAATGACTATTACGTGAACCGCGAGATAACGAAGATCCAGTTCGTCAAATCCAGGCAGACGCTTGAAGACCGCATGGAGGTCACGAAGCGCGAATTGGCGCGGCTGGAGTCGGATCGATTGACGGCGGACCTAACGACGGTGATCGCCTCCGAGAACGTTCGCGATGCTTGGGAGAACGCGATACTGGACCAGCGGCGTCAACTGATTGACGCGCTCATCAAGAAGATCGTCGTGCTGCCGCAGGCGACATCCGTGTTCGACCCTCATTCCATTCTGGTTAGCTGGAGAGTCTGATCGGTCAGGATCAGATCCCATCGACAAGGATGGCCGGAGCCGAATCTCAAGGCTTCTCCTCCATGTCGCCAGGC
>JAFGUH010000077.1 GCA_016938615.1 Halothiobacillaceae bacterium | reverse complement strand
TCTGACATCTGACATCTGACATCTGACATCTGACATCTGAGTTCTTTCGAAAGGAGTCCTGCCATGAAACGGCGCGAGTTTCTCACCTGGGCCGGCGCCGCCGGCATTGCCGCCACTGCCATTTCTGGCTGCAAGAACGAGACGAGCGAATCGGCCGCCCCAGCCGCGTCCAACGGACCGACCGCGGCCGACCCGATCAAGTGGAAGATGGTCACCACCTGGCCGAAGAACTTCCCCGGCCTGGGCACCGGTGCGAACAACATCGCCAAGTACATCACCGAGATGTCCGGTGGCCGGCTGGTGGTCGACGTCTACGGGGCCGGGGAGATCGTCCCGGCGCTCGAGGTGTTCGACGCGGTCAAGGCGGGCACCGCCGAGATGGGCCACGGTGCGGCCTACTACTGGCAGGGCAAGATGCCAGCGGCGGCCTTTTTCGCCGCCTTTCCCTTCGGCCTGACCGCCGACGAGATGAACGGCTGGCTCTACCACGGTGAGGGCATCAAGCTGTGGGAGGAGCTCTACGCCCCGCACGGCATCATTCCGCGCCCGGGTGGCAACACCGGTCCGCAGATGGGTGGCTGGTTCAGAAAGCCGATCGACTCGCTCGAGGACTTCAGGGGGCTGAAGATGCGCCTGCCGGGTATCGGCGGCGAGGTACTGCGTCGGCTGGACGTCTCGGTGGTCAACACCCCCGGCGGGGAGCTGTTCCAGGCGCTGAACGACGGCACCATCGATGCCGCCGAGTGGGTCGGGCCGTTCAACGATCTCGCCTTCGGCTTCCACCGCGCGGCCAAGTACTACTACGCGCCGGGCTGGCAGGAGCCGTCGGCGACCATGGAGGCGCTGATCAACCAGGAGGCCTTCGAGGCGTTGCCGGAGGACTTGCAGAAGATCGTCGAAGGGGCGATCAAGAGCGCGGCACTGGACATGCTTTCCGAGTTCACCGCCCGCAACAACCAGGCGCTCAAGACCCTGACCGAGGAGCACGGCGTCGAGCTGCGCTACTTCTCCGACGAGATCATGCAGGCGTTATTCGAGACCTCCAACCAGGTGCTCGCCGAGATCACGGCCGAGGATGCCTTTGCCAAGAAGGTGTTCGACTCGCTCAAGGCCTATCGCCGCGATGTCGCCGAGTGGACCGAGGGGTCCGAGTTCACCTACCTCAAGGCACGTCAGCGATTTCTCGAGTCGGGTTGATCCGGGGCTGATCCTGGGCCGATCCGAGGCCGATCCGGGCGGATCGCGAGCCGGCGGACTAGTCGCCGGCCGCTCGGATGGTCCAGACCCGCTCGGCCAGGGTGCTTGCCAGCGGGCGCTCCTGGTGGCCGATGGTCACCACCACGTCGGCCGACCCCGGGTGGCTGGCCCTGCGCCGGACGAACTGGCCGGGCAGCAGGCCGAGCTGGGTCAGCCGGCGCAGGTCGGCGGCATTGGCGGCCGCTAGACGCACCACCGTCGCGCCCTCGTCGATGGCCAGCTGGCTGAGCGCGATCATTTGGCGGCGTTCGACCGGCGCTTCGTCGGGGGCCGGGATGGGCGCACCGTGCGGGTCGAACTCGGGCTGGCCGAGATGGTCCCACAGGCGATCGATCAGTCGGCTGGAGAAGGCGTGCTCCAGGATCTCGGCCTCCGCGTCGACCTCATCGAGCGGGAGGCCGAGATCCTGGGCGAGGAAGGTCTCGATCACCCGATGCCGCCGAATCATGTCCACGGCGATGGTCCAGCCCGCGTCGGTGAGCATGGCGCCCTGGTAGCGGGCGTAATGGATCAGTCCGTCGGCGTGCAGGCGCTTGAGCATGGCCGTGACCGAGGCCCGCGCGATGCCGAGCCGATCGGCGATTGCCGAGGTGGTCACCGCCGGCTCGGGCGATTGTTCGGCCAGCTTGAAGATGGCCTTGAGATAGTCCTCGTACGCGGTGCTCGCCATGGATGTCTCGGGGTGCGTGGTGTCGCCCATACGGTAGCATGGCGGGCCGCGGCGCTTGCACCGACTCGTCGTGCTTTCTACCATCCATCCTTCGTCGTCAAGCCACCCTTAGAGGCCCCTTGTGCAGACAGAATCCGCTCGTCCCCATCATCGCTCGAGTTTTCCCAGCCTGTGGCGAGGCGTGGTGTTCACCTTTCAGGCCGCTGTGGCCGCTGTGGCCGTCGTGGCGGTCGGGGCCGCGCAGGCGCAGGACGAAGTGCTGCAATATGCCGGCGGCGAGCGGGACATCGAACCGCTGACGGTGGTGACGGACACCACGGTCAGCGCCCAGCTAGTCCGTGATCTCGGGGAGAAGTTCGTCAAGGTCGAGTCGGTCGCCGAGGCGGGGCAAACGCCTGGGGAAGTCGAATTGAGCGAGGCCGACCGCGAGGCGATCGGCCAGGCCGATCTGGTGGTCTACCAGGGGCTGGGATTGATGCCCGGGTTTATCGCGGCGGCCGAAAAGCGCGATGCCAAGGATCGTGTGGTGCTGACCGAGCGTGTTCCCGAGTTTCGTCTGATCGAGGATGCCGAGGGGACCGTGAATCCCTACACCTATCTGTCGCCCTCCCTGCGGCAGTTCTCGGTCGACCACCTGACGACTCGTCTGAAGAAGAAACTCGAGCCGGTAGCCGGCGAGATCGAGGGCAACCGCCTGCGGGTCAATATCGAGTTGCAGTCACTCGATCGGGAGACCGACGGCCTGCTCGAGGACGTCCCGCGCAGCGAGCGCCTGCTCGTGACCGACAATCGCGTGTTCGCCTATTTTGCCAAGGACTACCACTTCCAGTTGCTCGACGTGACGCGCGAGGCCGACGGTAAAAAGGCGATCGAGCAGATCAATCGCAACGAGACGCCGACTGTCTTTCCGGTCGCCGGGATCGGCGGCGGGGCGCTCGAAGATTGGCTCGAGGCGCACCGGGGTAAAGACGTTCCCGAATCTATCGGTTTGTCCAAGGCGCTTGACGCACTATGGCTGGGCGAGCCCAACCTGCCGACGGGCACGTATCTCGGCCAGTTCCGGGAGAACGTCAGCACGATCCTGCTGGGGCTCAAGCCGTTGCCGGCGGCGGGCCAGGAAAGCACGGAGCGGTTGGAGTGAGCCGTGAGCCCGGCTCAGTCGCTCGCGCGGTGGTCCTGAGCCAGTTCACGATAAAAGCGAGCCGACTCGGACAGGTGGTCGCGTTCCTCGTCGCTCAACGGACGCACCTTGCGCGCCGGGGCGCCCACGTAAAGATGCCCGCTCTCCAGCACCTTGCCCGGTGACACCACGCTGCCGGCGGCGATGATCACCTCGTCTTCCACCACCACGTCGTCCATCACGATCGCTCCCATGCCGACCAACACCCGGTCGCCGATGGTGCAGGCGTGCAGGATGGCGCGGTGACCGACGGTCACCTCCTCGCCGATGTGGCAGGGCGTGCCTTGAGGGCGGCTGGCCGAGGGCTGGTTGACGTGCACGATCACGCCGTCCTGCAGGTTGGTCAGTCGTCCGGCACGGATCTGCTGGACGTCGCCGCGCAACACCGCGTTGGGCCAGACCGAGACACCTTCCGCCAGTACCACGTCGCCGATCACTACCGCGGTGGGGTCGATCCAGCAGTCCTCGGCCAGGGTCGGAAGCGTTGCCTGGAAATTGCGTATCATGCGGAAACCTCGGGTTCGATCGGGCGGTAACTGGCGCGCATTCTAGCGTATCGGGAGCGGGAAGCTTGAAGAGGTCAGAGGTCAGAGGTCAGAGGTCAGAGGTCAGAAGTCGGAGGTCGGAGGTCGGAGGGCATAGGGCATGGTTCTGATATCTTCCGTCTGACTTCTGGCCTCTTTAAGGTACCCCCTTGTCCCTGATCGCCGAGAAAACCCGTGCCTACCTCGCCCTGACCCGGCTCGATCGGCCGGTGGGCGTGTTCCTGCTGCTATGGCCCACCTACTGGGCCCTGTGGGTGGCGGGCGCCGGCCAACCGGATCCGTTCATCTTCCTGATCTTCACCCTGGGTGTGATCGCGATGCGTTCGGCCGGTTGCGCGATCAACGACTTCGCCGACCGGCATGTCGATGGTCACGTCACTCGGACCAAGGGTCGTCCGCTGGCCACGGGGCGGATCAGCCCACGCGAGGCGCTGGGTGTGTTCGGCGCGCTGGTGGGGGTCTCCTTTCTCCTCGTTCTGCAACTCAATGCCACCACGATCGCGCTGTCAGTGGTGGCGGTGATCCTGGCTACCACCTATCCCTTCGGCAAGCGCTTCCACGACCTCCCTCAAGTTCACCTGGGGCTGGCCTTCGGCTGGGCGATTCCGATGGCGTTTGCCGCGCATCTCGGTCATGTCCCGATGGTCGCCTGGCTTCTGCTGCTGGCCAATATTGGCTGGACGCTTGCCTACGACACGCTCTATGCCATGGCCGATCGGCCCGACGATCTCGAAATCGGGGTGAAGTCGTCGGCGATCCTGTTCGGTCGATTCGATCTGCTTGCCGTGTCGCTCGCCTACCTGTGGACGCTTGGCTGGCTGGCAATCGTCGGCTGGTCAAGCGGGTTGTCAGCGGCCTACTTCGTCGGCCTGGCGGTGGCGGCGGCCAGCTCGGTCTGGATCGTGCGCACCGCACGAAGCCGCCAGCTGGGCGATTGCGTGCTCGCCTTCCGGCGCAACAACGTCTTCGGTGCGATCGTCATGCTCGCGTTGCTGGTCGGCTTTTTGTGATGCCCGAATCGGCGTCCTGTCGATTCGGGTTCGTCCTGGGAACGAAAACGACGACCTCGCTCCTCGTCGATTCGTGCAGAGATTCCCTAGACTGTTTGCCAGGCTATGATTGCGAAGCCAGCCGGCAATCTGCATGCTGGCAGCGGACTCAAGTGAAAAGGAGGACATCACATGCCTGCCAAGACCATTCGTCGTCTCGCCCCGGCATTCGCCCTGGCCGTACTCACTGTCTCGAACGTCTCGGTCGCCGCCGATCCGGAAGAGATGATCGAGTATCGTCAGGGTGCCATGGAGGTGACCAAGTACCATTTCAGCACCATCGCCGACATGCTCAAGGGCAAGATCGAGTACGACCCCGCCGCCGTCGAAAAGCACGCGGCCGTGGTGCAGATGATGAGCACGCTGGTCAAGGACGAATTCCCGGAGGGCACGGATGCGCTGGCCGGGGAAACCAACGCCCTGATGGAGATCTGGGACCAGCCGGATGCCTTCGCCGACAAGGTGGCCGAGTTCGAGGACACCTCGGAGGAGCTGCTCGCCGCTGCCAAGTCTGGCGACAAGGGCCGGGTCGCCTCGGCAGTCAAGGACGTGGGATCGAGCTGCAAGGCCTGCCACGACGACTTCCGCCGCGAGGAATGATCGTTCGTGCTCTCGCGAGGCCGAGCCCGGCACGAGATTGCCCGCGGACCGGGCAAGGAGGGAGGCATGATCCGATTTCCCCGCACCGCCCGCGCATCGCCTGAGACGTTGGGGGCCGTCTTCAAAGAAGAACTCGCGCTGCTGTCACCTGACGCCCTGCCCCTGCAGCAGGGCATGGCGCATGGCAATGTCGCGGTGGGCGAGTCGCTCTCGGCGATGATCATCGCCACCGAACTCACCGAGGACAGCTGCCGCATCCACGCCGGGTTGTTTTTCGGCAGCCTGATCGCTGGTTGTGCCTGCCACAACGACCCCACCCCAATGACCGAGCAGTCCGAGTATTGCGAGGTGATGTTCGATATCGAGCGCCCCGGCGGCGATGCCCGGGTGAGGGTCATCGACTAGGGAACCTCTGCCACGGTTCAGTCTGCGGCTCGTGCCTCCTTCGCTTCCGGTCGGTTCAGGTCTTCCCGATGGGCAAAAGGTAGGCCTGAGCGAAGTCTTCCGGTGGCAGCGGCTTGCTGGCGAGGAAACCCTGGAAGACGTCGCAGCCGTGGGCGGCGAGAAAAGATCGTTGCGCCTCGTTTTCCACGCCCTCGGCGATCACCGTCAGGCCGAGGGTGTGGCCCAGGTCGATGATCACGCGCGCGATCTGGCCGCGGTCGGTGGGTTCCTCGATCAGGTCGACGAACCGCTTGTCGATCTTGAGCACGTCGATCGCGAACTCGCGCAACTGGCCGAGTGAGGAATACCCGGTGCCGAAGTCGTCGAGTGCGACGTGTACCCCCATTGCTCGCAATCGATCGAGCAGGGCGCGGGTTTCGGGCTCACGGCGCACGAGGGCGCTTTCGGTCAGTTCCAGTTCGAGCCGATCGGCGGGCAGCCCGGTCTCGTCGAGTATGTGCCGCACCAGCCGGTCGACCTCGCCGTGCCGCAATTGGTGCGGGGAGAGGTTGACCGCCAGACGGCCGAAATCGAATCCGGCCTCGCGCCATGCCTGGCCTTGTCGGCAGGCCTCCCGCAACACCCACTCCCCGAGCGGCCAGATCAGCCCGGTGGCTTCGGCCACCGGGATGAAGCGTGCCGGCGAGATCAGCCCCTCGGTAGGGTGCTGCCAGCGCACCAGGGCTTCGGCCCCCTGCAGTCTGTCGTCGCCGAGTCCAACCTGGGGCTGGTAAACCAGGCACAGCTCGTCGCGGTCGATCGCCTGGCGCAACTGCAATTCGAGCGCGAGGCGGTCGCGTGCCGCCTCGGTCATCTCATCGGAGAAGAAGCGGAAAGTGCCGCGGCCCTCATCCTTGGCGCGGTAGAGCGCGGTGTCGGCCTGTTGCAACAGGCCCTGAGGCGTCATGGCGTTTTCTGGGAACAGGGAAATGCCCACTGAGGCGAGGACGCGAACCCGTTGGTCTCGGCCGAGTTCCCAGGACTCGCCCAGGGCAGTGATCACCCGGTCGGCCAACTCGCCTACCTCGTCGGCCGAGTCAAGCTCGGAAACCGCGATGGCGAATTCGTCGCCGCCGAGCCGAGCGATGGTGTCGGCGTGGGGGAAGCGCTCGCGAAGACGCTCGCTCACCTTGACCAGCAACTGATCGCCAGCGGCATGACCGAGGCTGTCGTTGACATCCTTGAACCGATCGAGATCGATCATCAGTACCGCGATGCCGCCACCCTTGCGACTTGCGAGATCGATCATCTGCTCGAGACGGGCCGTCATCAACAAGCGGTTGGGCAGACCGGTAAGCGCGTCGTGATGAGCGAGAAAGTCGAGCTTGGATTCGTTTTCCTTCTGCCGGGTTATGTCGACGAACAGCCCGACGTAGTGACTTACCTGGCCATCGCGGTCGGTGACCGCGCTGATGCCGAGGATTTCAGGGACGCTTCGGCCGTCCTTGCGTCGGTTCCAGATCTCGCCCTGCCAGTGGCCGTCGCGTTCGAGCGCCTCCCACATGCGTTGGTAGAAAGCGGTGTCATGCTGGCCCGAGGCGAGCAGATCGGGCGTCTTTCCGATCACGTCCTCGGGGCGATAGCCGGTCAGTTCGGTGAAGGCCGGATTGACCTCGAGGATCACCTGCGCGTGGTCGGTGATCAGCACGCCCTCGCGCGTGTTCTCGATCACCTTGGCCATCAACCGGTCATGTTCTTCGACCTGGTGGCGGTCGTGGATGTCGGTGACCACGCCGTCGAACCACATGGGCGTGCCGTTGGGCTCGCGTCGTACCAAGGTGATTTCCTCGATCCAGCGATACTCACCGTCGGCCATACGCACGCGGTATTCCTGGTGGTACTGCATTTCCCCCCTGGCGACCTTTTCGTCGAAACTACGGGTAACCATCGAGAGGTCGTCTGGATGGATGATCTCGGCGAACCGGAACCGTTGCGCTTCCCACGTCTCGGCCGAGTACCCCCAGCGCTCGAGGTTGCTGGAGACGAAGACCGTGGGCCAGCCGTCCTCGGGTAGCCATCGAAACAGGACGGCGGGGCTGGCCGCGACCGCCTCGTTCGCACGTTCGAGATCCTTCAGGCGATCGAAGTAGGCCAGTGCGAACGAGATGTCGGCGCCCAGTTCCTCCACGGTGTGGCAGATCGGCTCGTCGAAGAAGTCGCGGCCCCGGGCGTAGAGGGCCATCGCGCCGATGATCTCGCCCGAGCGGTGAAGCGGGAAGGCGGCGACCGCATGGACGTCGGCACGCACAGCCTGGTCGTGCCAGACGCTGGTCGAGCGGTCCGCCTGGAAATTGTTGACCACGACGAGACGGTTGCCACGGATCGCACGGCCCACCGGCCCCTGGCCGGCCGGTTCGTGGGCGTGGACGCTGATCTCGAGTTGATCGACATAGCCGGTCCGATCGCCGAATTGTGCCACCGGGTCCACCGAGCCGCTGTCGCGATCGATCAGCCCGATCCAGGCGAAGGCGAGATGGCCGTGCTCCACCGAGACCCGGCAGGCGGTCGCGAATAGTTCATCGGCCGTCCGGCAGCGCAGGATCGCCTGGTTGGTTTGCGAGAGCAGATCGTAGAGGTGTTTTTGGTGCTTCTGGGCCCGGTAGGCCTCGCGCTCGCGGGTCACATCCTCGGCGATGGAGACAAGTCGTTCGGCCTCGCCTGCCTCCGAGCGCGTCAGGCGGGTGTCGAAACGCAGGTGAGCGGTGGTGCCGTCCGGTCGGGCCAGGTCGAACTCCTGGGCGAGATGGTCGATGCGACCCTCGACGAGTTCATCCACGGCCCGCTGTTCGTTCCCCTGCAGGGCCTCGGCGAGCAGCTCGTCCCAGCGCTTGCCCACCAGCGTTTCGCCGGATCGTCCCAGCATCTCGGCCAGGCGAGGATTGGCCTCGATGATGCGACGGTCGGCAGGCGAGCTGATCGCCATGCCGAAGAAGGGCATGTCGTAGAACACCCGCAGCAGCCGATCGCGCTCGGCGGTGCGTGCGGCCCAGCGCAAGGTGTCGCCCTCTCGAGTGCGTCGCCCGAGAATGGTCAGCACCACCGCCATGATCGCGAGCAGGAAGAAGGCGACGACCGCGAGCAGGCCGATGCTCTCGTGCAGCGGTCGCAAGACCGCCGAGCGCGGCTGGGTAGCGATGACGGTCCATTCCCGCCCCGGGACCGGGTGGCTGGCGCGGATCACGGGGTCTCCCCGGAGATCGAGATCGTCAAGTACGCGTGGCTGTGCGTCGGGAGCGAAATCTGCCGGTCGCAGACCGGTCTGTTCCCACGGCATGGTGGGCCAGGGAACCTCCGTCGACGGGCGTGCCCGGCCATTGAGCAAGAGGACGTGTTCGCCCTGGGCCCGTGCGAGCACGACGGAGGTGCCGTCGCTTGCCATCCAGCTGGGGCTGTCCGGGAGGTCGGCACGCAGCAGCAGTAGGGCATCCCCCGCGCTCTCGCCCTTGCTGTCGCCCTTGCTGTCGCCCTTGCTGTCGCCCTTGCTGTCGCCCTTGCTGTCGCCGAGGGGTACCAGCCAGTCGATGTGGGCGTGTCGGTCGCCGTGGGGGTCTGGTGATAGCTCGACGATGTTCCCACGTCGGGTTCGGGTCGAGGCCTCTTTCAGCCTCTGGTCCAGCCGCTTTGGCCATGGTGTGGCGCCGAGCGAGATCAATCGTTCGCCGGTATGGGCATCGAACAGAGCGATTGCCTCGTAGCCTTGGGCACTGCGCAATTCGTCGAGGCGGTCACTCAGGTAGGTCCGGGCGGAGCGGGGCTCCGCCTCGTCCTCGGATCCGTATCCGTCCGCCCTGGTGAGCGTCAATTGGCGTGTGGCCTCCCGCAGCGTGGCGGAGGCCTGGAGTTGCCGGGCGTCGGTGAGACGTTCCTCGAACCAGCTGTCGATGACCTCGGCGCGCAGGGCGGCGAACTCGGTGAGCCGTGACTTAGCCGCATCGAGGGCCAGCGGCGCGCGATATTGATAGGTGAGTGCAGCGACGGCGGCGACGACCACCAGGTTTGCCGCGAACAGGGTGATGGGTCCGCGACGTCCGCGTTTGGGCGGCAGGTCCGTCGGGTGCGCGTCGAGGCAGCGACGGTCGATCAGTAGCCAGCCGAGGAGCAGATAGAGAAGCCCGCCCGTGATGGCGACGAAGGCGAGTCCCTTGATCAGGCCCGCCCGAGCGAGTTGCTCGGGTGGAACGAACAATCCGAGCAGCCAGTCGGAGGCGAGGATCCACAGGCTGGCGTAGACGACGTAGGAAATCGCCAGGACCAGGGGCGAGATCGCCCGACGAGGCCGATCGGGGACGGATGGCTGGTCTCGCGAGTTCATGCTCGTCCGGGGAACCCTGGTGCCGTTCGCGTTCGGTGAGTCATCCCACGAGCCTGTCGAGGGACGCCGTGGTGCATCGGAAGAATGGTTCAATCCCGCGCCCAAGTCCAGTTTGGTCGCTGCGTGCCCACCAGGGACGACCCGCACGCATGCCATGCCACGCTGGCCTGGCGAGTCGTTCGTGATCAAGGCGCGATTTCGCGGGCGCGCCGGTGGCCACGTCAAGGCATCGCAACGCGGAGCACGGGCGACTCGCCGAGTCCCTCAGGACGTGTCTTGAGCCGGGGACGTTGTTGCCGCCTCGCGGGCCGTCGGGACCCGTCGTCCGGCACGGTTCAAGGCGCTCAGGACGAGAGCGGATGCGCTCAGGGGGTGTCTTGCTGTAGCGGGCCGAGCAGCAGTTCCCGGGCGTTGTCGCGACCGATTCGCCGGGCGACCGAGGGCGGCAACTGGTCCAGCCAGTGACGTATGACAGCGGTCACCTCGCCAAAACGCTGCCAACGCGAGAGGCTGAAGGTATCCACACCTATCACGAAGCGGTTGGGGTGATCGACGAACAGGGCACGCCATGACGGCAGGAGCTTGCCGGCGTCGTCGAGAAGGCGCGCGTCGCGTACCGAGGTATCGATGAACAGGCCGTGCGGGTGTCGGGCGAGGGCGGCACGCAGGACGGTTGGGTCCGGATCGGTGCCCAGGTGCGCCCAGAGCACGCGGGCGCGCGGGTCGATGGCGAAGATTCGATCGATGACGGCGAGGTCGCCGTGGATCGACAGCACCAGGTCACGTTCGGCGGCGATCTCGACTACACGTTCCAGCACGGGACTATCGTTGTCCCGGCCAACGACGTGCAGCTCGCCGATACCCCGGTAGTTGCCGGTATCGAGCTGCCGTTCCATCCGGTCGGGCAGACCGGGCTGGTCCATCCAGTTCGTCTTGTCCGCCCGGCTTTGATACGCGCCCAGGAACGGCACGATCCGATCGGGGGCGAGCCGGGCGAGCCCATCGACGGTCTCCGGCGGCGTGCCGGTGACCACCGCGTGCTCGACCCCGTGACGCTCCAGCATCTCGAGTATCGCCTCGGGTGGCATGGCCTCCGACTGGTCGGCGTTGTAGTGAAGATGGGTGTCGAACAGTGGTGCGGGCTCGGGCGACGGCTGGGCGAACAGCGACGGTGACAGCAGGAGCGCCACCCAGATGCCCGCGGCTGCCCAGCGGTCAGGCGTCGTCCGGGTCGGCATGGCTTGCGAGGGGCGATCGCGGGAACAGCACCAGGTGGGTGAACGCCGGGCGTAGGTGGACTTGCACGCCCGGGGCGTAATGGTCGTGGCTGGGTGCGAGGCTGAGGAGTCGGGTGCCGTCGGGCAGCGCCAGGGTGTAGAGGAAGTTCGCGCCACGAAAGACCCGCTCTTCGATGCGCGCCACACCGGGGCCATCGGGATCGATGATCACGTCGTCGGGGCGCACCAGGACCTCCACTTCCGCGCCGGACGGATACTCGTGCGAGACCTGGCCTTCGATCAGGCCGAGCTCGGTTCGCACCCGGCCCTGGCCGACCATCGTGCCGGCGATGCGCGTGCCCTGACCGATGAAGTCGGCGACGAATGGTGTTTCCGGGCGGTGATAGAGGTTGTAGGCCGTGTCCCACTGGTGCAGGCGACCGGCCTGCATCACCCCGACGATGTCGGCCATGGCGAAGGCCTCGGTCTGGTCGTGGGTGACCAGCAGCGCGGTGGTCTCCGCCTCGCGCAGGATGTCGCGCAACTCGCGCGGCAGGGTCTCGCGCAGTTCGACGTCGAGGCTGGAAAACGGCTCGTCGAGCAGCAGGATGTCGGGGCGGGGGGCGAGCGCGCGGGCGATGGCGACACGCTGTTGCTGACCGCCGGAGAGGTGGTGCGGGTAGCGCGCGCCCATGCCGGGCAGGCCGACCAGGTCGAGCAAGTCGCCGATCCGTTGGCGTCGGGCGTCGGCCGGCTTTTTCGGCAGGCCGAAACCGATGTTGTCGGCGACGCTCAGATGCGGGAACAGCGCCAGGTCCTGGAAGATCATGCCCACCCTGCGTTGCTCGGGCGGATGACCCCAGCCGGCGCCGGCTACCGTGTCGCCGTGCAGGCGCACCACGCCGGCACTGGGGGATTCGAAGCCGGCGACCGTGCGCAGGATGGACGTCTTGCCGCAGCCCGACGGGCCCAGCAGGCAGCCGATCACGCCGGTCGGCAGGCGCAGGTTGACGTTATCCACGGCTAGCGTCTCGCCGAACCGCACCGTCAGGTCCACCAGGCTCAGGCTCTCGTTCACGAGGCATCAACCTCCACGCCGCAACTCGCCGGTCGCGGCTGGATGTTCATCGGCGGATTCGCCCCTTGCGGTTGTGCATTCATGTCCCCTCGCACGGGTGATCGAGCGACTGACCAGAACGACGGGTATCAAGCCGGTTGCCACAATGGCCAGTGCCGGCAGCGCGGCCTCTCGCAGTCGCTCGTCGGAGGCCAGTTCGAATGCCCTGACCGCCAGCGTGTTGAAATCGAACGGCCGCAGCACGAGTGTCGCCGGCAACTCCTTGAGCACGTCGACGAACACCAGCAGCGCGGCGGTGAGCAGACTGCCACGAATCAGCGGGATATGCACCCGCCAGAGCGTCTGGCCCGCGGGGGCGCCCATCGACCAGGCTGCCTCGTCCATGCTGGGCCGAATGCGTCCCAGACCGGCCTCGACGGTGTTGAGGCTTACCGCCAGAAAGCGCACCAGGTAGGCGAAGATCAGCGCGGCGAGCGTGCCCGAGAGCAACAGGCCGCTGGACACGCCGAACTGCGTGCGGAGGAAGGCATCCAGCGTGTTGTCGAAGGCGGCGAAGGGGATGATCACGCCCACCGCAATCACGGTGCCCGGGACCGCGTAACCCATGCCGGCGATCCGGGTGACCGTGGCGATCAGCCGCCCGGGCATCAGCCGGTGACCGTAGGCGAGGAACACGGCCAGGAGCAGGGCCAGCAGAGCCGTCGCCCCGGCCAGCCCGAGCGACCGGCCGATCAGCGCGGCGAATTCGAGCAGGTCGGAGCGTGGCGTGATCTCGATGCTCCAGGCGAGCAATTGCAGCGAGGGCACGACAAACCCGAGCACCAGCGGCAGCGCGCAGGCGAGGAAGGCCAGCGCCGCCTTGCCGCCGTGCAACGGGAAGGAGGGGCGCGCCTGCCACTGGCCATGATGGTGGTAGCGGGCCTGGCGTCGCGAGAGTCGCTCGACCACGATCACGGTGAAGACCAGCGTCAGCAGCAGGGCCGAGAGCTGGGCCGCGGCGAGAACGTCGTTCAGGCCGAACCAGGTGCGGAAGATGCCGGTGGTCAGGGTGGGAATGCCGAAGTACTTGACCGTGCCGTAATCCGCCAGCGTCTCCATGATCGCCAGCGACAACCCGGCGACGATCGAGGGGCGCGCCAGCGGCAGGGCGACGCGGCGGAACATCGGCCAGGGGGAGAGTCCCAGCGAACGCGCGACGTTGAGCGCGCTGGCGGACTGCTCAAGGAAGGCCGCCCGCGAGAGCATGTAGACGTAGGGGTAGAGCACCAGCGTCAGCATGACGATCGCGCCGCCCAGCGATCGTATCTCGGGGAACGGGTAGTCGCCCAGCGACCAGCCGGTCACCGCGCGCAGCGTGGATTGCACCGGGCCGGCGGCGTCCAGCAGGCCGGTGTAGGTGTAGGCGATGATGTAGGCCGGCATTGCCAACGGCAACAGAAGTGCCCATTCGAACACGCGCCGGCCAGGGAACTCGCACACGGAGAGCAGCCAGGCCGTGCCGGTGCCCAGGACGAACGTGCCGAGGCCCACTCCGATCGCGAGTGACGCGGAATTGACCACGTAATCGGCAAGGACCGTGTCGGCCAGATGCGACCAGGTCGACTTGTCGGGCCAGAACACGGACGCGACGATCACCGCGAGTGGCACGGCCAGCAGCGCGGTGATCAATATCATCGATGCCTTCCACGCAGAAAAACCACCTGCCCGTTGCCGGGCAAGTGGCTCATCTAGGGAAACTCTGCACGAATCGATAGTGTCTCTGCGGGACCGCCAAGGGTCCAGGTGCAAGGCGCGGCGCGCGGTGAATGGCCGTCGCCATTCGCAAGCGCCGCAACGCCGCAGATGGGCCCTTGGCGGCCCGCCCGGACGG
>JAFGUH010000076.1 GCA_016938615.1 Halothiobacillaceae bacterium | reverse complement strand
CTCGAACACAAGGCTGAGGCGGGCGAGAAACGTCTCGACACCCGTATCGTCGAAATCCCGGTCTATTTCCAAGACCCATGGACCCACGAGACCCTGATGCGTTTTCGTGAACGCCATCAGGACCCGGAGGCGACCGATCTCGAATATGCCGCGCGGATCAACGGCTATGACAGTGTCGAGGCGTTCATTGAGGCCTATCACTCACAACCCTGGTTCGTGTCGATGGTGGGTTTCGTGGCGGGGCTGCCGTTTCTATATCAGCTCGTCGAACGCGAAAAGCAGATCGAGGTGCCGAAATACCTGCGGCCGCGGACCGACACGCCAAAGCACACGGTCGGCATCGGCGGTTGCTTTGGTTGCATCTACTCAGTGCGCGGCGCGGGCGGCTACCAGATGTTCGGCATCACCCCGATGACGATTTTCGATCCGACCCAGACCGTCTCCTATCTTAAGGACTTCATGGTCTTCTTCAAACCCGGCGACATCGTGAAGTGGAAACCGATCGACCGCGCCGAGTTCGACCGGATCGAGGCCGCCGTAAAGGCCGGCACCTATACTCCCCGTATCGCCGAAGTGACCTTCGATCTCGAAGCGTTCAACGCCGATATGGCGGGCACCAATGCGAAACTGATGGAGGCTCTCAATGGCGTTTAAGGTTGTCAAACCCGGCCTGTCGACGACGATTCAGGATCTCGGCCGCCCGGGCTATTTTCATCTCGGTATCCCTGAAGGCGGAGCAATGGATCGATTCGCGATGCGGGTCGCCAACATGCTGGTCGGCAATGACGAAGCCGAGGCCGGTCTCGAAGCCGTCTTCATGGGCCCCGAGCTGTGCTTCGAGGACGACACGCTCGTGGCCATCACTGGCGGCGAGATGCCGATCATGGTCGATGGCGAGCCGCGCGATAGCTGGTCGTCCTTCGTCGTCAAAGCTGGCCAGACCCTCAGCTTCGGCTTCCTTAAATCAGGCGCACGGATCTATATCGCCTTCGGAGGTGGAATCGCCACGCCGAGCGCGCTTGGCTCGCGTTCGACCTATCCGATCGGCGCGCTTGGCGGGGTCGAGGGCCGTGCCATCGCGGCGGGTGACGTGATCCCGGTTGGCAAACCCGCTGGCATGACGGAACGCAAACTCGACAAGGCGCTGCTTGCCCCGGTCGAGACGCCGGTGAAGCTGCGGGTGCTTCCCGGCCTTTACTGGCACCGGCTGACCCCGGCCTCGCAGGCGCAGTTCTTCGCCGATGAATGGACCGTCGCCCCCGAGGCGGACCGGATGGGCTAT
>JAFGUH010000075.1 GCA_016938615.1 Halothiobacillaceae bacterium | reverse complement strand
GCCAAAGCGCCCGTAGCTCAGTTGGATAGAGCGTCTGGCTACGAACCAGAAGGTCGGGAGTTCGAATCTTCCCGGGCGCGCCAATCATGTCCCCATCGTCTAGAGGCCTAGGACACCGCCCTTTCACGGCGGTAACAGGGGTTCGAATCCCCTTGGGGACGCCAAACGTCGGGCAGTGCGTGTCACACGTGCTGCCCTACTTGTTGGTCACCGTCACACGTGGTCGACGCGGCCGGGCGAATCCCGGCCTTTATCACTAGGTCCCCATCGTCTAGAGGCCTAGGACACCGCCCTTTCACGGCGGTAACAGGGGTTCGAATCCCCTTGGGGACGCCATACCGATGAGAAACCCGCGCGGCCGACCGTGCGGGTTTTTTTGTACCTGCCGCGGGTGTTCGCCGGCGTATTCTCGCCGGCAATGCCGGACCGAGCCTGCTTTACTTCATGTCAGCGAATCGCTGCACGGCATGTGATGCCTTCTCCGGCCCCTCGGCCCGGGCAGTTGCATGGCTCCGGCTCGGCGCGAAAGGGCCCCTCTGAGACAGGGCTCGACAGGCCAGAGTGGCATGGCGTGGCATGCCGTGCGGCGGTTCTCCGCAGGAATGGTCAGCCGCGAGAAGGTCGACATGAATCACGAGCGCGACAAACCGGGCAGCGGGCCCTTCGTGGTCCAGCGCCACGCTGGCAGGGAGAACTGGCACGAATCCGACGCCGCTCCGCGAGCCAAGGGTCGGGTGGATGCCGAGGGTTCGTCCGCTGCGGACGCGTCGTTCCGTTTCCAAGGATGGCAACGTCGCCGGCGATCGACTCGAGTTCCGCCCGGGCGGGCGATTGAAGGCCCGTCGATCGACCCGTCGGAGTCGCGTCTGGCGATCGAGGTCGCGGGTTCTGCTCGCGACTATGTCGACGTCGACGACGTGATTCTCGGAGGAGAATGCGGGGCGGGTACGGGGTGATGGTCTGGGACCGCGGCGATTATCGGAATCTCGCCGAAAGGCATTCCTTGGTCGATTGGTTGAAGGGCGGGCTCGTGGAGATGTGCTTGGGCAGCGGAAAGATCCACGACGGCTGCACCTTGACGGGCACCGAGTGCGGGGACAGGCAGCAGTGGCATCCGATCAAGATGCATCACGACGGGACGGACGCGCATCGTCCCCCGGTATCGACCGAGACCCACTCGGCCACGTTCGGCCTGACGCTTGGTCCGACCCGCCACAAGGAGCCGTCGGGGTGAGCGCGACGGTCTCCCGTCCGGACAAGGTGCTGTTCCCTGACGACGGCTGGACCAAGGCTGATCTTGTTGCCTACTACGACCGGGTGGCGGACTACATGCTTCCCCATCTGGCCGGCCGACCGCTGACGTTACACCGCTTTCCCGACGGCATCGGTGTGGAGGGCTTCTTCCATCAGGCGCGCGCCGAGCATTTTCCCGATTGGGTCGGTACGCTTCTCGTGCGCCACGACGAGCCGACCGGGCCCGTGCACCATCTCCTGTGTGAAGAGGCCGCCTGCCTGCGGTTCCTTTCCGACCAGGCGACTATCACCTTCCACCGCTGGGCATCCCGCAGTGGGGCGATCGACCGTCCCGACCTGTTGATCTTCGATCTCGATCCGCCGGGCGAGGACATGGCCCGCCTGAAACGCACAGCGCGTCGGGTCGGGTCGCTACTGCGCGACTGCCAGCTTTCTCCGTTCGTGATGACGACGGGATCGACGGGATTGCACGTGGTTTCGCCGTTGTTGCCATGGAGAGATTTCGATGCCGTGAGGGGGCTGGCAAGAGCGTTCGCGGAGCGGCTGGTAGCGCGCTACCCGGACGAACTGACTACCGAGCAGCGCCGAGAGGCCCGCGGTGACCGGCTGTACCTGGACGTCACGCGTAACGCCTTCGGACAGACTGCCGTCGCGCCGTATTCCCTTCGTGCGCGGCCCGGCGCGCCGGTCGCAGCGCCACTCGACTGGGGGGAGCTGGACAAGGGCGACCTCCGTGCGGATGGCTATACGCTGGCTAACATCTTCCGGAGGCTCGGGCAGAAGGGCGACCCCTGGGCGGGCATGTTCGACCAGGCGGCCGATCCGGCCTCGGCCCGTGCAGCACTCGACCGCCTCGGTTGATGCGGGTGGCTCCGGTCAGGAAACCTGTGACCGACTATCTCCGGTCGTTGACTTACCGGCTTGTGCGTCCTCAAGCCGCAGAGGCGACAGCGGGCACAACCTAATAACCCCGGGCCGGGCGAGCATCGGGACTACCGATGGTGGGCAAGTCGGCACGTCCTGTAGACGCGATGGCTATTCGTGCAGAGTTTCCCTACTGATCCTGCCGCCCTGGCACCTGCTGGCAGTCGAGTGTCTCGCCGTCTCGGGTAAAACGACCCTCGCTGCCCTTGCCCCAGAAAACGACGCTGCCGCTCTCGTTCTCGTAGCGCGATCCGGAGGCACTCCGGGTCTTGGATAGCATCACGGTGGCCTCGCCGTGGGTCAGGAGAATCTCCCCGCGACGGATTACGTCGAACGATACGCGCTTCCCACCGCAGTCGAAGTGATAGCTGGGTACGATCGGCTCGAGCATTACCGCGAGTACGGCCCCCGCCTCGTCCTTCAACTGCAGCCGTCCTTCGTCGTCGACCTGCCAATCGGCGGTTTGGCGCAGCATGTCCAGAAAAGCCTCCTCCTGGCGCATCCGCTCCTCGGGGCAGGCCTTGCGGGTCACGGCGATCTCGCCGTAGCCCTCGTCCGTTAGCGGCTGGCGATAGCGATTGCAGCCGGCCACTCCGCTAAGATTTCCCTCGGAATCAACGAGCAGATCGGTGAGGGTGGGGTCGATCGTCGACAGGGTGGCAATATTGGACAGTCGCCAGTGACTGCCGGTCGGCGGGGTAGGCGCGGCGAGTGCAAGCGAAGAGAACGCGAGTGCCGCGATCGCGCCGACAAGTCGTGACAGCGTTTGGAACGAGGCGAGAAGGGACGTCATGAGGAACTCCTTGTCGAAATGGTGGCGTGACACGTCAGGCGAGGCCGGACTTGATCAGCTCGTCGAGTGCCTGCGCGGTCTCCCGCGGTAGCTGGCGTTGCAGGTCGGGATGCAGGCCCCGGCCCGAGTCACCGGCGATCGGTTGGGTCCAGGTCGGCTGGGCCATGGATCGCGGTCGACCGAGATAATCGACCTGGAAGGCGTCGGGGCTGTTCTCCGCGCGCAGGATCAAAGACGGTGGATCGTCCTGGATCTCGATCACCGTGCCTCGATGCGCCCCGATGTGGATTTCCCGGCCGATCAGGGGCTCGAGTAGCTGGAGGGTGGTGTTCATGGGTGTTTCCTAATCGGGTGCGAGTCGGCTCGTCACGGTGAAGACCGGGGAAAACGCTGCACGAATCGGTGGCACCTCTGGCTCGCGAGTTTGTTCGCTTTTCCCGGCGCTGCCCGGCGCTGCCCGGCGCTGCCTTAAGGGCCGGCCTGATATCGTCACTCAGGTCCGTCGAGAGATGGCTTTGCTGCGTGCGGGCAATCCCGCGAATCCCGCGAGCCCCGGGAGGGCGGGTGGCCGTGGGCCCCGTCTGTGGCGGCGTCGGGCTCGCCCTTGCCGCCCGCCTGCGGACCGGCTCGCACGGGCCGGACCGGCGCCTTGCCGAGCCGGTTCGTCTCTTGCGAATGGCGACGGCCACCCCCGGTTAGGCGCACCGTGCCTCTGGGCCCTTGGCAGTCTCGCGTCAGACACTATCGATTCCTGCAGAGTTTCCTTAGGCTGTGCGTTCGGGTGTTGCGACGGTAGCCGTTCCAGGGCGCGTCTGGCTTGGTTCATGAATGGTAGCAGGAGCGACCAGCGATGCGTTTCGATCTCTTGGCCAACGAAACCCTCTACCAAGGGTTTTTCTCCTTGCACCGCTACCGGCTGCGTTTCGAGCACTTCGACGGCCGCTGGTCGGAACCGGTCGAGCGCGAGATATTCGAGCGCGGCCACGCGGTGGCCGTGTTGCCCTACGACCCCGAGCGCGGCGAGGTGGTGCTGATCGAGCAGTTCCGGCCCGGGGCGCTTGACGCACCGACCGGTCCCTGGCTGGCCGAGATTGTCGCCGGCATGATCGAACCGGGCGAGTCGGCCGAGGACGTCGCTCGCCGCGAGTCCGACGAGGAGGCGGGGCTGGCCATCGACGAGCTCTACCCGCTGACCCGCTACTGGGTCAGCCCCGGTGGAACTACCGAGAGCATCTACCTGTTCCTGGCCCGCGTGGATACCGGGACGATCGAACGCGACGGTGACGGGCTGGTCGACGGGCGCTTCGGCCTCGTCCATGAGCACGAGGACATCCGCGTGCGGGTAGTGCCGATCGACCAGGCGCTCGCCGATGTCGAGGCGGGGCGAATCGTCGCCGCCGCGCCGGTAATCGCATTGCTCTGGCTCGACCGGCTGCGTCTTAAGGGCGGGCTTTGACGCTGGTGGGCGGGCTGACCGGCCGGATTTGATAGAATCTTGCTTCTTTCGAATCTATTGCGGTCTGCCGGTAGGCCGGTCGGGCCGGTGCGAACAAGGGAGCCTCGGAAAACCGACCCGAATCGGCATGTGGTGTGGCACTCGGGTGGCGCCGCAGGTTTTTCGAGGTTCCGATAATTCATGATCACAAGCCGTTGAGGATCACCCATGCTTGAAGCCTATCGCGAACACAAGGCCGAACGTGCCGAGCAGGACATTCCGCCGCTGGCACTTAACGCCGAGCAGGCCGCCGATTTGATCGAGCTGATCAAGAATCCGCCGGCCGACGTAGAGCACGACGAACTCGAGTACCTGCTCTCCCAGCGCGTGCCGCCGGGCGTGGACAAGGCCGCCTACGTCAAGGCCGCCTTCCTGGCCGATCTTGCCAAGGGCGAGGCCGAGTCGCCGCTGATCGACCGCCATCAGGCCGTCGAACTGCTGGGCACCATGATGGGCGGCTACAACGTCGATCCGCTCATCGAGGTGCTCGACGACGAGACCGTCGGTGACGACGCGGTCAAGGCGCTCTCGCGGCTGGTGATGGTCTACGACGCCTTCCGTGACGTCGAGGACAAGTACCGCGAAGGCAGCAAGAATGCCGGGCGCGTGCTCGAGTCCTGGGCGAACGCCGACTGGTTCAAGGCCAAGCCCAAGCTCGAGGAGGAGATCGAGGTGATCGTCCTCAAGGTGCCGGGCGAGACCAACACCGACGATCTCTCCCCGGCCCAGGAGGCCTGGAGCCGCCCGGACATCCCGCTGCACGCCCGCTCGATGCTGCAATCGAAGATGCCCGAGGCGCTGGAGACCATCAAGAAGCTGAAAGAGTCCGGCCACAAGATCGCCTACGTGGGGGATGTGGTCGGCACTGGCTCCTCGCGCAAGTCGGCGATCAACTCCGTGCAGTGGCACATCGGTCGCGACATTCCCAACGTGCCCAACAAGCGCACCGGCGGCGTGGTCCTCGGTAGCAAGATCGCGCCGATCTTCTTCAACACGGCCGAGGATTCCGGCGCCTTCCCGATCGAGTGCGACGTCGACTCGATGGAGACGGGTGACGTGCTCACCATCCGTCCGTTCAAGGGCGAGATCCTCAAGAACGGCGAGGTGATCACCACCTTCGCCATGCGCCCGAGCACGCTGCCCGACGAGGTGCGTGCCGGTGGTCGCATCCCGCTGATCGTCGGCCGCGGCCTGACCGGCAAGGCGCGCGAGGCGCTCAAGATGGAGCCGTCCGAGGAGTTTCTGCGTGCCGAGCAGCCGGAAGACACCGGCAAGGGCTTCACGCTCGCGCAGAAAATGGTCGGCCGGGCCTGCGGCGTCGAGGGCGTCCGTCCGGGCACCTACTGCGAGCCGAAGATGGCCACCGTCGGCAGCCAGGACACCACTGGCGCGATGACCCGCGACGAGTTGAAGGAACTCGCCTGCCTGGGCTTCTCCGCCGATCTCGTCATGCAGTCGTTCTGCCATACTGCCGCCTACCCGCGGCCGGTGGACATCGCCCTGCAGCACGAGCTGCCCGAGTTCATCTCCACCCGCGGCGGCGTTTCCCTGCGCGCGGGCGACGGAGTCATCCACTCCTGGCTCAACCGTATGATCCTGCCGGATACCGTCGGGACCGGCGGTGACTCGCACACCCGCTTTCCGATTGGCATCTCCTTCCCAGCCGGCTCCGGTCTGGTGGCCTTCGCTTCCGCGCTGGGCGTGATGCCGCTGGACATGCCGGAATCCGTGTTGGTGCGCTTTAAGGGCGAGATGCAGCCGGGAGTCACCTTGCGTGATCTGGTCAACGCCATTCCCTACAAGGCGATCCAGACCGGCCAGCTGACCGTCGAGAAAAAGGGCAAGCAGAACGTCTTCAACGGTCGCGTGCTCGAGATCGAAGGCCTGCCGGATCTGAAGGTCGAGCAGGCGTTCGAGTTCGCCGACGCCTCGGCCGAGCGCTCGGCCAACGGCTGCACCGTCCGCCTCGGCCCCGAGCCGATCAAGGAATTCCTCAAGAGCAACATCACGCTGCTCGAGTGGATGATCAGCCAGGGCTACGAGGACAAGCGCACCCTGGGTCGCCGGATCGAGGCGATGCAGGAATGGCTCGACAACCCGGAGCTCCTCGAGCCGGACGCCGATGCCGAGTACGCCGAGATCATCGAGATCGATCTCAACGAGATCAAAGAGCCGCTCTTGGCCTGCCCGAACGACCCGGACGACATCAAGCCGCTCTCCGAGGTTGCCGGCGACGAGGTCCAGGAAGTGTTCATCGGTTCGTGCATGACCAACATCGGTCATTACCGCGCGGCCGGCAAGGTGCTCGAATCCTACGGTGGTTCGGTGCCCACTCGCCTGTGGATCGCCCCGCCGACCCGCATGGATCAGCACCAGCTTTCCGAAGAGGGTTACTACAACATCTTCGGCCGTGCCGGTGCCCGCATCGAGATGGCCGGGTGTTCGCTGTGCATGGGTAACCAGGCCCGGGTGGCCGACGGGGCGACCGTGATGTCGACCTCGACGCGCAACTTCCCCAACCGCATGGGCAAGGACGCGCGCGTCTACCTCGGCTCAGCGGAGCTCTCCGCGGTGACCGCGATCCTCGGCAAGCTGCCGTCGGTCGAGGAGTACCAGGAACACGTCGCCCACCTGGCCACTATGTCTGCCGACATCTACCGCTACCTCAACTTCAACGAGATCGAGGAATACCAGGAAGAGGCCACCAAGGGGCTGCAGATGCTCAAGGACATCCCCGTCGTGACCGCCTGATCGTAGTCACATAGGCAAGTGAGGCCGGTTGGGTGATCCCGATCGGTCGTGTGGTGTCATTCGCCGCCGGGCAGGACCGGGGTTTCCCAGCGGAACCGGCGCCTCCCGGCGGCTTTTCATTCTGCTGTCCGCCGCGCCGTGAGCGTCTTTCTGGTCGCGAGTTTCTGGTCGCGAGTTTCGGGCCGCGATCGCTTTCCCGGCGCGGTCCGCCCCGTATTGAAAATCCACGGGCGCGTGTCTAGATTGATACGGTGGCGTGGTATTGGCGAAACGCTGAGAAGCACTCGATTCGTGATGATCACGGAGGGGCGATGGTCAAGCGCATGGTCATGGACCGGGAGTCGTCCGATACCAAGGCGGACGCCCGCTACGCTCGGATAGAGAGTCTGCTGGCGCGTGCCGGCATTCGGGTGGACGGCGATCGCCCCTGGGACCTCAAGATCCGTGATCCGCGTGCCATCGATCGGATCCTGGGCTACGGCAACCTGGGGTTGGGCGAGGCCTTCATGGCCGGCTGGGTGGAGATCGAACGGGTCGACGAGTTCGTCGATCGCGTCCTCCGCTCCGGTCTCGCCCGCGAGGTGGGACGATCCCCCTGGTTGTGGTGGCACGCGCTCAAGGCGCGCCTGATCAACTGCCAGACGCGCGATCGCTGCTGGGAAGTGGGCGAGCGTCATTACGATATCGGCAACGCGTTCTACCGCGACATGCTCGACCCGCGCATGACCTATACCTGCGGATTCTGGGGTGACGGGGCCGAGACGTTGGCCGCAGCCCAGGAACACAAGCTCGACGTGATTTGTCG
Organism: Halothiobacillaceae bacterium; assembly: GCA_016938615.1. Taxonomy (GTDB): domain Bacteria; phylum Pseudomonadota; class Gammaproteobacteria; order Halothiobacillales; family Halothiobacillaceae; genus Guyparkeria. Next base: position 5,154 of record JAFGUH010000075.1, on the reverse strand, counting down.
CAAGCTCGATCTCAAGCCCGGTCAACGCGTGCTCGACATCGGCTGTGGCTGGGGCAGCTTCATGATCTATGCCGCCGAACACTACGGGATCGAGTGCGTGGGCGTGACCGTGTCGAAAGAACAGACCGCGCTTGGACAACAGCTCGCCGGTGACCTGCCAGTCACGTTCCGACTGATGGATTACCGCGATCTCGACGAGCGATTCGATCACGTCGTCTCGATCGGCATGTTCGAGCATGTCGGCCGTCACAACTACGACGAGTACATGCGGGTCGTGCGTCGCTGCCTCGATCCCGATGGTCTGTTTCTTCTGCACACCATCGGCACCGGCCACGAGGGGGCGCCGCCGGACCCGTGGATCGGCAAGTACATCTTTCCCAATGGCGAGCTGCCGGCCATGCAGCAGGTGATCGACGCTTGCGAGGGACGATTCGTGGTCGAGGACGTCCATAACTTCGGTGCCGACTACGACCGCACCCTCATGGCCTGGTACGAGAACGTCGAGCGGGCCTGGCCACGGTGGCGCGAGCGCTACGGCGAGACGTTCGGTCGAATGTGGACCTACTACCTGCAATCCTGCGCTGGCGGATTCCGAGCCCGCCAGACCCAGTTGTGGCAGTTCGTGCTCTCGCCGGAAGGCGTGCGCGGCGGTTACCGTCGTCCGGTCTGATCGAATCGTGCCGTCGCCCGCGTCGCAGGGCGATTGACCGGGCTTCGTGCCCTACGGTACGGTGCTCTTCGTGCGTGATGCCATCGTCAAGCTGCTGATTCTCCTCGTGCTCTCCGCCAACCTCGGTTGGGCGGTGGGTCAGGGGGCGGAAATGAACCATGTCGGCGTGGCCGACATGGTCGCGTCCCCCGAGTCCGGTGAGCGGGACAATCATCACCCGGCCGGCGACTATTCCCAGCACTGTTGTCACGCCAGCGTTCACTTCACCGGCCTGCCCGACACGTCGGTATCGATCCCCGCCGGGGCGCTGTCCATCGCCCCGCTGGCGGCTTTCACCAATTGGCAATCTCGAGACGTCGAACCGCGCCTGCGCCCTCCCAGGGCCTGAGCACCTCCTGATCGAATCACCCCTCCGGCCGCGTCTCTCGCAGTCGGACGGGGTACGGCGTCCCGTTTCCTGATCCGAGGTTGCTCAATGTCTTCCGTTACGATTCCCGTCCGCCGTCGGTGGATGGCCGCCGCGCGTGCCCCGCATGCCCCCGCGTTGGCATCGCGTTTTCTCTCCCCCTCGATGCTCGGCTGTTGCCTGCTGATTGCCAACGTTTTGCTTTCCCCAGCGGCATTGGGTGAATCCCCCGATTCCCCACTGACCCTCCAGGGCGCAATCGACGCGGCCTTGTCCAACAACTTCGCCGTCCAACAGGCCGCATCGACGGTGCGTCTGCGCCAGGGTGAGGCGGTGCACGCCGGTCGGCTGGTGCCGAGTAACCCGGTGCTTTCGGTGCGCACCGCGCGCCGGGATGGCCCGGAGGGTCAGTCAACCGACTTCGGTATCGCCATTACCCAGTCATTGTTCACCGCGGGGAAGGGTGAGCTGGCGGAGCAGGCCGCTGGCAACCGTCATGGCGAGGCCGAACAGCGGCTCGATTACCTGCGGACGACCGTCGTGGCTCAAACACGATCCGCCTTCCTCCAGGTGTTGAGCGCCCAGGAGCGTCTCGAGACCGCACAGCGCCTGATCACGCTCAACCGTGAAACCCGTGATTTCGCACAGCGGCGCCTGCAGGCGGGCGAGGGGACGAGGCTTGAGGTCAACGCCGCCGCCATCGGTGTGGGCCGAGCCCAAGCCGAACTGGCCAAGGCTCGTCAAAAGTTGAGCGCGGCTCGACTCGCTCTCACCGAGCAATTGGCGCTGGACCCGGCGGCGTCCGTGGAAATCCGCGGCCAGCTTGAACCGGCGCCACTCGCTATCGATGACACGGACGCCTTGTTGCGCCAGGCGATGCAACGGCGGTCCGACCTCGCGGCGGCAGCCCGCTCGGTTGCCGCGGCCCGCGACGAGCTGCGCCTGTCGAAGCGCCAGTTGATGCCGAACCTGACCGTTGGCGCCTTCTACGACAAGGAGGAGGCCAACGATGTCGCCGGCGTTTCCCTCTCCGCGCCGATCCCGGTGTTCCACCAGTTCGAGGGCGAACAGCGCTCGGCACAGGCGCGTCTTGACCGGGCGCAGATCGAAGAGGATGCCCTGCGCCAGCAGGTTCGCCGCGAGGTGCTTATGGCGGTGGCCGATTACCGCTCGGCCCGCGAGCGGGTGGACCTGTTCGGTAGCCAGATGCTCGCGAACGCGGAAGAGAACCTCGCGTTGACCCGTCGCGCGGTCAAGGCCGGTCAACTGGGTGCACCGGCCATTACCACCGCGCAGAACAACCTGATGGAGGTGCGCGGCCAGTATCTCGCCGCGCTCGATGACCTGATCGCGGCCGGCGCTGCACTGGAACGCAGCACCGGCGGACTGCTCCGCCTCGCGCCGACTACCTCCACCGAATCCTGAGAGACCCCGTCATGAACCATACAAATCACACCTACCGTCGCTTGTCCCATTTGATTGCCCTCGCGCTGATGGTCGGCCTGGCCGGTCCGGCGGCAGCCGAGACCGGCGGGAAGCACGCCGACCACGAGGAGCCCAGGGCCAGTCACGAAGATAAGGATGCCGGCCATGAAGACCATCTGGGCCATGACGAGAAGGAGGCCGGCCACGAGGACCATGAGGGCCACGACGAGGAGGAAGCGGGCCACGAAGACCATGAGAGCCAAGGCGAAAAAGATAGTCACCAGGGCCAGGACGAGGCGGGTGCCGATGCCGTCCATCTCACCGACGAGCAGCTTGCGCCGCTGACGATCCGTACTGCGCCTGCCGAACCGGGCAGTGCCGAATCCCTGCTCAGCCTGCCGGCGACCGTGACCTTCAACGCCGACCGGGTCGCGATGATCGGCCCCCGGGTGCGCGCCAAGCTGGTTCGGATGAACAAGGGGCTAGGCGATTCGGTCAGCGCCGGCGAGGTGATTGCCGAAATGGACAGCGTCGCCCTGGGACAAGCCAAGGCGGCCTATCTCAAGGCCCGGGCCCGCTTCGAGACCGCGCGGTCGAACTACGAGCGGCAGAAGGCGCTTAACGCCCAGCAGATCGCGAGTGACGCGACACTGGTCGAGGCGCGCGGGCGCTACCGCGAGGCCCGGGCCGACCGGGACGCCGCGATCGAGACGCTGCGTCTCTACGGCCTGTCGCGCGAGGCGATCAAGGCAACTGATGCCAACAGCGAACAGCCGCTGTCTCGCTATTCGCTGACCAGCCCGATCGACGGCGTGCTCCAGCGTCGCGACGTCAGCCCCGGGCAGACGGTCGGTCCCGAAAGCACCCCGATTCACGTGGTCGATACCGAGACCGTCTGGCTCGAGATGGATGCCTTCGAGAAACAGATCGCGGACCTTGCGGTTGGTCAGACCGTTCGACTCAGTTTGCCCGCCCTCCCGGATCAGGTGTTTCAAGGACGAGTCGACTGGATCTCCCGCGCACTGGCAGCCGATTCGCGCACGTTGACCGTCCGCGCCGTGATCGACAACCCGGACGGCGTTCTCCGGGCGGGCATGTTCGGCACGGCCACCATCCAGACCGACGGCCACCCGGGTGCCCTCCTGATCCCGGTTGGCGCGGTACAGCGACTCGAGGACAAGCCGCACGTCTTCGTGCCGGGCCACGAGCCGGGGGCGTTCCGCGCCAAGCCGGTGACCCTCGGTCATGAATCGAACGGCATGATCGAGGTGCGTGCCGGCATCGAGTCGAGGCAGCCGGTGGTGGTCGAGGGGGCATTCGACCTGATGTCCATTCTTACAGCCGGTGGCCGTAGCGCCGCCCACAACCACTGAGGGAGGCGGCATGATCAATCGACTGATTTCGATGGCGCTCGCCAACCGGCTGCTGACACTGGTGTTGGTGCTCGCCCTGACGGGTGGTGGCGTCTATTCGGTGCTGAAGGTGCCGATCGATTCTTTTCCGGACGTCACGCCCTCGATGGTGCAGATCTACACCAGCAGCCCCGGTCTGTCGCCGGTGGACGTGGAAACCCAGGTCAGCTACCCGATCGAGATCTCGATGTACGGGCTGCCCGGACTCGACCGAGTACAGAGCACCTCGATCTTCGGGCTGTCCCGGGTGAGCGTGTACTTCGAGGACGGTACCGACATCTACTTCGCCCGCCGCCTGGTGATGGAACGCCTCGCGGCGGCTCGCGAAGAGATTCCCGACGGGCTGGGCGATCCGCAGCTCGGCCCGATCACGTCGGGGCTTGGCCAGGTTTTCCTGTACGAAATCCGCAACGAGGAAGGGGCAAAGCACTCCTTGATGGAGCGGCGGACCGCACAGGACTGGATCGCCAAGCCGATGTTGCGCACGGTGCCCGGCGTGACCGGCGTGCTGTCGATCGGTGGGCAGCAGAAGCAGTACCAGGTACGGCTGGACCAGAATGCGATGGTCGCGCGCGACATCACCGTTGCGGACGTCCGTAGCGCGATCGTGGCCAACAACCGCAACGTCGGCGCGTCGTTCATCAATCGCGGCGGCGAGGAATACGTGGTCCGCGGTTACGGTTGGATCGATCCGGGCAAACAGGGCCTGCAGGACATCCGCCGGATCCAGGTCAAGCGTGGCGCCAACGGTGAGCCGGTCCACCTCGATGACATCGCCGAGGTCGGATATGGCCCGTCGATTCGCCGCGGCACGCTGGTGGCCAACGGCGAAGAGAGCGTCGGCGGGTACGTGCTCAAGCTGATCGGCAGCAACACCCAGCAGGTGCTCGCGGCGATCGAGGAACGGGTCACGTCCATCCAGGCAGCCTTGCCCGACGGCATGACCCTGAAACCCTTTTATTCACAGGGGCAACTGATCGAGAAGGCCGTCGGGACGGTGGAGAAGGCCCTGCTCGAGGGCATGGTTCTCGTGCTGGTGCTGTTGTACTTCTTCCTCGGCAACCTGCGTTCGACGCTCATCGTGATCGCGACCCTGCCGCTGGCCGTGCTGGTCGCCTTCATCGCCATGAAGGTGACCGGCATGTCGGCCAACCTGATGAGTCTGGGTGGCCTTGCCATCGGCATCGGCATGATGGTCGACGGCGCCGTGGTGATGATGGAGAACATCTTTCGCCACATGG
>JAFGUH010000074.1 GCA_016938615.1 Halothiobacillaceae bacterium | reverse complement strand
TCTCTCCACCGGCCACGTGGTCGTCGTTGCCGGTTTCCAGGGCGCCGACGACGGCGGCAATATCACGACGCTCGGCCGCGGTGGTTCCGACACCTCGGCGGTGGCCCTGGCCGCAGCGCTCAAGGCCGACGAGTGCCAGATCTACACCGACGTCGACGGCGTGTACACGACGGATCCGCGCATCGTTCCCGAGGCGCGCCGGCTGGACAGGATCACCTTCGAGGAAATGCTCGAGATGGCGAGCCTCGGCTCGAAGGTGCTGCAGATCCGCTCGGTCGAGTTCGCCGGCAAGTACAAGGTCAAGCTGCGCGTGCTGTCCTCGCGCCAGGACGGCCCCGGCACCCTGATTACCCTGGAGGAAGACGGCGTGGAAGAACCAGTAATTTCGGGTATCGCGTTCCACAAGGACGAAGCCCAGCTGACCATCAAGGGCGTGCCGGACAGCCCCGGGATCGCCTACAAGATCCTCGGCCCGATCGGTGAGGCCAACATCGAAGTCGACATGATCCTGCAGAACATCGGTGCCGACGACACCACCGATTTCACCTTTACGGTTCATCGCAACGACTTCGACAAGGCCCTCGATCTGATGCGTGCCAGTGCCGACGACCTTGATGCGCGCGAGGTCTCCGGCAACCACAATATCGTCAAGATCTCGCTGGTGGGCGTGGGCATGCGCTCGCACGCCGGCATCGCCTCGAAGATGTTCCGGGTGCTGGCCGAAGAGAAGATCAACATCCGCATGATCGCCACCTCCGAGATCAAGATCTCGGTCGTGATCGACGACAAGTACCTCGAGCTGGCCGTGCGCGCCCTGCACGATGCCTTCGAACTGGACACCCCCGAGGTATCCCTGAGCTGATCGCCTGTTTAGCGACTACTATCCAGCAAGGCCCCCAACGGAGAACGACGGGGGCGCCAAACACAGAGGCTGACCCGATATGTTGATTTTGACTCGCCGCATTGGTGAGGTGCTGCGCATCGGCGACGACGTCGCCATCACGGTGCTCGGCATCAAGGGAAACCAGGTCCGGATCGGTATTGATGCGCCCAAGGATGTCGCCGTGCATCGCGAGGAGATCTATCAGCGCATCAAGAGCGAGACCGACGAAGGTCAAGAGGGTGGCACCTCGAGCTGAGCGATTCGACACCGCTCGGGTGTCGGACCGGACGGCCGTGAGGGGGCGGGAACCCGCGGCAGCGCGCCTGCGCGAAAGGCCGCAGAACACGCCGCCGATGGGCCCTGCCGGGCGTTGATTCTTGCTCGTAAAGCCGCTACCATGCGGCGCTCTTGATTGGAGAGGTGGCCGAGTGGCTGAAGGCGCTCCCCTGCTAAGGGAGTAAGGGGTTTATAGCCCCTTCGAGGGTTCGAATCCCTCTCT
>JAFGUH010000073.1 GCA_016938615.1 Halothiobacillaceae bacterium | reverse complement strand
CCACGGTGCGGGCCGAGGAAGAAGCCTGAACTGCGCGGAATCCCTTGTGCGGGATCGACAACCCAGGCGTGGTACCGACGCCAGAGATCCAGCCTGGGGAGGCCGGCCGGGCAGAGATCGTAGAGCGATCGGAGAGCGCTGGCGATCAGGGTGGGCCTATGTTCGGTCGCTGCCTGATCGCCTCACGAGCACGGCTTCCGTCTGCCGGCAGCTCGTCGTTCGTTGTTGGAAGCGATCGAGCCGATCATCGGTGCCCGCGCTTCCGGTATCCGTCGCGTCGAAGCTTCGCGTGGCGACTGCCAAGGTGGAGCACACACGCCCATCTACCAGCGGACACGTTTTCGAGTACCGTCCAGTTGGTGCACCAACCCCTCGGCTCTAGCGTCGCCCTCCGATGGAGACGCGAAAGAGCTCCCATTCTCCGGGGACACCTCGTAGGTTGACCGATCCGAGGGATGCGAACATGAGGTCGGTGCCTGTGGCGAGGTCACGCACCGTGCGGGTGACCACAACCTGACCCGCTCTGGCCTCGCCCATCACACGAGACGCGATGTGCACGCCGATCCCGCCCACGTCGGGATCAAGGAGCTGGATCTCGCCCGTGTGGATGCCCGCCCGTATCCTGATCTCCGACTCGGCTAGCCCGTCGACGATCTCGACGGCGCACTGGATTGCCCGTGTCGGAGTGTCGAAGGTCGCGAGGATGCCGTCGCCCGTGCTCTTGATGAGCCGCCCGCGGAAGCGGTCGACCTCCGCGTGCGAGATGCGATCGTGGCGATCGAGCAGTTGACGCCAGCTGCGATCTCCCAGAGCGGCTGCGCGGCCTGTCGAATCGACGATGTCGGTGAAAAGGACCGAGGCGAGGATGCGGTCCGCATTCTCCGCGGCCTGCAGCGACTTGATCTGCTGATCCGACCACACGTAGGCCTCCGAGTGCTCGCTCGAAGGCGCGTCGCTCGACGGCTGATAGCGAAGCAGCACGACGCCCGAATCGAACGCCCGTGTTCCGACGAGCCGGAAGTGGGCGGTGTCCAGTTGATCTCGGAACAGGTGTTTTCCGCTCCCCAGGACCACCGGATACAGCATGTACCTGAGCTCGTCGATCAGGTCGTGCTTCAGCAGGAGATCGAAGAGGTCAGCGCTTCCCGACACGAGGATGTCCCCGCCCGGGCTCTCCTTGAGTTTCGCGATCTCCGCCGGGACGTCGCCCGAGATGAGCGTCGAGTTGTTCCATGACAGGTCGGTCAGGGTGTTCGACACGACGTACTTGGGAAGGGCGTTGATCCGTTCACCGAGGAAGACGTCGGTCGCGAGTGGCCAGAACGCGGCCCAGT
>JAFGUH010000072.1 GCA_016938615.1 Halothiobacillaceae bacterium | reverse complement strand
CGCATTATGCCGACCCCCGGGTTATGCCGATGTAGCTGTGTAAGTGCCTGAATACCTTCAAGTCTGCTGTGTTGAGATCGGCATAATCCTTAGGGCTGCAGGCTGGTAACGTCTCCTCTTTCACTTTGAGACGAGGAGATATCATGGTGTTCGAACCGAAGAAGAAACGGCGCAAGAACCCGGTCACGGCCCTTTCCAAACGCCTTGAGGAGGATCTGCGGCAGCAGGGGTACGCGGCCTCTACGCTCTGGAAACAGCGCAGGCTGTTCAACGACCTGATCGGCTGGCTGCAGGACCAAGAGCTCACTATGGGCGATTTATCCATGGCGCAGGTCGATCGGTTCATGGCTGACCGCCGTGCCGCTGGCGTGCGCAAGCTGAAGACGCGCAAGGCACTGGGGCCCATTCTCGGCCATTTGCGCGGACTGGGGCTGGTGCCCGCGGCCGAAACCCCGGTGGAGGACGATCCCGCCCGGGCAATCCTGAACCGGTACCGGCAGTTCCTGATCACGGAACGCGGCCTCGCGGATGTGACGGCCGACCGGTACATCGATTGCCTGCGCCCGTTCCTGGACCGCAGGATGGCGGCGGGGGGCCTTGATCTTGGGGGTCTGACCCCAGCCGATGTCACCTCCTTCGTGGTGTCGTGGTGCCCCTGTCTGAATACCGGTGTGGCGAAGCTGACGGTCACGGCGCTGCGGTCCTTCCTCGGCTTCCTGCATCTGGACGGCGTGACGGAACGCTCGCTTGTCCCGGCCGTGCCAAAGGTCTTGCGTCGCCGCCTGGCCGGACTGCCCAAGGGGCTCGAATCCGATCAGGTGCGGCACCTTCTCGCGGCCTGCGATACCAGCACGGGCATCGGCATCCGCGATCTGGCGATCCTCACCCTGCTGGTCCGGCTCGGCCTGCGGCGCAGCGAGGTCGCCGGGCTTGGGCTCGACGATATCGACTGGCGCGCCGGCACGATCTGCGTGCGCGGCAAGGGTGATTGTCATGAGCGACTGCCCCTTCCGGCCGATGTCGGTCGCCGGCTGGCAGAATATCTGCACCATGCCCGACCGGCAGACGCCTTGGGGCGGACCGTGTTCGTCAGGGCCACTGCGCCCCATCACGCTCTCGGCGCAAGCCGCGTGAGCGGCATCGTGGCGGATGCCGCCCGGCGCGCGGGCCTCGGACGCCTGCATGCGCATCGCCTGCGTCATACTGCGGCGACGGAACTCCTGCGCGCCGGTGCGTCCTTGCCGGAGATCGGGCAGCTCTTGCGTCATCGTCGTGTCGAGACCACGGCGATCTACGCCAAGGTCGATGAGGGCACCCTGCGCCTGATCGCGCGCCCTTGGCCGGAGGGCGCGCTATGAGCCACCTGCGCAATGCCCTTGCCGATTATCTGACCATGCGGCGCGCCCTCGGCTACAAGATGGACAAGGCCGAGCGGCTTCTCGGTCAGTTCTTGACCTTCGCCGAGGATCGTGGCGAGACCCATGTCCGGACCGAGACGGCGCTGGCCTGGGCAACTCGGCCCGCGGGTGCCGCCGCGATATGGTCCTCCCGGCGCCTGGCCGAGGTTCGTATCTTCGCCCGGCACCTGCGCACGCTCGACCCGAGGACCGAGGTGCCGCCGGACGATCTGCTCCCGGCGCGCACGCGGCGTGCGACGCCCTATCTCTACACGCCGCAGGAGGTCGTCGACCTGATGCGGGCCACGGAGATCCTGCGCGGATCGCATGTGCAGGCGACCTACCGGACCTTGATCGGCATCCTGGCGGCGACCGGCATGCGGATCGGCGAGGCGATCGCCCTCGATCAGGGCGACTTCGACGCGGGCACCGGCATGGTGACGATCCGGCACGGAAAGTTCGACAAGGCGCGTGCCTTGCCGCTGCACCCGACGACAGTTGCTGCCTTGCAAGATTACCTGCGCCGCGATGATCGCCCCCGTCCTTCGGGCCTGCCGGCCCTGCTGATCAGTTCGCGCGGCAAGCGGCTGCGATATACGGTCGTACAACCGATCTTCCAGAAACTGCTGCATCATTGCGGGATCGCGCCGCGCTCGGCAACATGCCGGCCCCGCATCCACGATCTGCGGCACAGCTTCGCCGTCCGCACGATCATCGACGACTACCGGACAGGCGACCCCGGCTCCCGCCTCGCCATCCTGTCCACCTATCTCGGCCACGCCGATCCCGGCGATACCTACTGGTACCTGTCGGCCGCGCCGGAATTGCTGGGGCTGGCCGGCGAAAGGCTCGAGCGCCACCTGGCCGGTGACGCATGAGCGCGCTCGCCACGACCCTGCAGGCGTTCTTCACCGATCGCCTCGTCCGCCAGCGCCAGGTCAGCCCGAACACGGTTCAGGCCTATCGCGACACGCTGCGGCTGCTTCTGATCTTCGCGTCAGACCGACACGGAAAGGAGCCGAGCAAGCTCGACATCGACGATCTCGATGCGCCGCTGGTTGGCGCCTTCCTCGACCATCTGGAGCACGAACGACAGAACGGCGTGCGCACCCGCAACGCCCGGCTGGCAGCGATCCGGTCCCTGTGCCGCTACGCCGCCCTTCGCCATCCCGAACATGCCGCCACCATCGAGCGCGTTCTGGCCATTCCGCCTAAACGCTTCGAACGGCGGCTGGTGACCTGGCTGACCGAGGCGGAGATCGATGCCCTACTGGCCGCGCCGGACCGGATAACCTGGACCGGGCGGCGCGACACGGCGTTGTTCAGCCTCGCCGTCCAGACGGGCCTGCGGGCCTCCGAACTGATCGGGCTTACCTGCGCCGATGTCCATCTCGGAACCGGTGCGCACGTCAGTTGCACTGGAAAGGGGCGAAAGCAGCGGATTACGCCGCTCACATCCGGCACCGTCGCGGTCCTGCGGGTCTGGCTAGCCGAGCGCGACGGTCAGCCGGCAGACCCGTTGTTCCCGACACGGACCGGACGCGCCCTCAGCCGCGATGCGGTCGAGCGCCGGCTGGCCAAGTATGTTGAGCAAGCGCGGGCCGACTGTCCCTCGCTGGCGAAGAAACGCGTGACCATGCACGTGCTGCGTCATTCCGCAGCGATGCGCCTGTTGCGCGCCGGGATCGACACCTCGGTGATCGGGCTCTGGCTCGGCCACGAACAGATCGAAACGACCCGGATCTACCTGCACGCAGATCTGCAGATCAAGGAACGCGCCCTCGAACGGACAGCCCCGATCGCGACGAAACCCGGCCGATTCCGGCCGACCGACAAACTCCTCGCCTTCCTCGAAGCCCTCTGATTATGCCGACCCCTTCGCAGCGGTCCCCGCCAGAAACAACGACTTACAGACCTACATCGGCATAATCCGGGGGTCGGCATAATGCG
>JAFGUH010000071.1 GCA_016938615.1 Halothiobacillaceae bacterium | reverse complement strand
TGACCGAGGCCAGCGTCAGCTTCGCCGGCAACCTCACCGACGACCCCGAGGTCCGCTACACCGAGGGTGGCATCGCCCGGGCCATGTTCCGGGTGGCGGTCAGCGCCCGGAAGGACCAGGAGACCTCGTTCTTCACCGTGATCGTGTGGCGCGACCAAGCCGAGCATGCGGCCGAGTCCCTGGCCAAGGGCAGCCGGGTCGTGGTCGTGGGTCGACTCCAGCAGCGGAGCTGGACCGCTGAGGATGGCAGCGCCCGGTCGGTTGTCGAGGTCGTGGCCGAGGAGCTGGGAGCGAGCCTGCGGTGGGCGACGGCGACGACGACCAGGGCGACGCGGAGCAGCAACCAGTAGCCAGCTCGACTAGTGTGGTGTCTCGTTATTAGCCGGTGATTGATGCGAGTGCGACCGGCCTTCGTGCAGGGGTCTGTGCGGCATGCCAGAACCGGAAGGGCGACCAGCAGGGAACCCGCAGTTATCCGAGGCGCCGTAGCGCTGTCTCGATAGCGACCTCGACCCGGGAAGTCATGCCGGGCACATCGACGGGACGGCGCCCAGCGACCTGACTACGGATCCACTTCGGCCCGCTCTCGTCATAGTGCAGCAGGGCATACAGGTCCCACCACGGATCGAGAGTCACCCCGGCGATCGACTCATAGAGCGACCGAAGCTGCTCCGACCACTCGGGCGAGTAGAGCGCCGCCAAGTATCGCCGACAGTGCCCGACGTCAATCGCGCGCGCCCCCCGATGGATGGAGTTCCAGTCGGTCAGTCCAGTAATCCTCCCGCGCGACCACAGCATGTTGACAGGCAGGAGATCGCAGTGCAGAAAGACGGCAGTGTCCTTTGGCGGCGGCGCCGCCATGACACCAAACGCCGCCTTCCACACAGCCGGCTTCTGTGCGTCGACCGGCACCTGAAACCCGTCTAGAGGAGCGATCCAAGAATCCGTCCAAGGTCTGAACATCTTCGCGGGGAGATCGAGGGAATGCAGCAATACAGCAATCTCCGCGATCCTCGTCATCCACGACCGAGGTTCCGCCGGATTGAGGTGAACATGCCCCTGCAACCGTGTCATCAGCAACGATGGCGCGCCCCCCGTCGAAGCACCAGCAACATCAGTAGCCAGGATGCTCGGAACCGGGAGCCCGCTTCCCGCCACCACACCAAGGTTGGCGATCTCCTTCTCCAAGCTCCCCTGCAGGCCAAGCCCGCCCGGGTACTGCCGCAGTACGACGAACGTTCGCATTCCACGTCGCTCGACAGTCAGCCGATTCACGGCGGAGCAGACGCCACCGGTCAATCGGCGATAGCCAACGATGCGACTGCCCCGACCCATCGACGCCGCAACCCAGGCGAGAGTCTCCACGGAGGGCCGACGCTGCCTGAACCCGCCATCCCTCCAGTCGCCGTCGGTCATGAGCGCGAGCCTATTCGTCAGGGGCCTGCGGCGATAGGGGTTTTCTAACCCGCCAGAGGCAGTGACCCGGCTGCTGGATGGCCGTCACCATCTGGAACGGTTCGCGATGGAGCAGGCGGGTGAGGTGGACTACGACCAGGGCGACGCGGAGCAGCAACCAGTAGCAGCTCGACTAGCGATGCGACGGCGCGGGGACGCGGGTGGGGGAGCAGCATGCCAGCGTCCCGCTCCGTTGTGTCCATGCTGTTGAGGGAGCTGGGAGACTTTTCTCTACATCCTCAAGGCCGGCCCTGCGGGCGGCCGCCTGC
>JAFGUH010000070.1 GCA_016938615.1 Halothiobacillaceae bacterium | reverse complement strand
CTCGCAAGCCCGTCTGGCCCGCGTCGGCATCTCGCCGAGAAGAGCGCGTATCTTACGGCTCCTGTGTCGCCTGTCAACACCTTTGTTTGTGTCGGTCGGCAACCTTCCGGCCTGGCTTGTTGCCGGCGGAAGGAGCGAGAATTCTACTCTCGCCACAGCGCCCGTCAAGTACTTTCTGTTTGCCCTACGCTGCCCATCGGGATATGGCCACTGGCCCTGGCCCGTTGGGGAAGGCGCATCCTACGTGATTCGTCCAGGCCGTCAACCCTCGGACACGATGATTTTTGCCAGCCGTCGCTTGCCCACCTGAACGATCGACTCACCAACCGGCAGAACAAGCCCACGGTCATCGACTCGTTCGCCGCCAATCTTCACCGCGCCCGCCTTGATGTGACGGAATCCCTCGGAATTCGACTGGATCAGCCCGGCGCGATTGAGCGCCTCGACGATCGCGACCCCGGAGTCGAGATGCACCTCGGGCATGTCGTCCGGCAGCTGCTTTTTCTGGAAACGGGCCACGAACGCATCGCGTGCCTTCTCGCCCGCGCCCCGGCCGTGAAACCGGTCGACCAGCTCGATCGCCAGTTCGAACTTGATGTCGCGGGGGTTGCGCCCGCCCGCCATCTCCTCGCGCAGGCGCGCGATCTCTTCAAGGCGACGGAACGACAGCAACTCGAAGTACCGCCACATCAGGTCATCGGAAATCGACATCAACTTGCCGAACTGCTCGTCGGCCGGCTCCTCGATGCCGATGTAGTTGTTGAGTGACTTGGACATCTTGTTGACGCCATCCAGCCCCTCCAGGATCGGGACGGTCATGACGACCTGGGGTTTCTGGCCGTACTGCTTCTGCAGCTCGCGCCCGACCAGGAGGTTGAATTTCTGGTCAGTTCCGCCGAGCTCGACGTCGGACTTGAGCTCCACCGAGTCATACCCCTGCACCAGCGGGTAGAGGAATTCGTGGACGGCGATCGACCGGTTCTCGCGATAACGCTTGGAGAAGTCGTCGCGTTCGAGCATCCGCGCGACCGTGTAGCGGCTGGCCAGCTGGATCAGGTCGGCGGCGCTCTTCTTGCCCATCCATTCGGAGTTGAAGACGATGCGCGTCTTGTCTGGATCGAGGATGCGGAAGATCTGGCGCTCGTAGGTGCGGGCGTTTTCGCGCACCGCCTCGGGCGTCAGGGTCGGACGGGTGGCGTTCTTGCCTGTCGGGTCGCCGATCATGCCGGTGAAATCGCCGATCAGGAAGATCACCTCATGGCCACGCTCCTGGAACTGGCGCAGCTTGTTGATCAGCACGGTGTGCCCCAGGTGGAGATCCGGCGCGGTCGGATCGAAACCGGCCTTGATCCGCAACGGTCGCCCTTCGGCCAGCCGTTCGACCAACTCCTCGCGGACCAGCACCTCGTCGGTACCCCGACACAGCTCCGCCAGCATTTGCGCTTGCTCCTGAGACACGATTCACCCTTACACGAATTTACGTTGAATGGCTGCTGAAAGCCGGTTATGTTACCGGTTTTAAACCATATTTTTCTTCCCGGTTTCCATACCCATGCGACAACGCCCTCTATTCAAGCGCGAGCGTCGGCCCACCCGAGCGATTCGACGCATCCTCCTGATCGGCCTTGGGGCCTTCGCCCTGGGCACCGCCCTCTGGCAGGTCCTCCCCGGCAGCCCGGCCGACCGCCCCATCGATAGCGACGCCGGCAACACCGAAATCCCGCTGACCCTCGAAGCGATCGACACCGCGGAACGTAGCGCCTCGAAACCTTCCAAGGCGGAGATGACCGCCTCCGCCCAGCCCGTCAGCCTGGAAAGCCGCCCCAACTACGACATACCCGGCGAACGCGAAGCCCTTGAGGCCATCGAGTCCCCGGGAACGAATACGGCAGCCGTCGAGCCCCCAACCGCGACGACTGCCCCGCCTGAGCCGGAGCCCATCGAGGAACGCACAGTCACCGTGCGCTCCGGTGACACACTCTCGACGATCTTCGAAAAGGCAGGCTTGGGGTACAGCGACGTACTTCAGGTCCTTGACCTCGGGGAGGAGGCGAAGCAACTCGAGCGACTGCGCCCGGGGGAAACGCTCGTGCTCATGACCGACGACGGCGACGAGTTCGCCGGCCTCAAGTACGATTTGAACGCCAATACCGAACTGAACATCTTCCGCGACAAGGGCGACAGCCTGGTCGCTGAAATCAGCGACCTGCCCAGCGAGAAACGGCTGGTCTCGGCCGGCGGCACCATCAGCGGCTCACTCTACCAGTCGGCGATCGACATCGGCGTGCCCCCCGCCCAGGTCATGCAACTGGCCGAGATCTTCGGCTGGAAAGTCGACTTCATCCGTGACGTGCGCAACGGCGATCAGTTCCGCCTGATCTACGAGGTACGCGAGCGCGAGGGCGAGCGTCTTGGCACAGGCCAGATCATCGCGGCGGAATACGTCAACCGCGGCGAACATTACAAGGCCGTGCGCTACACCTCGCCCGACGGCACGACCGGGTACTACGAACCGGACGGCAGCAACCTCGAGCGTGGCTTCTTGCGCTACCCGGTCGACTTCTCCCGCATCAGCTCGAACTTCAACCCCAAGCGCCTGCACCCAATTCACAACACCGTCCGTCCGCACAACGGCGTCGACCTTGCCGCGCCGACCGGCACTCCGGTCAAGTCGGCCGGCGCCGGCCGGGTGACGTTCATAGGCTGGAAACACGGCTACGGCCGCGTGATCCAGGTGCGACACGACAGCGAGTACGAGACCCTCTATGCGCACATGTCGGGCTTCAACTCCGAGCTCAAGCGCGGCTCGACGATCAAGAAAAGCGAGACCATCGGCTACGTCGGCATGACCGGCGCGGCGACCGGCCCTCACCTGCACTACGAATTCCGCGTGAACGGCAAGCCCCGCGACCCGCTGAAGGTCGACCTGCCGGAGGCCAACCCGATCGCTTCCAAGAACCGCCAGGACTTCCTCGCCCAGACCAGCCAGGCCCTCGATCAACTCGCGCGCATCCAGATCGACGTCGAGGGCGAACAGCCGGTTCATGTCGCGCGCAACGAGCATCCCTCCAGCGGCGCCAATGTCGACTGACTCGCGACCGTCATCCGCCGATCTCTACATCGGGGTGATGACTGGCACGAGTATCGATGGCCTGGATCTCTGCCTCTGTGATTTCAGCCAAGCGTCCCCGCGCCTGGTAGCCCATCGGCACCAGGCGCTCGGCGAGGACCTCGCCGCCTCCTTGCGTCGGCTTGCCCGCGGCGAGACCGGAACAGAGCTACCCCCTCCCCTGCACGACCAGATCGACTGCCTCGGCGTGGCCGACCGACGGTTGGCCGAGACAGTGGCGAGCGGGATCAACGCGTTGCTCGACGACGCCGGCATTTCTCGCAACGACGTCAAGGCGGTTGGTTCGCACGGCCAGTCCGTTCGCCATCGCCCCGACTGGGGTGATGCCGCCTTCACGCTGCAGTTGGGCGATCCCAGTATCATCGCCGAGCGAACTGGGGTGACGGTGGTGGCCGATTTCCGTCGCCGCGATCTGGCTGCCGGTGGCCAGGGCGCGCCCCTCGCGCCCCCCGCGCATGCTGCAATATTCCCGCCGGACGAGGGCGGGCGCATCGTCATCAACCTGGGCGGGATCGCCAACGTCTCCGTGCTGCGCCCCGGCGTCTCCCCTCTGGGATTCGACACCGGTCCGGCCAACACCCTAATGGACGCCTGGCACGCGCGGCACCGACACGGTCCTTTCGACCGGGACGGCGTCTGGGCGGCCAGTGGCGAGGTGGAGGCTGAGTTGCTCGATGCCCTGCTCGACGAACCGTTCTTCGCCCAGCCGACACCCAAATCGACGGGCCCGGAACGTTTCAATCTCCAGTGGCTGGAGGCTCGTGGAGGGGCACGCCTTGCCGAGCTGCCGCCAGCCAACGTCCAGGCGACCCTCCTTGAATTGACGGTCGAGAGCATTGCAACCGCCTTGTCTCCCTGGCGGCAGGCACACGGCGAGATGCACGGGGAGATGCCGATCACCCTCTGCGGGGGCGGGGCATACAACCGGCGACTGGTCGCCCGGTTGCAGCAACGGCTAGGGGCGACGGTAACGAGCAGCGCGGCGCTCGGGATACCGCCGGAATGTGTAGAGGGGGTCGTTTTCGCCTGGCTGGCCCGGCAACTGCTCACCGGCCTGCCGGGCAACGCTCCGTCGGTAACCGGCGCGGCCGGTCCACGGCTGCTGGGCGGGATTTATCCGGCGTGATGCCGGTCAGCGAGAGCCGATGGGCCGATAGTCGCGCGGGCTCTCGCCCACATACACCTGCGTCGGCCGGTAGATGCGATTGTTCGCGATCTGCTCTTTCCAGTGCGCGAGCCAGCCGGCGGTGCGCGAAATCGCAAAGATCGGCGTGAACTGATCGCGGGGAATGCCGAGCTCCGCATAAAGCAGGCCGGAATAGAAATCGACGTTCGGGTAGACGCCCTTGGCGGAAAGGTACTCGGCGGCCTGGGCCTCGAGCTCGCGCGCGATCTCGTAAAGTGGCGAAAGCTGCCCACCGCGGTGCTCGCGCAATTGTTCGAGCAGACCTTGCAGGATGTCCGCGCGCGGGTCCTTGACCTTGTACTCCCGGTGACCGAAGCCCCAGAGCACCTCCTTGTTCGCCAGCTTCGCCTCCAGCCAGGGCGCGACGTTCTCCACCGAACCGATCTCGTCGAGCATCGCCAGCACGCGCTGGTTCGCCCCGCCGTGCAACGGCCCAGCGAGCGTGCCGATGGCCGAGGCCACCACCAGGTTGGGCGGGGCGAGCGTCGAGCCACAGACCAGCGAGGCGAAGGTCGAGGCATTGAGCGTGTGCTCGGCGTGCAGGATCAGACAGGCATCCATGATGCGCGCCTCGATCGGATCCGGCTCGCGCTCGGTCATCATGTACAGGAAGTTCTCCGCGTAGGAGAGATCGGCACGCGGCGCGACCGGGTCGTCGCCCTTGCGGATGTGCTCCCACATAGAGACCAGCGTGGACATGCTGGCGAGGATCTTGACGATCATCTGCTCGACGAATTCGGAGTCGGCATTGACGCCGTTGGCCGTCATGCGTTCCTGCCCCGGGTAGAACATGCCGAGACTGGCAACGCAGGTCTGCAGCGCCTCCATCGGGTGCCCGTCGATGGGCAGGAACTTCATGATGTCGCGCACGTTGTACTTCACGCGGCGGTTGCGACGCAGGTCGGCGTCGAACTCCGCGAGTTGCAACGCCGTCGGCAGCCCGCCGTGGATCAGCACCCAAGCGGTCTCCTCGAACGTGCTCTGGCGCGCCAGGTCCACGATGCGGTAGCCACGGTAGGTCAGGAGGCCGGCCTGACCGTCCAGATATGAAATGGCAGATTGCGCCGCCGGCACACCCTGCAAACCCGGTACGAAATCCATCGACAACGCCTTGTTTAGAGACAGGCAAACGCAAGACGCGGGCCATGCCCGCGTCTTGCCCCAAACGGAATCAGATCGAGAACGACGACCCGCAGCCGCAGGTGGTCGCGGCATTGGGGTTGCGGATGACGAACTGCGCGCCGGAGACGTCTTCCTTGTAGTCGATCTCCGCCCCCTCCAGGTACTGGATGCTCATCGGGTCAACCAGCAGGGTGACGCCGGAGCGCTCCACCGACGTGTCATCCGGCTGGGCCTGTTCCTCGAACATGAAGCCGTACTGGAATCCCGAGCAGCCGCCCCCAGTGATGAACACGCGCAGCTTGAGATCGGCATTACCCTCTTCCTCGATCAGGGACTGCACCTTGAGCGCCGCGTTCTCGGTAAAGACCAGCGGCGTGGTGTCGGCGGCCGGTTCGGCCACCAGGGTGTCGGTTGCGTCAGCCATCGCGTTCACCTCGCTTGATTGCGCGTCCGAATCGGCCGACGGAACATCACGCCGACCCGGCAAACCCACAGTCTATCAGACTGTTGGCGGTTTCATTCCAACCCCCCGCTCTGGCCGGAGGACTCCTCAGGGCGACAGCGCGACCATTTCCAGCCCGGCCGTTTCCGGATAGCCGAGCATCAGATTCATGTTCTGCACCGCCTGACCGGCAGCCCCCTTCACCAGGTTGTCGATCACGCTCGACACGACCAGCATCGGCCCCTCCATCGGGCGGTGCACCGCCATGCGGCATAGATTGTTGCCGCGCACACTCCGGGTCTCCGGATGGCTGTTCGGCGGCATCACGTCGACGAAGGGTTCCTCGGCGTAATAGCGCTCGTAGCGCGCCTGCAGGTCCTCGGGCTCGCCCGCCAGCGGCAGGTACACGGTCGATTCGATGCCTCGCACCATGGGCACGAGGTGAGGCACGAAGGTCAACCCGATTTCGCGTTCAGCCACCGCGGCCAGCGTCTGGCGAATCTCGGGCTGATGCCGATGACCGGCGGCGGCGTAGGTGCGCACGCTCTCACCAGCCTCGGCCATCAGGGTGTGGACGGCCGCCGACCGACCGGCCCCGCTGGCGCCCGACTTGCTGTCGGCCACGATCCGCTCATGGTCGATCCACTCGACGCCCATCACCGGCAGGATCGCGAGCGTGGTGGCCGTGACGTGGCAGCCGGGATTGGCGACCAGTCGCGCGCCGCGAATCTCGTCCCGGTAGAGCTCGGGAAGCCCGTAGGTCGCCTGTTCGACCCATTCGGGCGAGGCATGCTGCATGCCGTACCAGCGCGACCACACGTCGAGATCCTTGAGCCGGTAGTCGGCGGCGAGATCGATTACCCGCACCCCCTTTTCGAGCAGTGCCGGCGCCTCGCGCATCGCAATCCCGTTAGGCGTGGCGAAAAAGACCAGGTCGCAGGCCGCCAGATCGGCCTCCCCCGGGTCGCTGAAGACGAGATCGGTATGACCCCGCAGGCTCGGATAGAGATCGTCGACCCGTCGGCCCGCCTCGCCGCGCGAAGTCATGGCCACCACCTCGACCTGCGGATGGCGCGCCAACAACCGCATCAATTCGACCCCGGTGTAGCCAGTGCCGCCGACGATTCCGATCTTCTTCATTGCTTTGCTCGACTCCTCAGCAGTGGGATCCCGGGTTGGGCGCCGCCGAGCGGGCCGCGAGGTTCGAACCCGGCGGTTAATCGTGGCATATTATGGAACCTCTGCGCGAATGCCATCCTGCTTCGCAGCTTGATCACGAGCGGCTTGGCAGGCCAGGGTGGCATGACATTCGCTCAACGGCTCCGTGCCTGCGCGGCGTGTCGAACGTCGCGTCCGAACGTTCATCACTCCGTCATCGCCCTTTCTTTAGCCCGGGAGGCCCGGATCGTGACCGCTCTGCTCGCCCGCATCCAGGACTGGTTCGGCCGACCGGTGAGCCGGTTCATCGAGCGACTGCGGCTTCGTCTCGCCCAACCCGACGCCCTGCTTCAGGTCACGTTGCTGGGCTTGTTCGCCGGCCTGGTCGCCGCGTTGATGGTCGTCGCCTTCCGCCTTGCCCTGGAGGGGCTGCAGGTCTATGGCCTTGGCTTGCCCGGCGCGGAGCGCTACGAGTCCCTGCCCGGCGAGTGGCGGCTGCTCCTGCCCGTCGCCGGCGCCTTGCTGCTCGGGCTTGCATTCCACCTCCTGCCCGTCGGCATGCGCAACGTCGGCGTCGGCCACGTGATCATCCGCTTCCACCGCTTCGGCGCCGACCTGCCCTGGCAGAACGCCATCGTGCAGTTTTTCGCCGGGATATGGGGCCTGCTGATCGGCCTGTCCGGCGGCCGCGAAGGGCCCGGCATCCACCTGGGCGCCTTTGGCGGCAGCCTGATCGGCCATTCGCTTGGCCTGCCAAACAACAGCGTGCGCACCCTGGCGGGTTGCGGGGTCGCCGCGGCCATCTCCGCGGCCTTCAACACGCCGCTGGCCGGCGTGATCTTCGCCCTCGAGGTGGTGATCAAGCAGTACACCCTGGCCAGTTTCCTGCCGGTGATACTCGCCTCATCGATGGGCGCCTTGCTCGCTACCACCGTCTTCGGTCCGGAAACGGTCTTCAATATCGAAATTCATCACCAGATGTCGGTCTGGGAGGTCCCGACCCTGCTGGGACTGGGGCTGGTGATCGGCGCGATGGCGGCCGGCTACATCCAGATCGTCGAGGGCACCATCGCCCGAAGCTGGAAGTGGCCGGTCTGGGCGCGCTTCGCCGCTGCCGGCGTGGCCACGGGCCTGGTGGGCCTTTGGGTCCCGGAAGTGCTCGGCATCGGCTACGACAGTACGGACCTTGCCGCCGCCGCCCAACTCACCCTCGGCACCCTGCTCGTCATCGCCCTGACCAAATGGTTGCTGGCAAGCGTCACCGTCGGCCTGGGCCTGCCGGTAGGCACCATCGCACCCGTCCTGATGATCGGCGCCATGGTCGGCGGCACGCTCGGCAGTCTGCTCTACCATCTCGGGCAGATCCCGCTGGCCGACGTGGCCTTCTACACGGTACTGGGCATGGGCGCGATGATGGGTGCGACCCTGCAGGCACCGCTGGCGGCACTGGCCGCGGTACTGGAACTGACCAGCGACACAGGCGCGATCCTGCCGGCAATGATCACCATCGTCGTCTCGGGACTGGTCAGCCGCATGGTATTCGGGAAGGGTGCGCTCTACGACGCCATGCTGCGTGCCAACGACCAACAGATGCCGGGGCCGTCACTGTGGTTCAACGGCGACAACATCGGCGTCTCGAGTGTCATCGAGCGCCGGGTGGCGGAGGTGAGCTGCCCCTGCAACCTTGGCCATTTCGAGCAGGCTCTGGTCGACAAGCCGGCCTGGATCGTGTTGCGCGACGAAGAACGCAACACGATGGGCGTGATCCGCTATGCCCCGGCCCGCACAGCCTACGACCAGCTATTCAACCAGGCATTGTTCGACGCCCAGGCCGAAGCCACCCGAACGGCAAAGGAAGAGGCGGGAGAAACCGAACCGAGCGTCGAGGTGGCTCAGAACGCCATCCAGGAACCGACCGACACCGAGACGGGCGCCGATTTGGCGGATGCCGACGAGCAGAACGACGCACTGGCCGACGAGGTTCGCAAGACCGTCCGCATCACTCCGGCCGACCTCAGCGGCTTCTACCGGGCCGCCGACGTGGAGGTGGGTTACACCCTCACCCAGGCGCAGCGCGTGATGCGCGAGCAGGATGTCGGCGTGCTCGTCGCACGCCGCATGATCGGCTCGAAACAGACACGCTCGCTGGGCGTGATGACCGCCGCCATGCTCGAGCAGGCGATCGTCGAACGTTGACGCGAGGGCAACGGCCCCCGAAACTCTGCCCTAGACTTTCGTTCACACGTCCTCCTCGGGACGATACCCCAGCTCACTGCCAGACGAGGGTTCGACATGACGGATCGCAGCGACCACGGCCGGATCGACTCCACCCCCAGCAGCCTGGACACTGGCCGTCGCCGCCTGTTGCTCGGCGGCGCCGGCGCCTTGCTTTCGCTTGGGCTTTCCGGCTGCCTGTCCGAATCGAGCATTCCACTCGATGGCGTGACCGTGCAGGACCTCGACGGCAATCCCGTCGCCCTGGACACGATCAAGGGCAAGCCCACCGCAATCACCTTCTGGGCCACCACCTGCCCGGGCTGCGTCAAGGAAATCCCGCACATCCAGGAGCTACACGATAAATACGCCGATCGCGGGGTGAACGTGGTGGGCCTGGCGATGAGTTACGACCCGCTCGACCAGATCAACGCGATGGTCGAGGAAAAGAACATGACCTACACGATCTGGCAGGACAAGACGGGCCGCGGCGCCGAGGTGTTTGGCCCGGTCCGGGTCACCCCGACCTTCTTCATCCTCGATCGCGAGGCCCGGGTGGCCTACCAGAAGATCGGACTGATCGACATGTCACGGGTCGAAGGCATCATCGAGGGCCTGATCGACTCGGCCTGATGGAACGGGCCTGATCGAATCGGCCTGATCGAATCAACCTGGCCCGACGCTCCCGGCCACCCCGCGAGCCGCGGCGTTTTTCGTTACACTAGAAGTCTTTGCTGCGACGGCCGACATCGTCAGGGAGCCCGTTTCCAGGTCATGAACATCTCCATCAAGACGCCAGAGGAAATCGAGAAGATTCGCCTCGCGAGCCAGCTCGCCGCCGAGGTACTGGTGTTGCTGCGCGAGCATGTGCGCCCCGGCGTCACCACCGGCGAGCTCAACGAGATCGCCCACCAGCACATCACCGAGGTCCAGGGCGGCACGCCGGCCACGCTCGGCTACCACGGCTTTCCTGCCTCGATCTGCACCTCGCTCAATCACCAGGTCTGCCACGGCATCCCGGCCGACAAGACACTGCGCGACGGCGACATCCTCAATATCGACGTCACCGTGATCAAGGACGGCTGGCACGGCGACACCTCGGCGATGTACACGGTCGGCAAGCCGTCGGTGCGCGCCCAACGCCTGATCGACGTCACTCATGAGGCCATGATGAAGGGCATCGAGATCGTCCGCCCCGACACGACTCTGGGCGACATCGGCCATGCCATCCAGACGCACGCCGAGGCGAGCGGATTCTCCGTGGTGCGTGAATACTGCGGCCATGGCATCGGCCGCAACTTCCACGAGGACCCGCAAGTGGTCCACTACGGCAAGCCGGGCGAGGGCGTTCGGCTCAAGGAAGGCATGGTCTTCACCGTCGAGCCGATGATCAACGCCGGCAAGAAGGAGATCAAGCTGCTCGGCGACGGCTGGACGGTGGTCACCAAGGACCACTCGCTCTCGGCCCAGTGGGAACACACGGTCGCCGTGACCGCAGACGGGGTCGACATCCTCACCCAGCCGCGCGACTGATCCCATGCATCCCACCGCCGAGCATTCCGCCGCCGAGGGCCGCTTCGCCGACCAGGTCACCGTTCCCGCCGACCGACCGCTCGCCCGCCAGCTCGAGGCCCTCAACCAGCACTGGGCCGAGGCGCTGGCCGACGAGGGCAGCGCGCGTGACTTCATCGACGAGGTCACCGCACGGGTCGACAGCGCGCTGCGCACCCTCTGGCAGGACCAGCTCGCCGACACGCCCTGCACGCTGGTGGCCGTCGGCGGCTACGGTCGCGGCGAGATGTTCGTGCACTCGGACATCGACATCATGGTGCTCACGCCGAACCACGCGCACGACGACGCGGTTCAGGCTTTCCTCTACACTCTCTGGGATACCGGTCTGTCGATCGGCTACGCGGTGCGCAGCCTCGAGGAATGCCTTGAGGCCGCCGTCGATCCCACCGTCTACACCAGCCTGATCGAATCGCGCCCGATCGCCGGCAACGACGAACTGCTCGCAGAGCTCGACACGGCCATCCGCGACGACGATCGCTTCGAGCCCGCGTGGTTCTTTGCCGCGAAAATCGACGAGCAGCACGCGCGTTACCGCTCACACGACAACGTCGGCACCAAGATCGAACCGCACATCAAGGAGGGCCCCGGCGGCCTGCGCGACCTGCATACCATCCGCTGGCTGGCCAACCGCATCGATGGCACCCCCACGCTAGCCGGGATGCACCGGGCCGGGATGCTGCGGGACGACGAGTTCCAGTCCCTGGCCCGGGCCCAGTCGCTGTTGTTCCGCATCCGAATTGGCCTGCACGGGCTGGCGGACCGATCGGAAGAACGCCTGCTGCTCATGCATCAGAAGACGCTCGCCGGAACGTTCGGCTACGAGGGCGAACAGGGCGGCAACCTCGCGGTCGAGCGTTTCATGCAGCACTTCTTCCGCGCCACCATCGAGGTCGAGCGGCTCAACCAACTCCTGATCCAGCGCTGGCGCGAGCGGCTGCACCCGGAGATCCTCGAGCCGGTCGAACCGCTCAACCCGCGTTTCGTCATGCGCGGCCGGCTGATCGAGACGCGTGATGCGCAAGTGTTCATGCGCTCGCCGACGGCGATTCTCGAACTGTTCCTGCTCCTGGCCGAGCATCCGGAACTTGAGGGCATGACGGCGGCCACCGCGCGCCAGCTACGCGCCAACCTGTCGGTCATTGACGCGGGCTTTCGTGCCAACCGGCAGGCGAAAAACCTGTTTCTGCGGCTGCTGCGCGCCGATCGCGGCGTCTACCTCGCCTTGCGCAACATGAACCTGACCCGGGTGCTGGCCGCCTACATCCCGGCCTTCGCGCCCATCGTCGGCTTGATGCAGTTCGACCTGTTCCATGCCTACACGGTCGATACCCACACCCTGCTGGTGATCCGTAACCTGCGCCGGCCGGCCCTGCCCGAGTACCGCGACGAGAACCCGACCGCCGCCGACGCCTTCGCCCGCATTGCTCGACCGGAGGTGCTCTACCTGGCCGGCCTGTTCCACGACATCGCCAAGGGACGCGGCGGGGACCACGCCGAACTGGGGGCGGTCGACGCCCGTGAATTCGCACGCGAGCACGGACTGGCGCGCGAGGACGTCGACCTGATCGGCTGGCTGGTCGAGCAGCATCTGCTGCTGTCGTTCACCGCGCAGCGCCAGGACATCGAGGACCCCGAAGTCATCCATCGCTTCGCCGAGCAGGCAGGCACCCCGGAGCGGCTCGACCATCTCTACCTGCTGACGGTGGCCGACATCCGCGCCACCAACCCGCAGCTGTGGAATTCCTGGCGCGACACCCTCTTGAAGCGCTTGTTCGAACTGACCCATCAGCATTTCGCCGAAGGAGTGCGTTCCTCGGCGCAGATCGTCCGCGAGACCCGCCGGGATGCCAACCGCCAAGGTTCGAGCGAGGGCATGGACGCCGCCAAGCTGGCCGCCTGGCTGTCGGGGATGCCGGAGGAGTACTTCCTCAGGAACGAGATCGACAACATCCTGCGCCACTCGCGGGTGGCGGTGGATGCCGATCTCCCGGCACTGACCATCAACGATGACCCCCAGCACCAGGCGACCCAGATCCTGATCCTGGCCCAGAACCACCCGGCGCTGTTCGCCCACGTGGTCGCCGGCATCGACCGCGAGGGCCTCAACGTCCAGTCGGCGAACATCACGGTGATCCCGCGCCCGCTTGTGGTCGAGAGCGGCTTGAACGCCAAGGACGACGCGGGCAATCGTGAGCAGTTGCCCGAGTCCGAGCTGATCCTGCTGGAGTTCTTTATCCTGGACCGCGACGGACACCCGGTCGAAGACCCCGGCGCCATCGAAGCCCTGCACGAGCGCCTCGAAGGCGTCGTCCATCATCCCGAGCAGGCACTGTCGGTCACCCGCCGACGCATCCCGGCCCAACTCTCCAGCCTGGACGTGGATACCGAGGTGGAGTTCGTCGCGGACGTGGCGCGGGCCCGCACCCTGATCCAGGTACTCGCGAAGGACCGCCCGGGGCTGCTCGCCGATCTCTCCGACACGCTCTGGCGGATGGGGGCGATCCTGCTGCACGCGCGCATCACGACCCTGGGCGAACGAGCCGAGGACGCCTTCTTCGTGGTCGACGAGAACGGCCACCCGATCACCGATCGCGGCCACCAACAGGCCATCGCGGAGGCGCTGGTGCAGGCGGCCAAGGGCCACGCGCGGGAGGGCCGGGCGTGAGCCCACTCGACCACCGATCGGCTACGAACCAACCCCTCGGCCCACCCTTGGGCGACTGGGCGCTGGTCGACGAGCGGCGCGACTTCCTGGTGGTCGCCAAACCCGCACGCATGCTCTCGGTGCCGGGCATCGGCCCGGAAAAGCAGGACTGCCTGATCACGCGGGTCCAGATGGAATTCCCCGACGCACGCACCGTTCACCGGCTCGACTGGGACACCTCGGGCCTGCTGGTGCTAGCACGCAACGCACGCGCCCACTCCTTCCTTTCCAAGGCCTTCGCCGCCCGCGACGTGGACAAGACCTACGAAGCATTGATCGATGCCCCGCTGGAGCCGGTCGAGGGCCTGATCGACCTGCCAATCGGCAAGGACCACGAGCGTCGGCCGCGCTACCGTATCGACCCGGAGAGCGGGCGGCCGTCGCAGACCCGCTACCGCGTGACCGAACCGGTGGAAGGCGGCATTCGGATCATTCTCGAGCCGATCACCGGACGCTCGCACCAGCTTCGCGTGCACCTGCTGGCCCAGGGGCGCCCCATCCAGGGCGACTCGCTCTATCACCCCGAGGCCAACCGCCACGCGCGCCTGATGCTGCACGCCGCGCGGCTGGTCTTCCCCGACCCGGAACACCCCGACGCCCCCAAGGTCGGCTACCACTGCGAACCGCCGTTCTAGCCCGGATATTTCCTGAAACACCCGGGCTAGGGCATCCGGCAATCAAGCGCCTATAGTAGCCAGTAGGCCAACGCACACGGACAAGGAAAGGCAAACCGCGCCATGCCGCCCAGGGATCCGAACACTGATCAAAAACGCCCGGTCTTTCTCGACCTGCGCCGCATACGTTTCCCGCCACAGGCGATCGCCTCGATCGCCCACCGGCTGACCGGCGTGCTGATGATCCTCGCGATTCTCCCGGCCACCTGGCTGTTTGCCATCAGCCTGTCCGGGCCGGCGGGATTCGCCCGAGCCGGCGAGGTACTGACGGGGGTGCCGGCACGCCTGGCGGGCCTGCTGCTCGCCCTCGCACTCGCCCATCACCTGTTCGCCGGCATCCGCTACCTGCTGCTGGATATCGACATCGGCATCACCCGCGTGACCGCGCGCCGCAGCGCGCTGCTGGTCATGGTGGTGGGCGTGGTTGCCGGTCTGGGCCTCTGGTGGGGGCTGTGGGCATGAGCGGGCTGCCCGCCTGGCTGATCCAGCGCCTCTCCGCGCTCTATCTCGCCGGGTTCACCGTCTATGCACTGGTCCGCCTGGCGATGGCCGACTCCTGGTCGCATGCGGCGTGGAGCGACTGGCTGGCCGCGCCGCTCAATGCCATGACGCTCTGGCTGGCCGCGCTGGCGCTGCTGCTGCACGCCTGGGTGGGCGGACGCGACGTGCTGCTCGATTATGTCCATCCGCTCGGCCTGCGCGTCGTCATGCTGACCGTACTGGCCGGCTGGCTGCTCGGGTCGGGAATCTGGTTCGGCGCCACACTGCTGGAGGTGATGTGAAGCGACAGGTCGATGCACTGGTGATCGGGGCCGGGGGCGGCGGCCTGCGCGCGGCCCTGCAACTGGCCCGGGGCGAGGCGAGCGTGGCGGTGATCTCCAAGGTCTTCCCCACCCGGTCCCATACCGTCGCCGCGCAGGGCGGCGTGAACGCGTCGCTGGCCAACGCCCTGCCGGACAACTGGCACTGGCACATGTTCGACACGGTCAAGGGCAGCGACTACCTCGGCGACCAGGACGCGATCGAGTACATGTGTCGCGCGGCGCCCAAGGCGGTCCGGGAGCTGGAACACTTCGGCGTGCCGTTCTCGCGCCTGCCCGACGGGCGCATCTACCAGCGGGCCTTCGGCGGACAGAGCCAGCACTTCGGCGGCGAGCAGGCCGCACGCACCTGTGCCGCCGCCGACCGCACGGGGCACGCGATCCTGCATTCGCTTTACCAGCAGAATCTGGCTGCCGGCACGCATTTCTTCGACGAACATTTCGCGCTTGACCTGCTCGTCGACGACGCCGGTGTCGTTCTCGGCGCGCAAGTCCTCGACATTGCCAGCGGCGAGACGACCACCATCGAGGCGCGCACCACCCTGCTGGCGACCGGCGGGGCGGCCCAGATCTACCGCACCAACACCAACGCGCTGATCAACACCGGCGACGGCATGGCCATGGCACTGCGCGCCGGCATCCCGCTCCAAGACATGGAATTCGTCCAGTTCCACCCCACCGGCATCGCCGGCAAGGGCATGCTGATCACCGAAGGGGTACGCGGCGAGGGCGGCTACCTGGTCAATGCCGAGGGCGAGCGCTTCATGGAGCGCTATGCCCCGCACGCGAAGGACCTGGCCAGCCGCGACGTGGTCAGCCGCGCGATCGTCACCGAGATCCGCGAAGGGCGCGGCTGCGGCCCGAACCGCGACCACGTCCTGCTCAAGCTCGACCATCTCGGCGAGGCCGTCATCAGCGAACGCCTGCCGGCGATCCGCGAGACCGCGAAGACCTTCGTCAACATCGATCCGGTCGACGACCCCATCCCGGTGTTCCCCACCGCGCACTACACCATGGGCGGCATCCCCACTAACCGCCACGGGCAGGTGGTGCGCCTAGGCGAGGATGGCAAGGACAAGCCCATCGAGGGCCTGTATGCCGCGGGCGAATGCGCCTGCGTTTCCGTGCACGGCGCCAATCGGCTGGGCGGCAACTCCCTACTCGACATCGTGGTCTTCGGCCGGGCGGCGGCCCGGCACATGCTCGAGCACCTCGCCGCGCACCGCTATCACCGCCCCCTGCCGGAACGGGCCCCCGCCCGCGCACAAGCCCTGACCGATGCCATCGAGAAGCGGGATACCGGCGAGGCGGTCGCCGGCCTGCGCCGCGAGCTCCAGCAGACCATGGAAGACTATGCCGGCGTATTCCGCCGCCAGGACCAGCTGGACGAGGGGCTCGAGCGCATCCGCCAACTGCACGCCCGCAGCCGACAGCTGGCGATCGGCGACCACGGGCGCGTGTTCAACACGGCGAGGATCGAGGCGCTGGAGCTGGTCAATCTCGCCGACGTGGCGCTGGCGGCGATCACCGCGGCGGCAAAACGAACCGAGAGCCGCGGGGCGCACTCCCGGGTCGATCATCCCGAGCGCGACGACGAGCACTGGCTGGTGCACAGCCTGTTCTCGCTCGAGACCGGCATGCGTTACAAGCCGGTGCGGACCACCCCGCTGACGGTGGACTCGTTTCCCCCCAAACCGAGGGTCTACTGATGGGCTCACCCCGCGAATGGCTGCCGGTCCGCTTCATGCGACCTCCCGGCCCGCGCGACGGGCGGATGCGCTTTTCCATCTACCGCTACGATCCGGAAAGCGACGAGGCACCCCGCCAGCAGGAATACGTCCTCGACGACCTGTCCCCCGACAACATGCTGCTCGATGCCCTGTTGCGCCTGCGCGAGATCGACGAGACGCTGGGGTTCCGTCGCTCCTGCGGCGAGGGCGTCTGCGGATCGGATGCGATGAACATCAACGGGCGCAACGGGCTGGCCTGCATCACCCGACTGGGCACGCTGACCGACCCGGTCGAGATCCGCCCGCTGCCAGGGATGCCGGTGATCCGCGACCTGATCGTCGACATGGACAACTTCCATCGACAGTACCAGCGGGTCGAGCCGTGGCTGCAGACAGAGACCTCGCCACCCGACCGCGAACGGACACAGACGCCCGAGGAACGCGAGCGGCTCGACGGCCTGACCGAGTGCATCCTGTGCGGCTGCTGCTCGGCGGCCTGTCCGTCGTACTGGTGGAACCCGGAACGCTTTCTCGGTCCCGCCGCGCTGCTCCAGGCCGCGCGATTCATCGAGGACAGCCGCGACACCGCCACCGAGGCGCGCCTAGAGCAGCTCGACGACGCCTACAAGCTGTTCCGCTGCCACACGATCATGAACTGCGTCGAGGCCTGCCCGAAGGGGCTCAACCCCACCGAGGCGATCGGGCGCATTCGTCGACGCATGCTGGGCCAACATGTCTGACGCCGAGCGACGCGCGCGGCTTCGCTGGCGCTGCCGGCGCGGTCTGCGCGAGCTCGACCTGCTGCTTGGCCCGTTTGCCGAGCGGCGACTGCCCGAACTGACGTCCGCCGAACTCGATCATCTCGAGGCACTCCTCACCGCGAGCGACCAGGATCTGCAGGCGTGGCTGCTCGGCCGGGAACGCCCGGGCGATGCGGCGCTCGCCCTGCTGGTCGAGCAGATACGTCACCAGGCGCGCCCGAGGTAGCTCATTGTGACCGGGGAATGCTCCCGAGATAGGCCCAAAATACTTCGGGCAGGACCGCAAGGCCCGATCTCATCGACGCGGATGGGATGTCACGGAGACCCCACCAGTTCCACCGCGTTACCGTCCGGATCACGGAAGAACAGCGCGTCCCGGCCGGATCGCGAGGCGGTGTAGGCAAGCCCTTTCGCGGCCAGTCGCTCGGCGAAGGGCGCGGTCGAGGTCACTCGCAACGCGACGTGTCGATCCCGGCCGCCGTGGGCCGGGCGCCCCTCGACCGGATCGGGGTCAGGCAGTTCGAGCAGGTGCAACATCTGCCCACCACCGAGCGCCAGCCACGCGCCGGGAAAGCCGAGAGCCGGGCGCGGCCGTTCGACCAGTCCCAGCACCTCGACGTAGAAATCGCGCGCCTCCCGGGCGTCCGCGACCAGCAGGCTGACGTGATCGATCCCATGGACCTCGATCGGCAGGTCGACTCGGTTCTCGGCATCAGGCATAAAGGGCTCCGTGTCAGGTCGTCGCAGCGAGTGGATCGGGAACCTATAATGCCCGGTCGCATCCCGCCCCGTCACCACCCAACCCCGTCATCACCCAACCCAATGGCCCCGGCATGAATCCCGATCTCGACCGCTTGCATCCCTACCCCTTCGAGAAGCTCGCCGAACTCAAGGCGGGCGCCATCCCGCCAGCTGATCGGTCCCATATCCCGCTGTCGATCGGCGAGCCGCGCCACACGCCGCCGGCGATCGTGCTCGACACCCTGCGCGAGGCCCTGCCGCAGATCGCCCGCTACCCGGCGACCAAGGGCGAGCCCGCCCTGCGCCAGGCGATGGCCGGCTGGCTGACGCGACGCTTCAACCTCGCCGAGGGGCTGCTCGACCCCGAGGCTCACGTGCTGCCGGTCGCCGGCACCCGCGAGGCGCTGTTTGCCATCGCCCAGGCGGTGGTCGACCGCGATGTCGGCGACGAACCGCCGGTGGTCCTGATGCCCAACCCCTTCTACCAGATATACGAGGGCGCGGCCCTGCTGGCCGGGGCCGAACCCTATTATTACCCGACCCTGCCGGAGAACGGCTTTCTGCCGGACTTCGACGCCATTCCCGAGGCCATCTGGCAACGCGCTCAGCTCCTGTACGTCTGCTCGCCGGGCAATCCCAGCGGCGCGGTCATCGACGCCGCGCGCTACCGCGATCTCCTGGCGAAGGCCGCCCGCTTCGACGTGGTGGTCGCGGCAGACGAATGCTATTCCGAAATCTACTTCGACGAGCACGAGCCACCCACCGGCCTGCTCGAGGTCGCCGGCGAACGCGGCGGCGAAACGCCGTTCGAGAACGTGATCGTCTTCCACAGCCTCTCCAAGCGTTCCAACCTGCCAGGGCTGCGCTCGGGGCTGGTCGCCGGCGACGCGGCACTCCTCAAACGCTTCCTGCGCTACCGCACCTACCAGGGCTGTGCCCTGCCGCTGCCGACGCAACTGGCCAGCATCACGGCCTGGAACGACGAGGATCATGTGCGCGCCAACCGCGGCTTCTACCGCGAGAAATTCGACGCGGTCCTGGAAATCCTCGAGCCGGTGGCCGGCATCGACGTGCGCCGCCCGGATGCCGGGTTCTACCTCTGGGCCGGGGTGGAAGGCGACGAACGCGAATTCGCCCGACGGCTGTTCGCGGAGCAAAACGTCACCGTGTTGCCGGGACGGTTTCTCTCGCGCGAGGCGGACGGGGTGAATCCCGGGGCGGGGTTTGTGCGGATGGCGTTGGTAGCGGAACTGGACGACTGCGTCGAGGCGGCGGAGCGGATTCGGGCGATGCTTTCCTAAGAGAGGGTCGCGTTGCCAGTCGGCGCTTGTATTGGCCTTCGTTGAGGTTTCGCACGCCGGTTAGCCGACACGGCACGGACGCACCGCCGTACCTGGCGTGCGAGTCGATTTTCTTGCTTGTCCAAGAAAACCGACGAAAAGAAAGACACCCCGATGCCTTGGCCCTTCGGGCCTGATCGCCGCGGATTGCATCCGCAACGATCAGCCTCGCGCATGCGGGATTGCGGACGGGTCGGTTCGACGCGACATCCTGTCGCGGCGAACCTCGGGCTCGCGTCCATGCGAGCCCGACCCTGCAATCCCGCATGCGCGAGGCAAGGCAAAAGGGGCTCGACCCTCCGATCAGGCTTGGGAACCGACCTCCAAGCTCCGCCGCTCTCTCAGCATTCAGGCAACCCCACCAGATGGCAGGGCGACGCCCCCCTCGCGTCCTGCCTCGCGGCCGGTGGATGACTCGGGGTCGGAGCGACAGGGACGTCGCTCCGAGGCTCGCCGTGACAGGAGGTCACGTCGAGCCGGCCCCGAAGGCAGCCGCCGGTCGCGAGGCTTCGAGTGCGGACGAAGTCCGTGCTCGAAGGCCCGCAGGGCCAGGACGCCGGGGTGCCCTTCTTTTCGCCTCTTTTCTTGGGCAAGCAAGAAAAGAGGCTCGCGCGCCGGGCAAGGCGGTCCGTCGTGGTCGCAGCACGAGACAGGCGCGCGAAAACCCTGGCGGTTGTTCTACGGACAACCCACATCCCGCGACACAAACGCCATCAACAATCTGTTGTTACAATAATCAGCAGTTGATTACCCCGTTTCCCGGCCGACCCACAGAGGTCGGCCGCTCGTTTTCGCAAACATTTTCAGGAGCATCCGATGGACACCTCTTCTATTCGCGACACCATCGAATCGGCCTTCGAACGCCGCGCCGAGATCAACCCGTCCAATGCCCCGGCCGACGTGGTCGAGGCAGTCGAGACCGCACTGGGCGGACTGGACGACGGCTCGCTGCGCGTCGCCGAGCGCCGTGGCGTCGGTGACTGGCAGGTCAACGAGTGGCTCAAGAAAGCCGTGCTGCTCTCGTTCCGCCTGCGCAACAACGAGGTGGTCTCCGGCGGCGACGTGAACTACTTCGACAAGGTGCCGACCAAGTTCGCCGACTGGGATCAGGCCCGCTTCGAGGCCGCCGGCATGCGCGTCGTGCCGAACGCCGTCGCCCGTCGCGGCAGCTTCATCGCCAAGAACACCGTGCTGATGCCCTCCTACACCAACATCGGCGCCTACGTCGACGAAGGCACCATGGTCGATACCTGGGCGACGGTCGGCTCCTGCGCCCAGATCGGCAAGAACGTGCATCTCTCCGGTGGTGTGGGCATCGGCGGCGTACTCGAGCCGCTGCAGGCCGCCCCGACCATCATCGAGGACAACTGCTTCATCGGTGCGCGCTCCGAGGTAGTCGAGGGCGTGATCGTCGAGGAAGGCTCGGTGATCTCGATGGGCGTCTACATCGGCCAGTCGACCAAGATCTACGACCGCGAGACCGGCGAGATCCACTTCGGCCGCGTGCCGGCCGGTTCGGTGGTCGTCTCCGGCAACCTGCCCTCCAAGGACGGCAAGTACAGCCTCTACTGCGCGGTGATCGTCAAGAAGGTCGACGAGAAGACCCGCTCCAAGGTGGGTATCAACGAGTTGCTGCGCGACGTATAACGCGACCCTTGCCGCGGCAACAGGCCCGCCATTCGACTAGCATCGGTCGGGGCGGGCTTTTTGGTTTGCGGGGAACGGACGGGTGAAAACACGAACGGGTGAGACGGCAGGGCGGAGGGTCGGCGAATCGCTGCTCTCGTTCGCAGGCTGGTGGCTGGCCGCCTGGTTGACCACCCAGGCCTTTCCGGCCGTGTCCGAATACCTGCCCATCTCGTTGCTGTGGATGGCCAACGCGATGGCCTACGGGGCGGTACTGAGTCTCGGACCGCGCCTGATCCCGGCCTTCACTCTGGCCGCGCTCACCTGGAACATCGCCCGGGGCGATGCCCTGCCCGAGATCGTCATCGGCACCGGGGCGTTCCTGGTGGTGATGCTGTTCGTGGTCAGCTTCGCGCGGCTGCTCGATGCACGGGTCGAACAGGACCAGGCCCGGCGCCTGCTGCGCGTGCCGATCATCGCGATCGCCAGCGCGAGCGTGTTCACGTTGCTCGGGGTATGGCAGTTCGCCGAGGGCGGCCTGCCGGCCACCGAGCTGGTCATTGCCCTGTGGCTGTCCGAGGCGACCTCGGTGCTGCTGTTCACCCCTCTGGTCCAGCAACTGCTCACCGTCGGACTCCGATCGCGCGGCACGCCCAGGTTTCGACCGATCACTGGCGTGGTCGCCGTCTGGACCCTGACCGCCTTCCTGGTACTGACCGCCCTGCTGCTGGTGGGTCGACAGAGCCACACGGGCCGCGAGTGGCTGCCCTATCTCGCGCTGACAGTCCCCATGCTGGCCATCTACCTGCTGCCCACATCGATCACCCGCTTGGCGGTTGCTGGCTTCGTGCTTGTCTGGGTGGGGGTGCACTACATGGTCTTCACCCGCCCAGACGGGCTGGTCGAGATCGACGCACTCCTGAACGGCCAGATGATCATCTTCACCGCGACCCTGATCGCGTTTCTGGCGATCGAGTCGGTGGGCTCGTTCGAGGAGGCCAACCGACGCCTCAAGGCCGCCCGCCTGCGTGACGGAGTGACCGACCTCGACAACGACCTCGGCCTGACCCGGCATTTGCGCGAACTGCTCGACCCCGGCCAGCCATTCCGGCATCTCGCCGTGATCGGCGCGCAGATTCCCGACGTCGACGACCTATCGACGTTGATCGGCCTCGACGAGGTGCACCGAGTGGAGCGACTGATCGGCGACACCTTCCGCAACGTGCGACCGGCCCCGCACATGCCCGCCGGCCGCCTTCAACCAGGGCTGTTCGCCCTGTTGATTCCCGAACCGGACGCATCCAGCCAGGCCGTGGACATTGCAACCGAACTGCGGGCCTCGTTAGAACGTGCGGAGTCCGAAGGTCGGCTACCGACCGCACGGCAACGCATACGTATCGCAGTGCTCGATATCGTCGCCGCCGACGACCACCGGCACCTGGCCACGCTGCTGTTCAGGGCCTGCCTGAAGGACGCGGAGCAGGATGACCGCCCGTTTCACCACCACCGTGAATCGGCGAGCGAATTGATCGCGGATCATCGCCGCGCTCTCGAGTGGGCCCGCAATCTGCGCGAGGCCCTGGCCGGCGAAAGCGCCGCGGGGGACCTCGTGCTGTTTGCCCAGCCGATCGTCGATCGGCACGATCCCGAGGCGCGTCGCATCGAGGTGCTGTTGCGCTGGCGCACGCCGGAGGGGCGGATCGAGCCGCCGGGGGAGTTTCTCGGGATCGCCGAACATTTCGGCCTGATGCCGAAGCTCGACCGCTGGGTACTCGATCATAGCCTGGCCGCCGTCGGCGACCTGGCCTCCGGCAACCGGCTTGACGAGGTTGCGATCAACGTCTCGGGTGATTCCCTGGCCGGGGACTGGCTGCCGTCACGGATAGAGGCGTTGCTCGACGCGCATCACTGGCCAGCCGAGCGCCTCTGTCTGGAAATTACCGAGACCATGCTGATCCGTGACATGGCGCGGGCCCAGCGCAACTTGGCCACCCTGCACCAGATGGGGGTGGCCATCGCGATCGACGACTTCGGCACCGGGCGGGCGACGTTCTCCTACCTGCAGCACTACCCGGTGGACGAACTCAAGATCGACGGCAGTTTCATCCGGCGACTGGCCGAGTCGAGTTTCGATCGAGAGGTGGTCAAGGCGACGTGCACATTGGCCGCACACCTCGGCTCCCGCGTGGTGGCGGAATTCGTCGAGACCCCGCAGCAAGTGCAGATACTCGAGGAACTGGGGGTGCATTTCCACCAAGGCTACGGTGTCGCTCGCCCGGGGCCACTGGCGGCCTACCTCGCCGAACTGCCCGCGAGCTGAGCCGACTCTCGCCCTCAGGTCGCGGGGCGTCGACCCACCCCATGGGTGACGAAGCCCGGCCCGTTGTGGCCGGGGCCCTCGTCGAGCAGCACCTTGCCCTCGGCAAGGATCAGCCACTCGACCGCCCGGAGGTCCGCGGTCAGATCACTTGCACGCACGAGCATGTCAGCCCGCTTCGGCCCGCCGCTCTGGTAATCGAGCTGGCGGGGGTGAAACATCTCGACGATGATCAGCCCGCCCGGACGAAGCACGTCGACGGCCTTCCGGTAGACGTCGCGCCGCGCGTCGGGCTCGAAGTGCAGATAGATGAGCATGACCGCGTCGAAATCATCCTCGTCCCACGCCCACTCGGTCAGGTCCGCACAGTGGACCGCGAGGCTGACGTCACGCTCGTCGGCCAATTGACGCGCCTTGTCACAGCCAACGGCGGAATAATCGATCGTGGTGACATCGAAGCCCTGCTCGGCCAGCCACACCCCGTTGCGGCCCTCGCCGTCGCCGAGCACCAGCACCCGGGAACCGGGAGTCAGACGGTAGACCTGACTGACGAGAAACTCGTTGGGATGGGTGCCGTATAGGAAATCCACCTGTCCGAATTTTTCGTTCCAGAGTTCCGACATGTCGTATCCGTGTTGGGCGCGAGGAGGATGTCTCGGCAGTCTAGGGAATCTCTGCACGAATCGATAGTGCCTTGAGCGGGACCGCCAGGGGTCCAGATGCAAGGCGCGCTTGCGCTATATGGCATTCGTGCAGAGGTCCCTAACAGGCAGGTCTCGATTCGGCCCCGACCGGGAAGATCACGCAAAAACAGCTGCCCCGGCCCGGCGTGCTCTCGATCTCGAGGCGGGCGGCGTGGCGCAGGGCGACATGCTTGACGATGGCGAGCCCCAGGCCGGTGCCGCCGCGCGAGCGCGACCGGCCGACATCGATGCGGTAGAAGCGTTCGGTCAGACGGGGGATGTGTCGTGCCTCGATGCCGATGCCCGAATCGTGGACCGAAAATACCGGTCGGCCTTGATCGTCGCGTTTCCAGCGCACCAGGACGCGACCGCCAGCAGGCGTGTATTTCACCGCGTTGAAGACGAGGTTGGAAAGGGCCGATTGCAACTCGCGCGGCACGCCCCATACCATCATGTCGCCGTCAAGATCCGATTCGATCCGGTGGCCTTCCTCACCGGAAATCAGGCGCGCATCGTCGAGGATCGGCTCGATCATGTCACGCATGTCGATCGGCTCGAACAACTCGGCGTCGGGTTGCGAGGTTTCAAGGCGCGAGAGCAGGAGCAGGTCCTCGACGATACGGCGCATCCGATCGGCCTGCTGGTGCATGTTCCCGAGGATACGGGCCATCTGCGGGTCCTGGCCCTCTTCGGTATCGAGCAGGGTCTCTACGTAGCCAGCGAGTACGGTCAGTGGCGTGCGCAACTCGTGCGAGACGTTGGCGACAAAGTCCTGCCGCACCCCTTGCAACCGGTGCAGGGCGGTCACGTCACGACCGATCAGGAGGTAGCGATCCGAGCCATAGGGCTCCATGCGCAAGCTCAAGCTCCGACTCTCGTCCCCGGGGGCATTGATCTCCAGCGGTGGGCGCTCGCCCCCCTCTGCCAACCACGCGGTAAAGGCCGGGGCACGCCATAGGTTGTCGACCCGCAGACCGACGTCCGAACGGCCGAATCCCAGCATCTCGACCGCCGCAAGGTTGAGCCACTCGATCTGGCGATCCTCGGTCAGCACCACCATGGCATCCGGCACTGACATGGCCGAGTGATGGTAGCGCTTTAGCAGACGCACCAGCCGACGCTGGCGGCGCAACCAGGCGCGATGCAGGCGACGCTGCCGCGCTTGGACGAGACTCGGCATGCCCCAGACGCGGCGACGAGGCCGAACCACCGGCAGGGCGCGTGCCAGGTAGCCCAGCCGAAAGAGCAGGCTAAGGGCATAAAGCGCCAGGCCCACGGCAACGGCCCAACCCCAGTGGCCCTGCCAACCAGCGGTCTGGCCGAACACGCCCACCCCCAGCGTCGCCAACACCGCCGCCACCCACAACAGGGCCTCCTCACGCCAGGCACGCAAGCGAGCCTGGGCCCGGCGGGCCGAACGCGCCCGCAGATGCTGCTCGATCGGGTCGCCATCGGCGGGGCGAGTGGCCAACGGCAATCTGGAATCGGCGCGGTTCATCGGCTCCTCGTCGATCGGTCCGCCAGGGAAACCCAGCCGGCGGGTTTTAGTGCGCGGAGAGGCGGTAGCCAACCCCGCGCACGGTCTGGATCAGGCCATCATACCCGCTGGGCGAGAGGACCTTCCGTAGCCGCAAGATGTGGACGTCGACGGTACGCTCCTCCACGTAAGCGTTTTGCCCCCAGACACGGTCGAGTAGCTGAGCGCGGGTGAACACGCGGTCAGGATGCCTCATGAAATACGCGAGCAGACGGAACTCGGTCGGACCGATATCGATCGGCTCGCCGGCCGAACTCACCCGGTAGCTCTCCTGGTCGAGCTTGAGGCCGGCGACGTCGAGCACCGGGTTCTCGTCATCCGGGGCGACCCGTCGCAGCACCGCCTTGATGCGGGCCATCAGCTCGCGCGGCGAGAACGGCTTGGTGACGTAGTCGTCGGCACCGGCCTCCAGGCCGCTGACCTTGTCCTCCTCCTCGCCGCGCGCGGTGAGCATGACGATCGGCACATCCTTGGTCAGTTCGTCGCGCTTGATCCGCCGGGCGAACTCGATGCCGCTGGCACCGGGCAGCATCCAGTCGAGCAGGATCAGATCGGGCTGGCGCTCGGCGAGGCACTCGTAGGCCTCCTGCACGTCGCCGGCCTCGACCAGTTCGAAGCCCGCGCGCCCCAGGGCGAAGGCCACCATCTCGCGTATCGGCTTTTCGTCTTCGACAATCAGTATCGTCTTTTGCATCGGTCCGTTCCGGCCACGGCCGGTCCTCGGCGTTCGTTGATGGGTCACGCCCGCATTAAACGTCGTTTCGATGACAACGACATGACAGGATGACAGCATGACGGCATGACGGCGTCGCCACTGCCGGAATCGGTCTAGGGAACCTCTGCACGAATGCCATGCCACTGAAGGCTGGGCGAGTCGTTCGTGATCAAGGCGCGATATCGCCGGCGTGCCGGTGGCCACGTCAAGACATCGCAACGCGGATCACGGGCGACTCGCCAAGGACCGCAGGGCGAACCTTGAGCCAGGCATCTGCTGCGTTGTCGTCCTTGGAAAGAGAATCACTCTTCCGCGGCGGACGAGCGCCTTGCCTCTGCCCAGCTCAAGGCACGCTTCAGCGGTATGGCATTCGTGCAGAGTTTCCCTAGACTATCGCCCCTCACCACCCCTCACCGCCCGACATGGTGTCCGACATGACCAAAGCCGACCCCGACATCGTCGCGCTCGACGTGACCCGCGCCCTGGACGAGGACATCGGCACGGGCGACGTCTCCGCGCAGCTGATCCCGGCCAACCAGACGGCCGTCGCGCGCATCGTCAGCCGCGAGTCGGCCGTGCTTTCCGGCACGGCCTGGGCGGACGCCGCGTTTCGACGCGTCTCGCCCGGCACCCGGGTCGACTGGACCGCGACCGACGGCGACAGGTTGTTCCCCGAGCAGGTCCTGTGCCGGGTAAGCGGCCCGGCGCGCGCCCTGCTGACCGCCGAGCGGGTCGCCCTGAATTTCCTGCAGACACTCGGCGCGACGGCCACGCTCACTCGCCGCTTCGTCGAGGCGGTCGAAGGCACTGGCGCGCGCATCCTGGACACGCGAAAGACCCTGCCGGGTCTGCGCTACGCGCAGAAACGGGCGGTGACCGACGGCGGCGGCACGAACCACCGCCTGGGTCTTTACGACATGGTGATGCTCAAGGAGAACCACATCCGCGCGGCCGGGTCGATCACCGAGGCGGTCCGGGCGGCACGGATCGTCGGTCGCGACCTGCCGCTGGAAGTGGAAGTGGAGACGCTCGAACAACTCGAGGAAGCCCTAGGCGCGGGCGTCAAGCGGGTGCTCCTGGACAACTTCTCGTTGCCGAAACTACGCGAGGCCGTCGCCGTCAACCAAGGGCGTGCCGAACTGGAATCGTCCGGCAACGTGACGCTGGAGACGGTGCGCGATGTCGCCGAAACGGGGGTCGACTACATCTCTATCGGCGCGCTGACCAAACATGTCCGCGCCGTGGATCTGTCGATGCGGTTCGTCGACTGACGCGAGGCGCCGTCACTCGAAATGGTAATATTGCTGATTCAGGTAGGCGGTGACCGCGTCGACTTCCTCGTCGAACCAGGGCAGGTTGAAGTTGTTCGCGCAACCCTGAACCATGGTGCGCAGGCTGTCGTAATCGGTCATCTTCCCGGCCTCGGCCCGCTTCTGGAACCAGTCCTCGTCATGGGGGACCATGTGGCATTCGGTGCAGTTCGCGCCGAACAGCTCGCCGCCCTTCGAGACTTCCGATTCGGTAGCGAACGCGGGTGCGGCCAACAGCAGGCCAGCGGCAAGACCGAGCAATCGGGTCGATACTGATGTCGTTCGGATCGTCCGGGTCATCATGAGAAAGTCACTCCATCGTTACGACAAGTCCAGGCGGGGCCGACCATGACGGTCTGCCGTCTCCGAGTGTAGGACGCCGGCATTGATACGAAAATCAATTTTTCCTATCCAGAAACACATTTTTCACTTGAACGGCCTATCGATGATCACCGTCTACGGCATTCCCAACTGCGACAGCGTGAAAAAGGCACGGGCCTGGCTCGACTTGAAGGGACTCGACTACGCCTTCCACGACTTCAGGAAATCGGGCGTGCCGACCGCGCCGCTCGACGAGTGGCTCGCGCGCTTCGGCTGGGAGACGGTGATCAACCGACGCGGCACGAGTTGGCGGCGCCTACCCGCTGAGACGCGCGAGACGATGGACGCGGCCACCGCTCGCCGCGCGATACTCGCCAACCCCAGCCTGATCAAGCGACCGGTGGTGGAACACGACGGCGGCACCCTGATCGGCTTTTCCACCACCGACTGGCAGGAGGCCCTGACATGACGGATCGCACCGTCGATCTCGCCCGCGACCTGATCCGCCGCCCCTCAGTCACGCCCGACGACCAGGGTTGCCAGGCGATGATCGCAGGGCGCTTGGCGCCGTTGGGATTCGCGATCGAATCCCTGCGCTTCGAGGCCGTGGACAATCTGTGGGCGATCCGCGGGCAGCAGGGCCCATTGTTCGTTTTCGCCGGTCATACCGACGTGGTGCCGACCGGCGAGGTCTCTCGCTGGACCTACCCGCCGTTCGCCGCCGTACTCCACGACGGGCAACTCTACGGCCGGGGGGCGGCCGACATGAAGGGCTCGGTAGCGGCGTTCACGACCGCGGTGGCACGTTTCCTCGCCCGCGAGCCGGAGCCCGCCTTCCGGCTGGGGTTTTTGATCACCAGCGACGAGGAGGGCCCGGCCCAGCATGGCACCAAACGCGTGATCCAGTGGTTGCGCGAGAAGGGTGTCTCGATCGACTGGTGCCTGGTGGGCGAGCCGTCGAGCCGCAACCGGCTGGGCGACGAGTTCAAGATCGGCCGGCGCGGATCGCTCACCGCCAACCTCGTGATCGAGGGGCGCCAGGGGCACGTCGCTTATCCGCACCTCGCCGACAACCCGGTGCATCGCGCCGCACCGTTCCTGGCAGAGCTGGTGGCGATCGAGTGGGACCAAGGCAACGCGCACTTCCCGCCGACAAGCCTGCAGATCGCGAACCTCCAGGCCGGGACGGGAGCGAACAACGTGATCCCCGGCGAGCTCTCACTGCAGTTCAACCTGCGTTTCAACACCGAAACCTCGGTCGAGACGATCGAAACGCGCGTGGAAGAGCTGCTCGATCGTCACGGGCTCGCCTATCGGCTGGACTGGCAACTCTCGGGCGTGCCCTTCCTCACCCGCGACGACGGCCCGATGGTCGGTGCGGTCGAACGGGCCGTGGAAGGGGTGTTGGGTAGCGCTCCGACGCCGTCAACGGCCGGCGGCACGTCGGACGGGCGGTTCATCGCCCCGACGGGCGCCCAGGTGATCGAACTCGGCCCGTTGAACGCGACCATCCACCAGATCGACGAGCACGTCGCCGTCGAGGACCTCAAGACGCTCTCGGTCATCTACGAACGGCTCCTTGACGAGCTGAACGCCGAGGCCCGAGGGCTGCGGGGCTAGGGAACCTCTGCACGAATCGATGGTGTCTCTGGCTCGCGGGTTTGTTCGCTTTTCTGGCGCCGGATTGAAGACGGGCTCATTGCCCGTCGAAAGACGGCTTTGCGGCGTGCGGG
>JAFGUH010000069.1 GCA_016938615.1 Halothiobacillaceae bacterium | reverse complement strand
GGCCAGTGCCCGCTCGACGTTCTTCCAGTTGGTGTTCTGCGTCAGCACGGCACCGACGGCGATCTCGAATACCCGGTCGGCCCGTTGCCGCGCGTATCCCGCCGGCCACCACGGCATGTCCTCCGGGTGGGTCTGGTCAAGACGGTGGGCATGCGCCGCCAGCAACCGCGACTCGACCCAGGGAAGGCCATCGGCCAGGGAAACGAACGTCGGCGAGGTCATGGGACTCCGGTGTGAATCGATGCACGAGCGGTGTCGGGATGCGCTATCGTATGGGCATGATAGCCAATTCGAGGACAGGGCCGTGATTATG
The DNA here is from genome assembly GCA_016938615.1 of Halothiobacillaceae bacterium. GTDB lineage: Bacteria > Pseudomonadota > Gammaproteobacteria > Halothiobacillales > Halothiobacillaceae > Guyparkeria. The sequence continues at coordinate 3,011 of JAFGUH010000069.1, read as the reverse complement.
GAAACCGATGTCGCCACCTTCGCCGCCGGCTGTTTCTGGGGCGTGGAGGACCGCTTTCGCCGGTTGCCCGGCGTGATCGACGTGATCTCTGGCTACACCGGCGGCCACGTCGACCACCCCGACTACCGCAGCGTGTGCCGCGGCGAGACCGGTCACGCCGAGGCCGTCGAAGTCCGATTCGATCCCGATCGGGTTGGCTACGAGGCTCTGGTTCGGGCCTTCTTCGAGATGCACGATCCCACGACGGCGAACCGGCAGGGGCCGGACGTCGGCACGCAGTATCGCTCGGCAATCTTCACTCACGGTGAGAGCCAGCGCGCTGCCGCCGAGCGGGTGCGCGACGAACGCCAGGCCGTTTCCGATCGACCGATCGTCACCGAGATCACCGGGGCCACGGCCTTCTGGCCGGCCGAGGACTACCACCAGCGTTATATCGAGAAACGCCGTTCCGGCGCGCTCTGACGTTCAACCTATCGACACCTGAGGAGAACGCGATGTTCGACCTTCCTTTCGGCGGCCTGCTGGGCCTCATCGTTCTGTTCCTGGATATCTACGCGATCATCAAGGTCGCCCAGAGTTCGGCCTCGGCGGGCATGAAGGCATTGTGGATCGTGATCATCGTGTTCCTGCCGGTCCTCGGCCTGATCCTGTGGTTCTTGCTCGGGCCGAAGGGGTGAGACCATGGCTCGAGTGCGCACGAAACGGGTCTACGACTCGGCCGAGCGCGACGACGGTTACCGGATCCTGGTCGACCGTCTCTGGCCCAGGGGAGTGAAGAAGACGGATCTGGCGCACGACGACTGGTTCAAGGACGTCGCGCCCTCCGGGTATCTACGGCGATGGTTCGGGCACGATCCGGATCGGTTCGAGTCGTTCGCCAAACGCTACCGCGAGGAACTGGCGGACAACGAGGAGTTCGAGCGGCTGGCCGAGATCGCAAACGACCGGCCCGTCACCCTCCTCTATGCCGCCAGGGACCATGAGCACAACCACGCCGTCGTGTTGGCTGAAGCCCTAGAGAAGCGCCGGAAGGCCTCCTGAAAGGCCACTCTCCTCGACTGGCACTTCTTTTCTCGATTGGCCATTCCGCCTGGCCGCGTAAGACCAGCCTCACGGCAGGCACCCTGCCGTCATTCCCGCGCAAGCGGGAATCCATGACGGGAGCCACGGAGCCAGCGCGGGCATGGCTGCCAGCAGGCGGCGCGGGCCTCCCCAGCCCACTGCCAACCGGATCCGAAGTGACTTCGATCGCTGGGTTCCCGCGTCCGCGGGAAAGACGACAGCATTGTCGCGTCGGTGGCTAGATTCCCGCTCCCCGCTCCCCGCCTGCGCGGGGACAACCTTCGCGGGGATGACGGCGGGTGCAGGCGGGAATGGCGGCGGATGCAGGCGGGAATACGATGGATATCGGGTTCTGGGTTGCGCCGCGCATTCCGAAATTCGGACTACTCGCGCTCCGCGTTAGCCGCGCAGGCCGATCCCCTTGCGGAACAGGCGCAACGCGTAGAGGTAGGCCGCGAGAATGCCGACTGCGAGGATGGCGTAGGTGCTCCAGACCGGCACGTCGCTGATGCCGAGCATGGCGTATCGAAAGCCGTTGATGATGTAGAGCACCGGGTTGTAGAGCGAGGCCTGCTGCCAGAACTCGGGCAGCATCTGGATCGAGTAGAACACGCCGCCGAGATAGGTCAGGGGGGTGAGCACGAAGGTCGGCACGATCGAGATGTGGTCGAAATGGGTGGCGTAGATCGCGTTGATCAGGCCGCCCAGGGCGAAAAGGGTGGAAGTCATCAGGGCCACGCCGAACAGGTTCAGGACACTGAAGACGGACAATTCCGCGAACAATAGCGCGACGACGGTCACCGCCCCACCCACGGTCAGCCCACGCGCCACCCCGCCGGCGACGTAACCGATGATGATCAGCCAGTCGGGCATGGGCGAGACCAGCAATTCCTCGACGTGCCGAGCGAATTTCGCACCGAAGAAACTCGACACGGAATTGGCGTAGCTCTGGGTGATCACCGACATCAGGATCAGCCCAGGCACCAGGTACTGGATATAGGGCACGCCCTCGATCTGGCCGATGCGCGGGCCGATCAGGTGACCGAAGACCACGAAGTACAGCGCCGTCATGATCATCGGCGGCAGCACGGTCTGCACCCAGATGCGGCCGAAGCGCAGGATCTCCCGGCTGAGCAGCATCGCGAAGGCGTTCCAGGCGCCGCGCGGCGTCAGACCGACCGCGCGCTCGCCCGGCCCCTGGTGGTCGAATGCCTCGCTCTGCGAACGAATGCTCATGTGCGCTCCCCGTTCCGTTCGTCGGCCGCCGCGTCATCGTCCTGCACCAGGCGCAGGAACAGTTCCTCGAGGCGGTTGGTCTTGTTCTTCATGCGTTCGATCACGATGCCGTGCCCGCGCAATACGTCGAACACCCCGGTCAGTTCCTGGCCGCGGGACAGGTCGATCTCGATGGTCTCCTCGTCGATCAGCCGCGAGCCGATCACCGGCATCTCCGGCAACGACTCGACCGGCTCGCGGGCGTAGAGGACGAAGGTCTCCTGCGATAGCTTGGCCAGGAGATTTCTCATCGAGGAGTGCTCGACGATCCGCCCCTCGTTGATGATCGCGATATTGCGGCACAGGGCCTCGGCTTCCTCCAGATAGTGCGTGGTCAGGATGATCGTGGTGCCCCGCTTGTTGATCTGGGTGAGGAAGTCCCACATGCCGCGGCGCAGCTCGATGTCCACCCCGGCGGTCGGCTCATCCAGGATCAGCATGCGCGGGCTGTGCACGAGCGCGCGGGCGATCATCAACCGGCGTTTCATGCCGCCGGAGAGCGCCCGGGCCATGCCTTCGCGCTTGTCGAACAGCCCGAGCTGCCTGAGCAACTCGTGGGCGCGCTTTTTCGCCGCGCGGCGGGTCATGCCGTAGAAGCCGCCCTGGTTGATGACGACTTCCTCGACCGGCTCGAACTGGTTGAAGTTGAATTCCTGCGGCACCACGCCGATCTG
>JAFGUH010000068.1 GCA_016938615.1 Halothiobacillaceae bacterium | reverse complement strand
TGGCCGCCTTCGCGGATAGCGAAGCGCAGACCCTTCTCCATGGCGATGGGGCTTATCAGCTCCACGGTCATCTCGGCGTGGTCGCCGGGCATGATCATCTCGACGCCGGGCTTAAGCTCCACGCCGCCTGTCACGTCCGTGGTCCGGAAGTAGAACTGCGGCTTGTAGCCCTTGAAGAACGGGGTGTGACGCCCGCCCTCTTCCTTGGTCAGAATGTAGACCTCGCCCTTGAACTTCTTGTGGGGCGTGCAGGACTTCGGCGCCGCCAGCACCTGGCCGCGCTCGATCTGCTCCTTGTCGATGCCGCGCAGCAGGATACCGACGTTGTCGCCGGCCTGACCCTGGTCGAGCAGCTTGCGGAACATCTCTATGCCGGTCGCCACCGAGGCCTGGGTGTCCTTGAGGCCCACGATCTCGAGGGCGTCGCCGACTTTCACCACGCCGCGCTCTATGCGGCCCGTGGCCACCGTGCCGCGGCCGGTGATCGAGAACACGTCCTCGACGGCCATCAGGAACGGCTTGTCGGTCTCGCGCTTCGGCTCCGGGATAGCGGTATCAAGCGCTTCCAGCAGCTTGGCTATGGCCGGCACGCCCAACTCGCCCTGGTCGCCTTCCATGGCTTTCATGGAGGAACCGCGGATGACCGGGATCTTGTCGCCGGGGAATTCGTACTTGGTCAGCAGGTCGCGGATCTCGACTTCAACGAGGTCCAGCAGTTCCTTGTCGTCCACCAGGTCGCACTTGTTGAGGAACACGACAAGGTGAGGCACGTTCACCTGGCGGGCCAGGAGCACGTGCTCTTTGGTCTGGGGCATCGGGCCGTCGGCCGCGGAAACCACCAGGATGGCGCCGTCCATCTGCGCCGCGCCCGTGATCATGTTCTTCACGTAGTCGGCGTGGCCGGGGCAGTCGATGTGCGCGTAGTGGCGCTTGTCGGTGGCGTACTCGACGTGGGAAACGGCGATGGTCACGGTCTTGGAATCGTCGCGCACCGTGCCGCCCTTCGTGATCTCGGCGTAAGACTTCAGGTTGGCCAGGCCCTTTTCGGACTGGACCTTTACCAGCGCGGTGGTAAGAGTGGATTTGCCGTGGTCGACGTGGCCGATGGTGCCGACGTTGACGTGAGGCTTGCTGCGGTC
>JAFGUH010000067.1 GCA_016938615.1 Halothiobacillaceae bacterium | reverse complement strand
TCGGCTCGGATGCAATCCGAGTCGATCAGGCCCGGAGGGCCAAGGCATCGGGGTGTCTTCTTTTCGTCGGTTTTCTTGGACAAGCAAGAAAATCGACTCGCGCGCCGAGCACGGCGGCCAATCCTTGCCGCTCCGCACACACAGCGCGCGAAACATGCCCCGTCGGTCGCTTAGAGGTTCGGCACCACGCACCCGGCATGCGAAACTCCCCCACCTCGTCACACCACGGAAACCACGCATGACCATCTGGGTCGACGCCGACGCCTGCCCCGTCCCCATCAAGCAGATGCTCTTCCGCGCCGCCGACCGCGTCGGCGTGGACGTGGTGCTGGTGGCCAATCACGCCATCGCGGTGCCGCGCTCGAAACACGTGCGTTTCATGCAGGTGGCACCGGGCTTCGATGTCGCCGACAATGCCATCGTCGAGGCCGCCGAAGCGGGGGATCTGGTGATCTCCGCGGACATCGAACTGGCCGCCGACGCGCTGGCCAAGGGCGTGGCGGTGATCGGCCCGCGCGGCGAGGCCTTTTCCAATGAATCCATCCGTGGCCGCCAGGTCCAGCGCGAGTTCATGCAGACCCTGCGTGAGAGTGGGGTGGCCACGGGCGGGCCGCCGCCGCTGGGCCCGAAGGACAAGCAGGCCTTCGCCAGCGCCTTGGAACGCTGGCTGAACCAGTACCAACGTGAGAACAAGACATGACCCTGCGGCAGATCATTCTGGATACGGAAACCACCGGCATGCCGGTCGAGGAGGGCCACCGGCTGATCGAGATCGGCGCGGTCGAACTGGTCGAGCGGCGCCTGACGCACCGCAACTACCACCAGTACCTCAACCCCGGTCGGGTGGTGGACGCCGGGGCGTTCGCGGTGCACGGCCTGTCGAACGACTTCCTGGAAAACAAGCCGCGGTTCGCCGAGGTGGTCGACGAATTCCTCGACTACGTCCGTGGCGCGGAACTGATCATCCACAACGCGGCGTTCGACGTCGGCTTTCTCGATGCCGAGCTCAAGCGCGCAGGCTACCCGCCGCTGGCTGAGCACGTCGACTTGGTCACGGATTCGCTGGCGATCGCCCGCGAGAAACACCCCGGTCAGCGCAACAGCCTCGATGCCCTGTGCCGCCGCTACCAGATCGACAACACCGAGCGCACGCTGCACGGCGCGCTCTTGGACTCGGAGATCCTCGCCGACGTCTACCTCGCGCTGACCGGCGGGCAGTGGGATCTCTCCTTCGAGAACCCGGCCGAGACAGCCACGGGGGGGCAGGCGGCACTGGGTACGATCCGCAGCGATCGGCCGCGCCTGCGCGTGATCGAGCCCGAGGCGGAGGCCGCCACGGCCCATGCCGAGTGGGTCGAGCGGTTGCAACAGGCCGACGAGGGCTTCGCCTGGCCGCGGCCGTCGACCTGACGGTCTCGCGGGGTACCGCCGGTCACCGGCCGGCTTGAAATTCCCGAATGGTATGCTTGAACATATCGGTTCGTCGGCGCCGGTACTTCCTTGCTACCATTCGCGCGCAGCGGTTTCGCATCACTCCGGTAGGTGGCCTTGACGGAATACATCCTCATCCTGATCAGCACCATCCTGGTCAACAACTTCGTGCTGGTGAAGTTTCTCGGCCTGTGCCCGTTTCTGGGCGTTTCCAACAAGGTCGAGACGGCCATTGGCATGTCGTTGGCGACCACTTTCGTGCTGACGATCTCGGCGATCGCGAGCTACGTCACGCACGCCTGGCTGCTCGAGCCGCTGGGCTTGGGCTACCTGCGCACGATCATGTTCATCGTGGTGATCGCCGTGGTGGTCAACTTCACCGAGATGATGGTGAGAAAGACCAGTCCGCTGCTGCACAACGTGTTGGGCATCTATCTGCCGCTGATCACCACCAACTGCGCCGTGCTGGGCGTGGCGCTGCTCAACGTCCAGCAGGCGAACAGCTTCGTCGAATCGGCGTTGTACGGCTTTGGCGCCTCGGTGGGTTTCTCGATGGTGCTGATCCTGTTCTCCGCCCTGCGTGAGCGGCTGGCCGCGGCCGACGTGCCAGCGGCCTTCGAAGGCGTGCCGATTGCCCTGGTCACCGCCGGGCTGATGGCGCTGGGTTTCATGGGCTTTGCCGGGATGGTGTCCGTCTGATGTGGCTCGCGATTCTTCTTGCCGTCGGGTTGGCGATCGTTTTCGGGGTTCTGCTTGGGCTAGCCGCGCAGTTCTTTCGCGTCGAGGGCAATCCGCTCGCCGACCGTATCGACGAGCTGTTGCCGCAAACCCAGTGCGGCCAATGCGGTTACCCCGGCTGCAAGCCATACGCCGAGGCGATGGCGCAGGGGGAAGCGGACATCAACCGCTGCCCGCCGGGCGGCGAGTCGACCATTCGCAATCTCTCTGACCTGCTGGAGGTGGATTACAAGCCGCTCGACGACGAGCTTGAGGTCCAGGAGGTCAAGACGCTCGCGATCATCGACGAGGAGGTCTGCATCGGTTGCACCAAGTGCATCCAGGCCTGCCCGGTCGACGCGATCCTCGGGGCGGCCAAGCAGATGCACACGGTGATCGAGGACGAGTGCACCGGCTGCGAGCTCTGCGTCGAGCCCTGCCCGGTCGACTGCATCGACATGGTGCCGGTCGAGGAGGGGGTCGAGGCCTACCGCTTCCCGATGCCGGAATCCGCTCACCCGGTGCCCACGCGTGGCCCGGCCGCCCGCCAGGAGGCAGTCGCGAATGCCTGAGGCGCGCGCCACGATTTCCCCGGGGCTGCACGGCTTCCACGGCGGGCTGGATCTCGACTACCACAAGGCGCCGGCCAGCGATCGGCCCATCGGCGATATGCCGCTGGTCGACGAGTACGTGCTGCCGCTGCACATGCACATCGGGGCGCCGGCGATCCCGGTGGTCGCCGTCGGTGATCACGTCCGCCGTGGCCAGTTGCTGGCGCGCCCCGACGACTTCATTTCCGCGGCCATCCACGCCCCGACCTCCGGGGTGATCCAGGCGATCGAGCCCCGTGGCCTGCCGCACCCGGGCGGGCTGTCCGCGCAGAGCCTCGTGCTGGCCGCCGACGGCGAGGACCGCGAGGCCGAGCCGCTCGATCCCTGGCCCGATTACGTCGACAAGAGCCCGGTCGAGCTCCGCTCGCGGCTGCGCGAGGCGGGCATCGTCGGTCTGGGCGGGGCGGTGTTCCCTACCGCCGTGAAGCTCGCCACCGCCAACCCCGGCGGGGTCGAGACCCTGGTGCTCAACGGCGCCGAGTGTGAGCCCTACATCTCCTGCGACGACCGGCTGATGCAGGAGGCGCCCGAGCCCATCATCCGCGGGGCGCAGATGATGCTGCATGCCGTGGGTGCGAGCCGTTGCCTGATCGGCATCGAGGACAACAAGCCGCGCGCGATCGAGGCCCTGCAAATGGTGCTCGACCGGCTGGCGGCCGAGGAGGACGAGCGGCGCTTTGCGATCAAGGTGGTGCCCAGCATCTATCCGGCCGGCGGCGAGAAACAGCTGATTCGCACGCTCACCGGCATCGAGGTGCCGCGCAATCGGCACGTCACCGATTACCAGCTCCTGTGCCTGAACGTCGGCACGGTGGCCAACAGCTGGCACGCCGTGGTCGAGGGGCGGGCGCTGACCGAGCGGGTCGTGACCGTCACCGGCGGCGGGGTGGCCGAGCCCCAAAACTTCCGCGTGCGCATCGGCACGCCGATGGCGAAGGTGATCGAGGTGGCCGGCGGTTACACCGAGGGCGTCGACCGGCTGCTGATGGGCGGGCCGATGATGGGCTTCGCCCTGCACGAGGACGAGGTGCCGGTGGTCAAGGCGACCAACTGTCTGTTGGCGATGCGCCCGGTCGACCGCGACCCGACCCCGCCACCGCAGCCCTGCATCCGCTGCTCGCGCTGTTCGGAGGCCTGTCCGGCGGATCTGTTGCCGCAGCAGCTCTACTGGTACGCCCGCGCCCGGCAGTTCGAGCGCAGCCACGACTACCACCTGTTCGACTGCATCGAGTGCGGCGTGTGCTCGGCGGTCTGCCCGTCGCACATCCCGCTGGTGCAGTACTTCCGTCATGCCAAGACCGAGATCTGGTCGGCCGAGCGCGAGCGTGCCAAGGCCGAGCATGCGCGGCGGCGGTTCGAGTTCCACAATGAGCGCATCGAGCGGCAGAAGGCCGAGCGCGAGGCCGCGCTGGCGAAGAAACGGGCCGCGGTGAAAGCTGCCCAGGAAAAAACAGCCCCGGAAAAGTCAGCCCAAGAAAAATCAGCCCAGGAAAAGTCAGCCCCGGAAAAATCAGCCCCGGAAAAATCAAACCCGGAGACCTCGACCCCGAAAAAGCCGGCCCCGGAGTCGGTGGCCGAAGACCCGACGCACGAGCGGGCCGACGGCAAGGCAAGCAATCCGGCAAGCGAGGACGCCTCTACGGCGGCACTGAGTATCGAGGCTGCCCGTGCCCGGGCCAAGGCTCGCAAGGCCAGGGTCCAGCAGGGTGAGGCGACGGTCGATGAGGCAGCGGCCACGCGGGGCGCGGGCGATGCGGCCACCTCGCCGGGGGATCCGTCGTGAAGTTTCCGGTCGAGAGTTCACCGCACGTCGAGGCGTCTTCCAGCGTCGCCGGCGTGATGACCACCGTGCTGTGGGCGCTGGTGCCGGGCACGATCGCCGCCGTCTGGTTGCTGGGGTGGGGCGTGCTGATCAACGTTCTGCTCGCCGTCGGTGCCGCGTGGTTGGCCGAGGCGGCGATGCTGTGGCTCCGCGCCCGCCCGTTCAAGCCGGCGCTGACCGACCGCTCGGTGCTGATCACCGGCTGGATACTCGCGTTGTGCCTGCCCAACCTGGCCCCGTGGTGGCTGCCGGTGGTGGGCGCGGTGTTCGCCGTGGTGGTCGCCAAGCAGCTCTACGGCGGCATCGGCTACAACCTGTTCAACCCGGCGATGGTTGGCTACGTCGTGTTGCTGGTCTCTTTCCCCGAGGCGATGACGCGTTGGGGCGCGCCGGTCGACGGTGGGGCGACCAGCCTGTCGCTGGCACAGGCCGCGCAGTGGAGCGTGTTCGGCGCACTCCCGGTCGGTATGGGTTTCGATGCGCTCAGCCAGGCGACCCCGCTCGATCAGTGGCGCATGGTGGCCACCCAGGGCGGCGAGGTCGCCGGTGCGGGCGTCTCGATCTGGCAGGGCGGCGGCTGGTCGCTGTGGCTGAACCTCGCCTTTCTCGCCGGTGGGGCGTGGATGCTCTGGCGTGGTGCGATCCGCTGGCACATTCCGGTGGCGATGGTCGTTGGGGTGTTGGTCACAGCGGGCCTGCTGTGGGGCATCGATTCCGAGCGTTTCGCCGATCCCCTGTTCCACCTGATCGGTGGCGGGGTGATCTTTGGCGCGCTGTTCGTCGCGACCGACCCGGTGACCGCCTCGACCACCCCCAGGGGCCGGTTGGTGTTCGGTTTCGGCATCGGTACCCTGACGGTGCTGATCCGCAGCCTCGGCAACTATCCCGACGGGGTGGCGTTCGCGGTGCTACTGATGAACCTGGCCGTGCCGCTGATCGACTACTACACCCGCCCGGCGGTGTTCGGCCGCAAGCGGCAAAATCGTGATGATCGGCCGGATGGGAAGCGCGAGGCATGAGGGATCTCGAACTGCGTCGCGTAGTGATCACGGCCATCATCCTGGCGGTGTTCTTCGGTCTGGGCGTGGGCTTCGTTGCCTATACCCAGCAAAAGACCGCCGACCAGATCGAGCTCAACCGCCAAGCGGTATTGCTCGGCCAGATCATGGCGGTGCTCGGCCGCGAGACCCACGACAACAACCCGGCCGAGGATGCCTTCGTGCTGCCCGACCCGCAGGCGCTCAACCTGGGTGAGCCGGTGCTCGGGCCCGATGCCCAGATCCCCCAAGGCCCGCTGTCGGCCGAGGCGCGTGAACGGGCGATGGCGGCCGGTCAGATCGGCTTTCGGGCCCGCGAGGCGGGGCGGGTCACTGCGGTGGCGATCCCGGTGGTCACGCACCGCGGCTACAGCGGCGACATCCGGCTGCTGGTGGGTGTGGATGCCGACTTGACCCTCACCGGCGTGCGGGTGATCGAGCAGCGGGAGACGCCGGGGCTGGGCGACAAGATCGAAATCGAGAAGACCGACTGGATCCGCGGCTTTACCGGTCGCCGGCTGGGCGACCCGCCGATCGAGGACTGGGCGGTGAAGAAGGACGGCGGCGTTTTCGACCAGTTCACCGGCGCCACCATCTCGCCGCGTGCCGTGGTCGAGGCGGTCGAGGACACGCTGTTGTACGTGCGTGAACATCGACGCTGGTTGTTCGACCAATCGGCACGCGACCAGCGAGAGGAGCCTGACGATGAGTGAGCCGCGCCTGTCCGAACTGGCCCTTGATGGGCTGTGGAAGAACAACCCGGCCCTCGTGCAGGTGCTCGGCCTGTGTCCGTTGCTGGCGATCTCCAATACCACCGTCAACGCGATCGGCCTGGCCGTCGCCACGCTGGTGACGCTGGTGGTCTCCAACGGCGTGGTCTCGATGATCCGCGACTGGGTGCGTCCCGAAGTGCGCCTGCCGGTCTACGTGATGGTGATCGCCTCGGTGGTGACGATCATCGAGCTGATCATGAACGCGTATTTCCATTCGCTCTACAACACGCTTGGCATCTTCATCCCGCTGATCGTGACCAACTGCATCATCATCGCCCGCGCCGAGGGTTTCGCCTCCCGACATGCCGTCGGCTTCTCGGTGTTCGACGGTTTTGTCATGGGCGCCGGCTTCGGGCTGGTGCTGATCACGCTTGGCGGCATGCGCGAGCTGATCGGTTTCGGCACGCTGCTCGGGGGTGCCGAGCAGCTGTTCGGCCCCGTGGCCGCCGACTGGGGCGTGCGCATCCTGCCCGAGCAGATGACCTTCATGCTGGCGTTGATGCCGCCGGGCGCGTTCATTGGTCTGGGCCTGCTGATCGCCTTCAAGCAGGCGATCGACCAGCGCGCGTCACGCCGTGCCCGCGCCGCCCAGACCGCCCGCAGCGGCGAGCCGGTCGTCGATGCTGTCGGCTGACATTCCGGCGGCTAGCTGCTAAGACTCCCCTCGTCGCGAAGCTTCAAGCCAAGCCCGGGCCGTGTGCCCCGCGGCCTGCCACCGACCGTGCTGATACCGAGGAGAGACAGATGGCCGCAGAGATCAAGACCGAGGAACTCGAGTACCGTTCCGACGACCTGACCATGAAGGGGCTGGTCGCCTTCGATGCCCATGCGGCTGGGCCGCGCCCGGCCGTGCTGGTGGTGCCGGAGTTCTGGGGGCGGACGGCCTACATGGAAAAGCGCGCCCGCGACATGGCCGAGGCCGGCTACGTCGGGTTTGCGATCGACCTCTACGGCGACGGCAAGGTGACCGACGACGCGGGCGAGGCGACCGACCTGATGAATCGTGCCCTGGCGGACTTTAATGCGCTCAAGAACCGGTATTGGCTGGCAATCGAAACGATCAAGCGCCACGATCGGGTCGATGCCCAGCGGCTCGGGGCGATCGGCTACTGCTTCGGTGGGGCAGTGGGACTGAGCATGGCCCGCCAGGGTGTCCACCACGACGCGCTGGCTACCTTTCATGCCGGTATCGGCGGCTTGGCGCCCGTCGCCGGCCAGGTCGACACGCCCACCTGGATCTTCACCGGCGAGGAGGACCCGATGGCCGATCCGACCGAAGTCGAGCGGGTCGCCGAGGAGATGCGTGCCGCCGGCGCCGAGGTGACGGTGACGCGCTACCCCGGCGTCAGCCATGCCTTCACCAATCCCGGTGCCGACGATGCCGGGGCGCGGTTTGATCTGCCGCTGGGCTACGACGCCGCCGCGGATCGCGACTCGATGACCAAGGCCCTGTCCTTCTTCGCCGATCAACTGGGTTAAGAAACGTCTGCGCGAATCGATGGTGCCTCTGGCTCGCGGGTTTGTACGCTTTCCTGGCACGGGCTCGAAGACCTTGCCCAAGGTAATCACTCGGGCCCGTCGAGAGACGGCTTTGCGGCGTGCGGGCAAACCCGCGAGCCCCGTCAGGGCGGGACGCCAGGGGCCCATCGGCCGCCTTGCACCTGGACCCTTGCCGGTCCCGCTTCAGGCATCATCGATTCATGCAGAGGTTCCCTGGGATAACGCAGAGGTTCCCTGGGATAACGACCCCGATTGGGGCGAGCTTGCCGATATTGCCCCATCCCGGGGCGTCGCGTGGTGGCCCGGGGTGGTGTCATCACTTCCTTCGGGGTGGTGCCCAGCCTTGTCGCGCCGGGCTTGCTGCCCTGTCATCAAACGATCATCGGCAAGTGGCATGCTTCTCGCTGCATGGAAGCTGCCAAGACGACACGTTCCATCTCCAATGTCGACGTGAACCGTTTGGCGCTCTTTGACTCCTCCTTGCTGGGCGCCCTACGTGGGCGCCTCTTTTTTTGCACGAATCGTCGGCCTGGCCTGCGGTACACTGCCCACCCCCAACGCCATCCACGCTCATCCAGGGACGTCATGCACTCGGCCAACTACATCAGCACCATCGATCGCTACCACGAGCAGTCGCGTTCCATCCGCGAGTTGATCGAATCGATCATCACCGGCATCGGCGAGCCGCGCCTGCTCACCGACCAGTCGGCCTTGCACTCGGTGACCGAGAAGCTGATCGATCTCTATCCCTTCGTCGATCTGGTCTATCTGCTCGACCAGGACGGGGTGCAGATCGCCGAGTTCGGCGCCGATGAGACCGGGCAGGTCAACCGTGCCATGGGACGTGGCAAGGGGATGGACCGTAGCGAGCGACCGTATTTCAAGTTCTACCGGTCCGAGGTGGAACACGTTCACCTGACCGAGCCGTACCTGTCTTCGGCTTCGCGCGATCTCTGCATTTCGGCGACCCTGCGCATCGAGCACGCCGGCCGAGTTGGCTACCTCGTCATCGATGTCGACCTCGAGGCGATGATCAGCTTTTTGCTCGGCGACACCCTGCGCCGTCGCATCGAGCCGTTTTTTCGCGCCCTCTACGGCCTGTTCGCGGTGGCGATGCTGCTGGTGGCCGGCGTGCTGTTCTACAGCAGCATGAGCGAGCTGGTCAGCGCGCTGATGCAGCCGGGCTGGGCGGCGGAACTGAGGCTCAAGCCGTTCGAGGTGATCGTCGTGCTGACCTTGGCGATGGCGATCTTCGATCTCGCCAAGACGGTGTTCGAAGAAGAGGTCCTGATGGAAAAGGACGTCCATCGGCACAGCACGGTTCGCCGGACGATGACACGCTTCGTCGCCGCGATCCTGGTCGCGATCCTTATCGAGGGGCTGCTGACCATGTTCAAGGTCTCGATGGGCTATTCCGAGGATGGGGGAATGGCGTCGTTGATGATCTTCGCGGCTGCCGCGCTGCTGATTGCCCTGGGTCTCTACGTCTACCTCGGGGCGCTCGCCGAGAAGGCCCTGCTGAGTAACAGCAGCCGCGGGCGTCGGCAGCGTGTCGTCCGGGAAGACGACAAGGGCTGAGTTTCAATCGTTATCGCGAGGACACCGTCATGACGGCACTCGGCCCCTTGATGATCGACCTGGTCGGCGCGGAGATGACCGCCGCCGACCGCCGCCGTCTGCAGCATCCCTCGGTGGGCGGCGTGATCCTGTTCGCCCGCCATTTCGAGAACCGCGCCCAGCTGAGGGCGCTGATCGCCGAGATCCGGTCGCTCCGTCGTCCGCACCTGCTGGTCGCGGTCGATCAGGAGGGTGGGCGCGTGCAGCGCTTCAAGGGCGACGGCTTTCTGCCCCTGCCCGCGATGGGTCGGATCGGCGCTCTGTTCGCGAGCGACCGGCAGGCGGGACTCGAAGCGGCCCGATCGCTGGGCTGGCTGATGGCGACGCAATTGCGCGAGGTGGGCGTGGACCTGAGTTTCGCCCCGGTACTCGACCTCGACCATGGCATCAGCGGGGTGATCGGCGATCGTGCCTTCGACGCCCGTCCCGAGGGGGTGGTCGCGCTGGCCATCGCCTGGACCAGCGGCATGCAGGACGCCGGCATGGCAGCCGTGGGCAAGCACTATCCAGGTCACGGCGCGGTGGCCGCCGACTCGCACATCGCCCACCCGGTCGATCCCCGTCCCCTGGCGACCATCGAGAAGACCGACCTGCGGCCCTTTCGCGCGATGGCCGAGCGCCTGATCCCCGGACTGATGGTCGCCCACGTGATCTACCCGGAGGTCGACGAGCGACCCGCCGGTTTCTCACCGATCTGGGTGGAGGGCATCCTGCGGGGCGAGTGGGGCTACCAGGGCGCGGTGTTCAGCGACGACCTGACCATGGCCGCTGCGAGCGCCGTCGGTGAGATCGAGCAGCGTGTCGAGCATTCCCTGGCAGCAGGTGTCGACATGGCGCTGATCTGCAATCACCCCGAGTGGGTCGACCGGGTGCAAAGGAGCCTGACCTTCCCGCCAAGCCCGCAGCGCGAGGCCCGCCTCGCTCGCATGGTCGGTCATGGCCCAGTGCCTTCCGAGGCGCAACTGGCGCGGTCGCCACGCCTGGCCGAGGCGCAGCGATGGATCGAGCGGCTCGGGGTCGATGCCCCCGACCTGTTTCCCGACCGCGCCTGACTTCCCCACTTGTCCGAGACCGGTTCCCCCATGTCCGATGTCCCCGAATGGCGAGAGCGATCCGAGTCGCTTGACGCCCTGTTGGCCCGTTGCGAGTGCCTGGTCTCCCCGGAGGCGATGCAGGCGGCCTACTCGCATCTGGCCACTGCCATCAACGCCCGCCTGGCCGGCCGGCTACCGGTCGTGCTCGCCGTGATGAACGGCGGCCTGGTCAGCGCGGGACAGATCTTGCCGCGCCTGACCTTCCCGCTGGAGCTCTCCTACCTGCATGCCACCCGATATCGAGGCACCACCGCCGGCGGGGCGCTCAAGTGGCTGGCGCAGCCCGATATCGAACTGGCGGGCCGCGACGTGTTACTGGTCGACGATATCCTCGATGAAGGGCATACCCTCGCCGCGGTTCGGGAGTGGTGCCTGGATGCGGGTGCCGCGCGACTGTGGATCGCGGTGGCGACCGACAAGCGCCACGACCGCAAGGTGCCGGGATTGGCGGCCGACTTCGTTGGTGTGGAGGTGCCGGACCGCTATATCTTCGGCGAGGGCATGGATTACCATGGTTACTTTCGCAACCTGTCCGGGATTCACGCGTTGCCCGAGGGCGAGTGAGCCGGGCACCACCCGTTTCGGGAGGAGCTGACGTGCATCTGGCGATTATCGGAGGGACGGGGTTGTCCCAGATCGATGGCATCGACGACGTGCGCCACCAGATGGTGTCGACGCCCTTCGGTGAGCCCTCCGGGCCGGTGACCATTGGTCGTTTGCAGGGCTGTGACGTGGTGTTCCTGCCGCGTCATGGCTATAACCACCGGATTCCGCCGCACCAGATCAACTACCGCGCCAATCTCTGGGCGCTTCGCGAACTCGAGGTCAGTCGCATCCTCGCCGTGGCGGCCGTAGGCGGGATCCACCCCGACATGGGACCTGGATCGCTGGTCGTGCCCGATCAACTGATCGACTACACCTGGGGGCGCCCGTCGACGTACTACGAGGGCAGTCTGGAGGCGGTCACCCACGTCGACTTCACCTATCCCTACGCCGATAGCCTCCGGCAAGCGTTTCTGGAGGCTGGCGCAGCCCTCGGGCTACCCATGCTCGACGGCGGCACCTACGGCGCGACGCAGGGGCCGCGCCTGGAGACCGCCGCGGAGATTCGTCGGCTCGAACGTGATGGCTGTGACGTGGTCGGCATGACCGGCATGCCCGAGGCCGTGTTGGCACGGGAAGCGGGCATCGAGTACGCCAGTCTAAACGTCGTCGCCAACTGGGCCGCGGGGGTCCATGACGGCGAGACGGTGTCGATGGCCGAGATCGAGCGCACGTTGTCGAAATCGATGCGCGGGGTGCGCCAGGTGCTCAAGCAGATACTGAGCGCCGAAGACCGGCAGCGTGGCGGTTCGGCTTCCTGCTGAACCCGCGACCGAGGATGCCCCCTGACAGTCGTCGGCTGGCAGGGTAAAATGGCCTGGAAACCTCTGCAGGACTATCCAACGGCCGCAGGTGGGCGCCTGGTGGCCCGCCTTGCCCGCGACCGGCGTTTCCCACACCCAGTCGCCGGGTCCGGGACGATGACGTCAGGCCCGCGGGCGTGTTCGAGTAGTGATGACGAGCAAGCCGGCAAACCAGAGACATAAGACATTGGATAGTCGTGCAGAGGGTCCTCAGATTTCATCCAGCGCGCCTTCTGACTCGCCCGTAAACCGGGCCGTCCGAGGGTGTGTGATTCAAGCGAGATTTCCATGACGCATCAAAGCCGCTACACCGGGTTGCTCGATCGTTACCGTGACCGCCTGCCGCTGTCCGACGATACGCGACTGATCAGCCTGGGCGAGGGCGCCACGCCGCTCATCCGGCTGCACAACCTGCCCAGGGTGCTGGGTCGTTCGGTCGACATCTACGTCAAGTTCGAGGGCCTCAATCCGACCGGCTCGTTCAAGGATCGCGGCATGACCATGGCGGTCACCAAGGCAGTCGAGGAAGGGTCCAAGGCCATCATCTGCGCCTCGACGGGCAACACCTCGGCGGCGGCGGCGGCCTACGCCGCTCGTGCGGGTATCACCGCCTTCGTCATTATCCCGGACGGCAAGATCGCCATGGGCAAGCTGGCCCAGGCGATGATGTACGGCGCGACCATCCTGCAGATCCGTGGCAACTTCGACGACGGCATGCGTCTGGTCAAGGAAGTCGCCGAGGAGGCGCCGGTGACCATCGTCAACTCGGTCAACCCCTATCGTCTCCAGGGACAGAAGACCGCCGCCTTCGAGATCGTCGAGGAGTTGGGGCGGGCGCCGGATTATCACTGCTTGCCGGTGGGCAACGCCGGCAACATTACCGCGCACTGGATCGGCTACTGCGAACTGTCCGCCGCGTCCGGCGAACAGGTGACCGAATCCTGCGCCTACTGCAACGGCAAGTGTCCGTTCGCCGGCGGTGGGGCAGGTGGCAACCGGCCGAAAATGGTGGGTTACCAAGCCACCGGTTCGGCGCCGTTCTTGCGCGGCGAGATGGTCGACGACCCCGACACGGTCGCCACCGCCATCCGCATAGGCCATCCGCAGAGCTGGGATCGGGCCTGGAAGGTG
This sequence comes from Halothiobacillaceae bacterium, assembly GCA_016938615.1. Classification (GTDB taxonomy): domain Bacteria; phylum Pseudomonadota; class Gammaproteobacteria; order Halothiobacillales; family Halothiobacillaceae; genus Guyparkeria. Next base: position 2,531 of record JAFGUH010000067.1, on the reverse strand, counting down.
ATGGACGAGTCCGGCGGCTGGTTCGCCGAGGTCTCGGACGCCGAGATCCTCGCCGCCCAGCGCATGCTCACCCAGCACGAGGGCATCTTCTGCGAGCCGGCTTCGGCCGCGTCGCTGGCGGGTCTGATCAACGACCTGCAGTCCGGCAAGATACAGGACGGCTCGAGCATCGTCCTGACCCTGACCGGCAACGGCCTCAAGGATCCGGACACCGCGATCGGTCAGTGCACGGGTGAGATGCCGGGCGTAGAGAAGGCCACCATGGTGACCATTGATGCCGACCTCGAGTCGGTGCGCACCGCGATACTCGGTTTCATGGGGGACGCGCGCGCCTAGTCCGGCCGGGTTGTCTGAGACCGAACGGCCCCGCCTGGTGCGGGGCTTTTTGCGTCCGGGGGCGGTCAACTCTATTTCGTCGTAGCGCGCATGGGGCAGGGAAGAATCGTCCTAGCCATGCGGGCGCGTTGAAACAAAAAAAGCCCCGCCAATGGCGGGGCTTTCGTGTCGACAGGTCGACAGGTCTTACTGGCTGACGCCCGTGACCGCGGCGCCGACGACCTTCGGCTCTGCGTCGTAGCAGTCGCTCATGCAACGCTCGTTCTTGACGTCCGGGCGGGTGTCCGTGACGTAGTAGTCCGTTGAGGGCATGTCGACGTCCGGCAGCGTCTCTTTGCTGCAGGTGAAGTCCATCGGAACGATACCTGCCAGGTTCAGCACATAGCAGGTGACCGCGTAGGACTCGTCCACGGGCATGGTGCCCGGTGCGTAGAACGGCATGTGACGATGGATCATGTCGTACAGCGTCGGGGCGTGGCCCCAGGCGTTGTTGACCGCACGGTTGCCCACGCCATCAAGACCCTGCTTGAGCGACTTGACGAACTGCGGCATCGGGTCGCCCATCATCTTCGGGTAGCCCTCTGCGCCTTCGCCGAAGGCCCCGTGACACATGGCGCATTTTGCGTCGTACGGCTGCTGGCCCGCTTCGACCGAACCAGACCCTTCCGGCAGGTTGGTGCCGTCGTAGAACACGCTGATGTCCCACGGCTCAACGGCTTTATCGGTGATCTTCGCACCGATGCCGTTGAAGCTGTCACCGTGACCGTCCGCGACGCCGGCGGTGCTCAGCCCGAGTGCCATGGCACCCGCGGCAAGACCCAAGCCGAACTTAGAAGTTTTCAATTTGGACATTCTTCACCTCGCCGGTCTTCTCGATTTTCCAGGCCTGAATGGAATTCTTGTGGTAGATGCTGTTGAAGCCACGCACGTTGCGCAGTTGCATCAGGGTCGGCTGAACGTAGCCGGTCTCGTCGGTGACCCGGCTCATGATCAGGTGCTCGTCACCGTTCCACTGGAACGGCAGCTTGAACTTGGTCACGCACTTGCTCATGACAGGCTCGACCAGTTCGGCCTCTTTCCAGTTCTTGCCGCCATCGACGGAGACGTCGACGTGGGCGACCTTGCCCTGGCCCGACCAGGCGATGCCGCGAATCTCGTAGGCGCCCTTGCCCTTCATCTGGTAGTCCGGGCAGGGGTAGTTGATGACCGAGTTGGCCATGTTGACCAGCGAGAACTGGCGGATGGTGCCATCCGGCAGCGGCTCGATGTAGTGGCGGGTCTCCTGGTAGGTGACCAGCGGCTTGTCGACGAACTTGATGCGGCGCAGCCACTTGATCGACATGTTCGCCTCGCAGCCCGGGAGCAGGAAGCGGATCGGGTAGCCGTTCTCGGGACGCAGTGCCTCGCCGTTCTGGGCGTAGGCGATCATCGCGTCCTTGTACATCGAGGTCTCGAATTCCGGCATCGGCTCGCCGAACTGGTCCTTGGCCCCTTCCATCGGGACGGAGCGCTGCAGGGCGGAACCGTCGGTGCCCTCGGCGTAGAACCAGGTGGACTTCGGATCGACGCCGACGTACTCCATCAGGTCGGTCAGCTTGACGCCCGTCCACTCGGCACAGCTCATCATGCCGTGGGTGAACTGCATGGAATCCATCTGGACGCCGCGCCACTCCATCGCGCCGTTGGCCGGGCACTCGAGGAAGTGGATGGCGGTGTGCGACGGCATGCGCTTGAGGTCTTCCATGGAGAAGACCATCGGCTTGTCGACCATGCCGTGGATGACCAGCTGGTGCGTCTCCGGATCGACGTCGACGGCCCCGGCGTGGTGACGCTCGAAGTGCAGGCCGTTCGGGGTGATGATGCCGTTGAGATCCTGCCACGGGGTGAAGCTGATCGAGGCGATGGTGTCGGAGGTCAGCCAGCTGACGTTGCGACGTACCACGTCCTTCTCGAACTTGGACGGCATGCCATAGGGCACGGAAACGACGCCACGACCGAGGATGTGGCGCGTCGGGCCGTCCTTCAGCGGTTCGGTGACGGTTTCCAGTTTCACGTCTTCCGCGTAGGCATTGCCAGCGGCTGCGGCAGCAGCGCCAGATGCCGCCAGAGCGACGCTCTTGCGGAGGAATTTGCGACGGTCGCTGGAAGCTACGCCCTCGCGGGCATCGCTCTGCGGCGTCTGATCAAGTGTGGTT
>JAFGUH010000066.1 GCA_016938615.1 Halothiobacillaceae bacterium | reverse complement strand
TAGATATCGTGTAAGCCCCGGCTGGACAGACTGACGGGACACGCGAGTGCAAGGAGGAAATGCTATGGAACACAATAAGCTGACCCGTCGCGGCCTGATGGCCGGCGCCACCGCGCTTGGCCTCACGATGTCCGCTCGCCAATCGCTGGCCGCCAGTCCGGCCGAGGTTCCGCCCGGCACCCTGCCCTTCGGCGTCTATGACCCCGATGGCGATTTCGCCGACAAGACCGGCGTCGTGATCGAGCACCTGTTCCTGCCGTGGGAGGACGTGTATCTGCCCTCGCTCAACGACGCGGACGAATATGCGCTCGCACGCAACCGCGCGCTGCTGGTGACGCTCGAGCCCTGGACCTGGTCGCGTTCAGAACGCAACACCGCGCGCTACCTGCGCCGCGGCATCGAGAAGGGCGAATACGATCCGAACATGATCGCCGTCGCCGAGGTGCTCGCCACGCTGAAAAGCCCGGTGACGCTGCGCTTCGCCCACGAGATGGACGACAAGACCGGGCAGTTCATTTGGTCCGACTGGAAACCCGACGATTACATCTCGGCCTATCGCCGGATGACCGATCTGGCGAAGAAATATGCGCCGAACATGTCGCTGATGTGGTCGCCTCTGGGTGAAGAGAACATGGGCGACTATTATCCGGGCGACGATTACGCGGATATCGTCGGCCTCACGGTCTTCGGCCTGCAAGCCTGGGATCAGGCGAAATACGGGCGCAACCGGACCTTCGACGACATCTTCCAGCCCCGCTACGAGCGCGCCGCGACCTATGGCAAGCCCGTCGCTGTGGCCGAGCTTGGCTATGTCGGCGATCAGGCCTATGTCGACATGTGGAAGGACCGCGTGCGCCAGGAGAAGCCGGAATATCCGAGCCTCGTCGGCGTGAGCTACTTCAACCAGGTGGAGGTCTATCCGTGGCCGGAGAACTTCGGTCGCCCCGATTGGCGGATCAAGAACCAGGTTCTCAGCTGAGACCCCATCGGTAGCGGCGATTTCTTGCCGACACCACCATCGCTAGACAAGACATTGATGCCGCGCAGGAAATTCGCCTGCGCGGCATTTTTGCATTCTGCCACGAAACTGCCGCAGTTCCGCCGCGGCC
>JAFGUH010000065.1 GCA_016938615.1 Halothiobacillaceae bacterium | reverse complement strand
AGTGCGTCGGCGACAAACCGGCCAGCGTGATGCGATTGCGTCGAACGGGCATAGAAGAGAGTTGCCGCGTCGACCTCGCGACTGTCGTCGCTGATGGCGACAATGCGCCGGGCCGGTGCGCCGGCATGCCGCAACATGGCGAGCTCGCGCAGGTCGATTTCGGGAATCGCGACTCGCGCCATCTCAGCCGTCCCCCCGTGAATGCCCGCTGTTGGCGACCGCGCCGGGAACGGCGCCCATCACCTTGCCCGGGACGTCGCCAGGAATGACACCGGCGATCTGCCCGGCGGGCAGTTCGGGCAGATCGTCAGGGCGGATATTGAGCATCCGCAGCGCGCCACTCATCACGCGTTGGAAGACCGGGGCGGCGACGTCGCCGGCGTATACCTCGCCCGCCGTCGGGCGGTTTACGACGATCACGAGCGCGAGCCGCGGGTCGGAAGCGGGGGCGAGACCAGCGAATACGGTGTTGTAGTCGGTCTTGGAATATCCCCCCTTGCCAAGGCGGCGCACGGTGCCGGTCTTGCCTGCCACCTCGAAACCGGTGATCGCCGCCTTTGGAGCGGTGCCGGTCGGGGACACCACGGAACGCAGCATGCCGACCACCTGGTTGGCGACCCGCGGACTGAATACCGACGTGGTCTCGGGTATCTCGTCGCGCCGCAAGAGACTCGGCGGGATGTAGTCGCCGTCGTTGGCGAGGGCCACGTACGCCGTCGCGAGTTGCAGGGGAGTCACCGCAAGTCCGTAGCCATAACTGTGCGCCGCGGTGTCGGCGACCCGCCAGTCACGCCAGAGACTCAACGACCCGGACGCCTCCCCCGGGAAGCCCACGCCGGTGAGCCGGCCGAAGCCGAGCCCCCGGTAGGTCTTCCAGAGCGCTTCGGCGCCGATGTCCTCGGCCAGCATGCTCGCGCCCACATTGCTCGATTTCATCAGCAGCCCGGTCATGTCGAGCGTGCCGTAGTTGCGGTGGTCGTGGATGGTGAAACCGCCGACCCGACGGTACCCCGGGGCGGTGTCGACCGTGTCGCTGGCCTGCCAGCGCCCGGTCGAGAGCGCCGTGGCGACCGTGAATGGCTTGACCGCGGAGCCCGGTTCGAGCTGATCGACGATCGCGTGGTTTCGAGTCACCGACGGGTCGATCGTCTGTCGATTGTTGGGGTTGAACGACGGTGCGCTGGCCATCGCCAGCACCTCGCCGGTAGCGACATTCATCAGGACCGCCGAGCCGGAAAGCGCCTGCTGTTCCTCGACGGCGCGCGACAGTTCACGATAGGCGAGATATTGCAGGCGACGGTCGATGGACAGCGCGAGATCGCGCCCCGGGCGCGCCTGCTGGACCACGCCGAGATCGGCAATCTCACGCCCGTCACCATCCTTTAGGATGCGGCGCTTGCCCGGTGTGCCGGAAAGCAGCCGATCGAAACTCAGTTCGACCCCCGCCTGACCCTCGTCGTCGATATTGGCAAAGCCGAGCAGCGGTGCGGTGACATCAGCCGTGGGATAGAAACGCTTGTACTCGCGCTTGAGGCCCACCCCCGGCAGCTCGGCTTCGCGCACCAAGCTGGCCACGCTTGGACGCACCTGGCGCGCCACGTAGAGGAAACGACGACTGCCGTACTCGCGCACCCGCTTGCCCAGCGCGGCGGCGGGTCGGTCCAGGATCGCGGCCAGTCGACCGATGGCGTCGGGATGACCGGCGATAACCTTGGGATCGACCCAGATCGCCTGCATCGCGACGCTGATCGCGAGCGGCTCACCGTTGCGGTCGGTGATCATGCCGCGATGCGCGGCGATGGTCTGCAGCCGCTGGTGGCGATCGCCGCCCTGCTCGGCGTAGAAGTCGTGCTCGGTGACCTGCAACTGGACAGCACGGCCGACCAGCACGAGGCCCGCGACCGCAAAGACGAGCAGTACGATCCCGGCGCGCCAACGCACGCCAAGCCAACCGGCCCAGTGCAGGATGCCATCCCAGAGCGTCTTCATCGGAACACCACCGTGACGTTCGCCTCGTCGGGTGGCCGCATGCCCAGCTTCTCGGTCGCGATGCGCTCGATGCGCCCCTGCGCCGTCAGCGTGCCCTCCTCGAGTTGCAACTCGGCGTAGGTGCCCTCCAGCCGTTCGATACCGTCACGCGTGGCTGCGATTTCCTGGGTGAGCCGACGTTCCTCGGCGACCAACAGGACGACCGCGAGCGCGCTACCGACCACCAACACCAGCAACAGAAGATTGAACGCCTTCATGCCGCTCGCTCCGCCACGCGCATGATCGCGCTGCGTGCCCGCGGGTTACGACGCACCTCGTCGGCACCGGCCCGGATCGCCTTGCCGATCCGTTTGAGCGCGACCGGGCCGGTCGGGTTGCCGAAGAAATCCTTGCCCGCCGTACTGTGATCGCGCATGAAGCGCTTGACGATGCGATCCTCCAACGAATGGAAACTGATCACCACCAACCGCCCCCCGGGGGCGAGGTGGGCCAGCGACTGCTCGAGGGCTCGCGTGATCTCCTCGAGTTCGTCGTTGATGAACAGTCGAATCGCCTGAAAGGTGCGGGTCGCCGGGTGCTTGTTCGGATCTCGCCGCGGAATCGCGCCGATCACGCAGTCGACCAGGTCGCGGGTGCGAATAAACGGCCGCTCGCGACGCCGCTCGACGATCGCCGCGGCGATCCGCCGGGCAAACCGCTCCTCGCCCAGGCGGAACAGCACGTCGCGGATATCCTCTTCCTCGGCCACGGCCAGCCAGTCGGCCGCCGACGGCCCGCGGCCCTGGTCCATGCGCATGTCCAGCGGCCCGTCGAAACGGAACGAAAAGCCACGATCGGCCTGGTCGAGCTGTGGCGAGGACACACCGAGGTCGAAGAGGACACCGTCGATCGGCGCCTCGACGCCCTGCTCGGCCAACGCCGCCCCCCATCCGGAGAAGGCCGCCCGGATGAACGAAAAGCGCGCGTCCTCCTCACCGAGGCGCGCGGCGTAGACAGCGGCCTCGGCATCGCGATCGATACCAATCAATCGTCCGGTCTCGGACAGGCGGGCAAGGATCGCGCGGCTGTGACCACCGCGACCGAAGGTGCCATCGACGTAAATACCCGCCGAGTCGCCAACGAGCGCGGCGACGGCCTCGTCTCGCAACACCGTGTCGTGAGTGGAGTCGACGGTCATAAGGACAACGTCTCCAGGGCCGCGGGCAGCTGGTCATCCTCGTCCGACGGGTCGAGGAAATCCTCGGTCATCCGGGTCCACAGGTCCTGAGACCACAACTCGAGCTTCTTGCCCTGCCCGACGAGCACCGCCGGCTTTTCCAACCGAGCGTGCGCGCGCAACGCGGGCGGAATGACAATGCGGGCAGCGGAATCGAACTCCACCTGGGTGGCGTGACCGATCAGCATCCGCTTGATGCGGTTGGCCGTCTTGTTGAACGACGGCAGGGCGTCGATCTGCTTTTCGATCTCGAGCCAGGTGCTCAACGGGTAGATAAGGAGGCAGTGCTCCTGCGTGTCGATGGTGAGAATGAGTTGGTTATCGTCCGGGGCAAACGCCTCCCGATGACGCGTGGGCATGGCCAGGCGTCCTTTGGCGTCGAGATTCAGGTTGGTGATGCCCCGGAACACTTTTTCCCACTTTTTCCCACTT
>JAFGUH010000006.1 GCA_016938615.1 Halothiobacillaceae bacterium | reverse complement strand
TTGTGGAAGGCGCGGACCTTGGCGGTCCCGCCGCCGTGCGCCGAGGCGGGGGCCGCGAAGGCCAGGACCAGGGCGGCGGCCAGGATGGCGCCGACCAGGACACGGAGTCTTGCCACTACACGACCTCCTGCAACGAGGAACTGGGGCACACCCCGTACTTCGGGGCGGCCCCGCGACCGGTTGCAGGGAGTTGCGCATGGCCTGGTCGCTGAGGTCGATCTCCCGTAGGCCGGCCTGGATGCCCTCATCGGTGAACAGTGGCTGGTCACACGAGGCCTCCCGATCCTGTTTCCAGAGTCGGTCAGCGGTTGCGAGCAGCCTCTGCTCTCGAGGTCGCGGCGTAGACCCTCGCTGGGCTGGTCGTTGGAACAGCGCCCCGGATGGGTTGTGGGGCAGGACGACGGTGCGGACGTAGATGAAGCCCTGGCGGAGCAGCGCACGGCAATTCGGTTCTGCCCTGCCGCCTGATCGAGCGTCTCGCGAACCAGACCCGGGTGCTAGCCGGGGGATGGTCATGTGGGCCGAGTCTGACCCTGCTCCGGCGCGAGAGACGCGGCCAACCGGCGCAACCCCCGAAACGTCCACGCCTTGACGGTTCCGAGGGGAAGCTCAAGGCGAGCGGCGATCTCCGACTGGGTGTAGCCCCCGAAGTAGGCCAGCGTGAGCACCTTGCATTGCTCCTTGGGCAGGCGGCTGAGCGCGCTGCGTACCTCGCTGCCCCGCACGTAGCGTTCGGCCACGTCGCGACCATCCTCCCCGACAAGACCGCCCAAGCCGTCGAGCGGAACTGATGTGCCGCGTTGGCGGCGCAGATGATCGATGGCTCGATTGCGGGCGATGCCGAAGATCCATGCCGCCAGGCTCCTGGAGGGGTCGTAGCGACCCTGATGGCGCCAGACCTCGTAGAAGACCCGCTGCAGGACATCTTCGGCGTCGTCGTGGGGCACGAACCTGCGCAGATAGCCGAGCACCGCCGAGCCGTGAGCGGCATAGACGTCGTCGATCACGC
>JAFGUH010000005.1 GCA_016938615.1 Halothiobacillaceae bacterium | reverse complement strand
GAATATCCAACGCCTCTGCGGGTCGCCAGGCGTCCAGATGCAAGGCGCAGTGCGCCGCGCAATGGCCGTCGCCATTGCCAAGCGCTGTAACGCCGCAGGTGGGCGCCTGGCGGCCCGCCCTGCGGGGCTTGCCGGCTTGCCCGTCATCGGTGTTCCCGATCCTCGCCGGGCAATGAGCCCGCCTTCGAATCGGCGCCTTGATGACGAACAAGCCGGTAAGCCAGAGGCATTGGATATTCGCGCAGAGGTTCCTTAAGGAACCTCTGCGCGAATGCTATTCCGGTGAAGCGCGCCTGGAGCCGGGCAGATCCATGGTGCGCCGGACCGATGGCTCCGGGCGGCGAAATCAGGCGTAGCGGGTCGGGTCGGGGACGGCGGCGTCGAGAAAGCCCTGGCGGCGATAGTGGCAGGAGTCGCAGCGACCGCAGGCTCGGCCATGGGGGTCGGCCTGGTAGCAGGAGACGGTCAGGCCGTAATCCACGCCGAGCGCCTGTCCGCGGCGGATGATCTCGGCCTTGGACAACTGCAGCAGCGGTGCATGGATTTCGAAGGGGTGGTCGGCGGCGGTGGCGAGCTGCGCGAGCGTCTGGAACCCCTCGATGAACGCCGGGCGGCAGTCGGGATAGCCGGAATAGTCGACCGCGTTGACGCCAATGTAGATGCGCCTGGCATGCAGCATTTCCGCCCAGCCGAGGGCGAAGGAGAGAAAGGTGAGGTTGCGGGCCGGCACGTAGGTATTGGGGACCGTAGGCTGGCGCGGAGACTGACCCGACGCACCCTGCGGAGAGTCAGCCGGGTTGTAATCGGGCACGGACTGGTCGCTATCGGTCAGCGAGGAGCCGGTAAGCCCGCCCATGTCGATGCGGACGGTGCGGTGCTGCACGGCACCGGCCGCCTCGGCGACCCGGGCGGCAGCCTCGAGCTCGACGCGGTGACGCTGGCCGTAGTCGAAGCTCAGGGCGTGCAGTGCGTAGCCGTCCGCACGAGCCTGCCAGGCGAGCGTGGCCGAATCCAGGCCACCGGAGAGCAGCACGACCGCCGGTTCGTCTTGCGGGGTGAACGTCGTCATCGCTGACCGTCCTGCCTATTGCCCCGACTCATCGGTCCAGCTCATCGTCCCGGCTCGTCGCCCCAGATCAGCTTGTGCAGCTGCATCTGGAAGCGGATCGCCAGACCGCTGTCGAGAATCCACTCGGCGAGCGTCCTGGGCGCAACGCCCTCGAACACGGGCGAGAACAGCACCGTGAACCGCCCGGTCAGGTCGTGTTCGCGCACCCGGTCGATGGCCCAGTCGAAATCCTCGCGCGAGCCGATAACGACCTTGATCTCGTCGCCGGCCTTGATCTTGTCGCCGGTTTTGAGGTGGGCGAGGTTTTCCCAGCGATTGCGCCCCACCTCGCCGGAGGAGGGTGTCTTGAGGTCCATGACCACATGCACGCGCGGGTCGACGGCGGCAATGTCCATCGCCCCACTGGTCTCGAGACTGACGACATGCCCGGCATCAGCCAGCTGCCGGAGCAGTTCGGGGCAGCCGGGCTGGGCCAGCGGCTCGCCGCCGGTAACGCAGACGTGGCGCGTGCCGAGCTCGGCCACCCGCGACAGGATCGCGTCCTGGCTCATGCGCTCGCCGCCGGTGAAGGCGTAGGCGGTATCGCAGTAGACGCAGCGCAGCGGACAGCCGGTCAGGCGCACGAACACCGTCGGCCAGCCGATGTGGTCGGACTCACCCTGCAGCGAGCGGAAGATCTCGGTGATGCGCAGTGTGCGCGACGTGCCGCCCGCGAGTTGATCGAGGGCGGGAGTGGCCGCCGCGATGGTCTCGCTCATCCGCCCCCCATGCGCGAGAGCCGCTGCTCGGCGAGCCCTGCGGCCTGGGAATCGGGGTAGTCGGCCACTACCTCCTTAAACCATCGCCGCGCGGCTTCCTGGTCGCCGCTTTCCTGGGCGATGTAACCCATCTTGAGCTTCGCGTCAGGGACGCGGCGGCTGTCGGGGAAGCGTTCGACCAGTTCCGCGTAGGACTTGCGTGCCGCATCGAATTCCTGCTTGACGTAGTAGGTCTCGCCCTTCCAGAAATAGGCACTCGGTGCCCAGCTGCCCTGCGGGTTGGCATCGATCACCTTCTGGAAGGCCTGCACCGCGGCGTCGTAATCGCCGCTCTTGAGGATGCCGAAGGCCTCGTTGTAGAGCGCCTGCTGCTCGTCGTCACTCGCGGCACCACCCCCCGAGGTTGCACCGGCGCCGGCGCCGCCCGCGGTCGACCCGGCCGCACCGTCGACATCGCCGGAGCCGGCGGCGGAATTCGACCCGCTGCCCGTCCCGGTCGGTGCGCCCGAGTCCATACCACCGGGAGCCATACCGCCCGAGGTCATGCCACCCGGGGCCATGCCACCCGGGGCCATGCCATCTGGACCGGCACCCGGACTCGGCGATCGTGCGGCCTCGCGGAGCGATTTCAGTTCTTCGGTTTGGCGCTCCAATTGACGTTCCTGCTCGGACAGCTGGCCGCGCACGTCCTGCAACTGTCGCTCCATGGTATCGACGCGTTGCAACAGGCGTTGCAGCAACACGGCCTGGCCCGATTGCGGCCCGGCCATGCCCCCCTGCCCGGCATCCGTCACGGGCACCGGCGAGGCGGGCATCGTGCGTACGGCCGGGCGGGATGTCGCGGCGTCGGTCGGGCGGTCCGAGTCGTTCGAGCTCTCCGAGCCCGAGCTCGATCCGCCCCAGTTGAGCCAGCCCGGTGCATCCTGCGCCATGGCCGCCCCGCTCAGGGCACAGGCGATCAGGCCGGCGAGAACGCCCGTCACCCGGGGGACGCGCGCCAGAGATGTCATCGAATCGTGTAGCGTTTTGTTAGTCATTGAACGGCCCCCAGACCGGATCGCGAACCTTGCCCCGATCGTAACGCAAGGTCTGCGGTTCGCCACCGATCACCGGTGAAATCTTCAACACCGACCCGTTCCCGGACTGGGCCGCATACACCACCATCGCGCCGTTCGGCGCGTAGCTGGGGCGTTCCTCGCTGCCGCCCTGGCTCAGCAGCTTGCGGTCGCCGTCGGCCAGCGACTGCTCGGCGACGAAAAACCCTCCGTCCTCGCGCACCACCAGCGCGAGTTGTTCGCCGTCGGGCGAGATGCGCGGCCCGGCCGCGTAAGGGGCCTCGAAGGTCAATCGACGGGCCCGATCGTCGGGACGGGTCTTGCGAAAGACCTGCGGTTGGCCGAAGCGATCCGAGGTGAAGGCCAGCGTGCGGTTGTCCGGGTACCAGGTCGGCTCGGTCTCGATCGCCCCGGAGCGGGTCCAGCGCGTGGTCCGGCGGGTGTCGACGTCGATCACGTAGATATCCGGGTTGCTTCCCTTGGAGAGGGTCACCGCGATCTTGTCGCCCCGCGGCGACCAGTCGGGCGCGCCGTTGATGCCCGGGAAATCGGTGAGCTGGTAGCGATCGCCGGTGGATAGGTCTTGCACCCAGATGGCCGAGCGATTCCCCTCGAAGGAAACGTAGGCCAGCTTGCCACCGTCGGGAGACCAGCTGGGCGACATGATCGGGTACGGGGACTCGAGCACCGTGCGCGGGTTGGCGCCGTCGGCGTCGGCGATCTGCAGCGTGAACACCTTGTCGTCCACCCCGCCGCGTTCGGTCACGTAGGCCAGCCGGGTCGAGAACGCGCCGCGATCGCCGGTGAGTTCCTCGTAGATGAGGTCGCTGATGCGGTGGGCGATCGTGCGAGCCGCCGAGGCCGGCGCGGAGATCTGGCTACCGGTGATCCGCTCGCCGGAGCTGACGTCCACGAGGAAGAAACGCGCCTGGAGCCGGTCTCCGGTCGATTCGGTCTGCCCCATCACGAGGTAGCGGGCCTTGCCTGCCCGCCAGTCGTCGATACGCAGATCGTCGGGCGAGGCGGGTCGGCCCGGCATGGCCTGGCGATCGATCGGGGCGAACAGGCCGGAGCGCGCGAGGTCGTCGGCGACGATCTGCCCGAGGTCATCCACCGACGCGGGCTGATCGAACGGCACCACGGCGATCGGAACGCCGGTCTCGGTGCCGCCGCTGATATCAATCTCGAGCGCGGCGTGGGCCGGCACGACGAACGCCAGCGTCCCGACAAGGAACGTGGCGGCGAGCGAGCGATGCAACGAGCGATGCAAAAGGGCCAGTACTGTCATATGGGTCACCCCGGGTTGACCGGTCATTCCGGCTTGAAATTGAAGCGGAGTTCTTCCTGGAAAATCGATTCGAGCTCCGGCTTGGGCAGCGGCGAAGACGCCTCGATCGCCTGAACCACCGAGCGCTCGAACAAGCGATCGCCGTCGCAACGCTCCACGCTGACGTTGCGGACCCGGCCATCCCGGTCCTGACGGACCGTCACGGTGCAGGTCCAGCCGGGTTGGGCCCCAGGCGGGCGCTGCCAGTTCCGGCGAACCTTGGCCTTGATCGCCGCCCCCCAGCGACTGAGCGCATCCTGCTCGGCGCGCGCCTGCTGCTCGGCGGCCAGCTGCTCTTGCAGCGCGCGTTCGCGCGCCTCCCGCTCGGCCTGCTTGCGCGCCGCCTCGGCCTCGCGGCGGGCCTTCTCCTCGGCTTCCTTGCGCGCCTTCTCTTCCGCGGCCTTGCGCGCCTTCTCTTCCGCGGCCTTGCGCGCCTTTTCTTCGGCCTCCTTGCGCGCTTTTTCCTCAGCGGCCTTCTGCGCCGCTTCGGCTTCCTTGCGGGCCTTTTCCTCGGCAGCCTTACGGGCCGCCTCGGCCTCCTTGCGAGCCTTTTCTTCAGCCGCTTTCCGGGCTGCCTCGGCTTCCTTGCGCGCTTTTTCTTCGGCCGCCTTTTTCGCCGCCTCGGCTTTTTGGCGCGCCTTTTCCTCGGCGGCGCGGCGCTGGGCGGCCTGCTCGGCCTCGCGGCGCTCGGCCTCGGCCTTTTCCCGCGCGGCCTCGGCGGCCTCGCGGGCCGCCTTGGCGTCCTCCATGGCCTCCTGACGCTCTGCCTCCAACTGGGCCTGCTGCTCCTTGAGCCTGGCCAGGCGTTCGGCTTCCGCCTTCGCCGCCTGTTCGCGCTGCTTGCGTAGCTCGGCCAACTGCTCGGCACGCGCCTGTTCGGCCCGTCGTGCCGCGGCGGCCTCTTCGGCCGCCTGCGTTTGTTGCTTGACTTCCTGTTCGCGCGCCTCGCGCTGCTGACGCATGCGCTCGGCCTGCTTCTCGATCGCCGCGGAGGAGACGGATTCGGCCTCGATGGTGGGTTGATCGGCCTGTTGGCCGCTGGGCTCGATCCGCTCCGGCTTCCAGAGCTGGTTGAACACGATCGCCAAGGCAAGAAGCAGGTGGAGCAACACCGCGACGATCACGGCTCCGGGCATCCGCGTAAGCATCCGCCACATCGGTCAGCGCTCCTCCGAGTCGGGCTGGGTGGGGCGCGAATCGGTCACCAGCCCCACCTTGGTCGCGCCGCCCTTCTGGGCCGCCACCATGGCCTGCATCACGGCGTCGTAGTTCGAGCTGCGATCGCCCTTGACCAGCACCGGCCCCTCGGGGTCGACCTGGCGGGCGGCGGCGACCAGCTCGGTGACGGTCGAGAGACTCACCGGGGCATCTGGGTTGTCGGCCTTGTTGACGAAATACTCGCCGTCGCGGTTGACGATGATCAGCAGGGGCGGCTCGTCGCTGTCTTCAAGCGGCGTGGCCGAGGCCTGCGGCGGCTCGACCTCGACGCCCTGCTGGAGCAGGGGCGCGGTCACCATGAAGATGACCAGCAGCACCAGCATCACGTCGATATAGGGGACGACGTTGATCTCGGCGACCATCCGGCGTGCCCGTCGCGTGCGACGCGCCATGGCCTACTTGCCTCCCAGCTGCCGCTGGAGCAGCCCCAGGAATTCGTCGACGAAGTTCTCGTAGCGCCCGGCGAGCCAGTCGACGCGCTGGGTGTAGCGGTTGTAGGCGATGACCGCCGGAATGGCCGCGAACAGGCCCATGGCGGTGGCGATCAGTGCCTCGGCGATCGGCGGCGCGACGGCGGCGAGTGTGGCGCTCTGCATCGCGCCGAGATTCATGAAGGCGCTCATGATGCCCCAGACGGTGCCGAACAGGCCGACGTAGGGGCTGACCGAGCCGACCGTGGCCAAAAACGGCACCCCTTCCTCGAGCTGGTCGAGCTGCCGGTGTTCGGCTACCCGCATGGCGCGCTCGACCCCGCCGATAACGTGTTCGTGGCGTCGTTCCTCGCCCTGGCGGAGTCGCTGGAACTCGCGAAAGCCGGCCTCGAAGATCGCCTCGTGGCCCTCGCGCGCACGGGCCTCGCGGGAGATGCGGTCGTAGAACTCGTTGAGGCTGCCCCCGGCCCAGAAGCTGCGCTCGAACTCGCGAACGCCACCGACCGCGCGCTTGTAGACCCGCGCCTTGTGGATGATCAGCGCCCAGGAGCCGATCGAGGCGAGCAACAGAGTGAGCAGGACCAGCTGGACGGGCAGGCTCGCCCCGGTGATCAGTTCGACGACGGATGGTTCGGAATTCACGCGAAGGACTCCAGGATCGGCTCGGGTATGGTTTTGGGGCGAAAGCTGTCGGTATCGACGCAGACCACACGCACCGACACCTCACACAGGACCGAGGAATCGGCGGAATGTTCCACTCGCTGAACGAAGTCGACGACGGCGCTGCGTCGGTTTGCTACCTCGCAGGTCACGGTGAGCGCGTCATTAAATCGTGCCGGCCGGCGATATTCAAGCGAGGCGCGGGCGACGACGAAGACCAGCCGATGCTGATCCCGAAGCGCGTCCTGCTCCCAGCCGCGTGCCCGTAGCCATTCGGTCCGGGCCCGCTCGCAGAAATTGAGATAGCGGGCGTGGTAGACCACGCCGCCCGCGTCCGTGTCCTCGTAGTAGACCCGCACCGGCCAGCGGAACGTGGCGGAGTCGGTCGTCATGTGTTCTCTCCGGCTAGCAGGTCGGGCTGGTCGCCGGGCCAGCGTCCCGGCGGCGTGAAACCGAAGTGCTCCCAGGTCTGGCGGGTCGCCATGCGACCGCGCGGCGTGCGGATCAGGAAACCCTGCTGGATCAGGTACGGCTCGAGCACGTCCTCGATGGTATCGCGCGATTCGCCGATCGCCGCGGCGATGTTGTCCAGCCCCACCGGGCCGCCGTCGAATTTCTCCAGCAGGGTCTCGAGCACACGGCGGTCCTGGTGATCGAAGCCGCGCTTGTCGACCTTGAGCATGTCGAGCGCGGCATTGGCGATCGCCCGGTCCACCCGACCGCCGCCCTTGATGTCGGCGTAGTCGCGCACGCGGCGCAGCAGCCGGTTGGCGATCCGCGGGGTGCCGCGCGAGCGGGCGGCGATCTCGCGGGCGCCCTCGCCGTCCATATCCAGCTGGGTGAGCCGCGCGGAGCGCTCGACGATATGCACCAGGTGCTCGACTTCGTAGAACTCCAGGCGCTGGACGATGCCGAAGCGGTCACGCAGCGGATTGGTGAGCATCCCGGCCCGGGTGGTCGCGCCGACCAGGGTGAACGGCGGCAAGTCGAGCTTGATCGAGCGCGCCGCCGGGCCCTCGCCGATCATGATGTCGATCTGGTAGTCCTCCATCGCGGGATAAAGGATCTCCTCGACCACCGAGGACAAGCGATGGATCTCGTCGATGAACAGCACGTCGCCCGGCTCGAGATTGGTCAACAGCGCGGCGAGATCGCCCGGGCGCTCGAGCACCGGGCCGGAGGTCTGCTTGAGACTCACGCCCATCTCGTTGGCAATGATGTGCGCGAGCGTGGTCTTGCCCAGGCCGGGCGGGCCGAAGATCAGGACGTGGTCGAGAGGCTCGCCGCGATTGCGCGCGGCGGGGACGAATATCTCCATCTGCTCGACCACCGCCGGCTGGCCGATGTAGTCGGCGAGCCGGCGCGGACGCAGCGCCCGTTCGAGCGCCTCCTCGTCGGGGCGGTGCTCGGAACTGACGAAGCGGGCGTCTTCCATGCCTTCACTCATGGCTTACTTGACCGTCTGTCGCAGGGCGAGGCGGATCAGTGCCTCGGCATCCGCCGCGCCTTCCTTCTCGGCGCGGGCGATCATGCGATTGGCCTCGGCCGGCTTGTAGCCCAGCGCCTCGAGCGCGCTCAGGGCCTCGTCGCGCGGGCGATCGACAGGCGGCTCGCCGTCGGCCACCGACGGCGCTCCCCCGCCCGGCTGCCGGTCGAGCCGGTCGCGCATCTCGATGATCAACCGTTCGGCGGTCTTCTTGCCGATGCCCGGCACCTTGGTCAATGCGGTGACGTCGTCGTTCATCACGCAGTCGCGGAACTGCGCCTCGGACATACCCGAGAGCACGGCGACGGCCATGCGAGGACCGATGCCGGAGACCTTGATCAGGGCGCGGAACAGATCGCGCTCGCGGGTAGTCGCGAAGCCGTAGAGCAGCTGTGCGTCCTCGCGCACCACCAGGTGGGTGTGCAGGATCACGTCGTCCTGCCCCTGGGTGGCGAAGAAGGTCGACATAGGCGCCTCGACCTCGTAGCCGATGCCCTGCACGTCCACGAGCAGAAACGGCGGCTTGCGGGAGAGCACCCGCCCGGCGAGTCGTCCGATCATTTCCTTCCTCCCGCCTTGCCCGCCGCGCGGGCCATGAGTGTCGCGGCGTCCATGTCGCGCCAGCCGCGCGAGTCGCTGCGGCGGCGATAGCGACGTTGGGACGCCTCACGCAGTATCTCGCGCGCCTCGCTGTTCGCCCCGCTGCCGGCCACCGCCGAGAAGGCGTTGCTGCGGTAGCAGTGACACAGCGCGACCGCCGCGGCGTCCGCGCCGTCGGCCGAGGGCAACTCGTCCAGGCCGGCCAGCCGCTGGATCATGTGCGCGACCTGGGTCTTGTCGGCCCGGCCACTGCCGACCACGGCCTGCTTGACCGTCGCCGGCATGTATTCCTCGACCGGCAGGCCGTGACGCACCACGGCCGCCAGCGCCGCGCCACGCGCCTGGGCGAGCTTGAGCGAGGACGACTCGCTGCGGTACATGAATATCTGCTCGATGGCGCACTCGGTCGGCTCGTGGGTCTCGATCCATTCGGAGACCACATCGAAAACGCCGCCCATGCGGGCGGCAAAATCACCGTGAGACTGCAAGGAATGGCTCGACAACCCGAGGCAGCGCGCCCGCCCGTCGGCGAACTCGATCACCGCCAGCCCGAGCACGCGCGAGCCGGGGTCGATGCCGAGCACCCGCCGCGTGGGGCGATTCCCTGCCAATGAGTCAGGCATAGGTCGCTTCCGGGATCTCACCGTTGTGATAGACCTCCTGCACGTCGTCGAGGTCCTCGAGCATGTCGATCAGCTTGACCACCTTCTCGGCGTTCTCGCCCTCCACCGGCGCGCTGGTCGAGGCCCGCATGGTGACCTCGCTCTCCTCCGGCGGCAGGCCGGCATCGATCATGGCCTGCTTGACGTCGCTGTACGTCTCGGGGGTGGTGGTGACCTCGATCGACTTGTCGTCGAACACCTCGATGTCCTCGGCACCAGCCTCCATCGCCGCCTCCATGACCGGGTCCTCGTCGCTGCCCGGCGGGTAGTAGAGCACGCCCAGCCGGGAGAACAGGAAC
The DNA here is from genome assembly GCA_016938615.1 of Halothiobacillaceae bacterium. GTDB lineage: Bacteria > Pseudomonadota > Gammaproteobacteria > Halothiobacillales > Halothiobacillaceae > Guyparkeria. The sequence continues at coordinate 27,797 of JAFGUH010000005.1, read as the reverse complement.
GCAACCGAGCCGTCGGTGCCGAGGTTGCCGCCGTTCTTTGAGAAGGCGTGACGCACGTCGGCGACCGTGCGGGTGTTGTTGTCGGTCATGCCGGTGACGTAGACCGCCACGCCGCCCGGGCCGTAGCCCTCGAAGGTGACCTCGACGAAATCCTGCCCGTCGAGGTCACCGGCACCTCGCTTGGCGGCGCGTTCGATGGTGTCCTTGGGCATGTTCGCGCCCAGCGCCTTGTCCCAGGCCAGGCGCAGGCGCGGGTTGGCCGACGGGTCGGCGTTACCACCGGTGCGCGCCGCGACCGTGATCTCGCGGATGATCTTGGTCCAGAGCTTGCCGCGCTTCTTGTCCTGTGCGGCCTTGCGATGCTTGATGTTCGCCCACTTGCTGTGACCGGCCATTCTCCACCTTTGCTGTTACCGGCCGGGCTCGCCCGGGAAAAACCCTGCGCGAGCCCGGCTCACCCGTTGATTGACTCGTTGCCGAGGATTCTATCACTGCGCGCCGTCATGCCGAGGAACCCGCTTTCCCCAAGGCCGTCACGAAAAGGCGAACGATATCAGGAACTCTCGCCGCGGCCGGATGACACAGAACCCAGCGAATGGCATTTCCCGCTCGCGGCATCGACAAAGATGCCGGGACATCCACGAACGACGTGAAAAGGTGTTTTATGAAATTCGAAGCCAAAACCATCACGACACTCATCGGTAGCACAGCATTGGTAACGATAATCGGCATGGGCAGCGCCCAAGCTCAAAGCGCGGAACTGGGTGGTGGAGCCCAAGTGGGGGTTCAAGTGGAGGCCCAGGGGGGCAGTCAAGGCGGACTCCTGGGTGGCGCGCAAGGCGATGCTCAAGGCGGCGCCCAGGGCGACACGCAAGGCGGTGTCCAGGGCGACACGCAGGGCGTTCTTCAAGGTGGCGCCCAAGGTGGCGCAGATGCCCGGGGCGGCACGCAAGGCAGTATCCAAGGCGGGGCCCAGGGCGGCACGCAAGGCGACGCCCGAGTTGGCGCCCAGGGTGGCACGCAAGGCGATGCCCAAGGCGGCATCCAGGACGACACGCAGGGCGTTGTTCAAGGTGGCGCCCAAGGCGGCGCAGATGCCCAGGGCGGCGCGGACGGCAGTATCCAAGGCGGGGCCCAGGGCGACACGCAGGGCGGCGCTCAGGGCGGCATCCAGGGCGGCACGCAAGGCGATGCCCAAGGCAGCATCCAGGACGACACGCAGGGCGTTGTTCAAGGTGGCGCCCAAGGTGGCGCAGATGCCCAGGGCGGCGCGGACGGCGCCATCCTGGCGCCGACCACCGGGGAATAAAAAGACGAGGACATGAACGTCGGCAGGATGGGCATTTAATCCCACCGCATGCATGGCGGCGTCAGGCCGCACAGGATGACGCTCCAGAACGCCCGGCTTGGTTGCCGGGCGTTTTGTTTCAGACCTTTGGATCGGCTGTCCGCCACCAGAACAGCCACACCGCCAATGCCGCGACGTAAAGTGTCGCCATGCCGGTTGCGAGTGCCAGCAGCGAGTCGGCCAGCCAGGCGACCAGCACCCCGGAGACAATGCCGGCGAAGGCCATCTGCGTCGCCCCCTGCAAGGCCGAAGCCAACCCGCGCTGGGCCGGCCAGTAGTCGAGCGCGGTGATGTTGAGCGCCGGCATGGCGGTTGCCATGCCCATCACGTAGAGCGTGATCGGCGTGACCGTCAGCCATACGCCGTGGACCTGGTCGGCCGGCTGCAGGAGGACCTGCAGCAGGTTGTAGAGCACGGCCACACCGCTGATCGACAGCCCCAGCGCCATGGTGGCGGTCATGCTCAGTCGCCCGGCCAGCCAGTTGGTGAGCCGACTGCCGATGATCAGCCCGGTCACCAGCGGCACGAAGAATTTCCAGAAATCGACCTCGCTCTGGCCGAGGTGGTCGATCAGCACCATTGGGGCGGCAGCGACGTACAGGAACATGCCGCCGAACAGCAGCGCGAACACGACGATCAACTGCATGTAACGCGGGTGGGAGAAGGCGCGCAGGTAACTCGTGGCGACGAAACGTGGCGCGAACGACTGCCGATCCTCCGGAGCGACGGTCTCCGGCAGCAGTCGCCAGATCGCGACCACCAGCACGAGCGCGAACAGCAGCAAGAACCAAAACACCGACCGCCAACCGAACCATTCGTGCAGCCAGCCGCCGATGATGGGCGCGGCCGCCGGGGCGGCGGCGAACACCAGCATCACGTTGGCCATCACCCGTTGCGCGTCGGCGCCCGCAAACAGGTCGCGCACCAGCGCCCGGCCGATCACCACGCCCGCCCCGGCCGCCAGCCCCTGCCCCACGCGCGCGGCGATCAGCTGGAACAGGCTCTGGGACAACGCCGCCCAGATAGTCATGCCCCCGTAGACCAGCAGGGCCAGCAGGATGACGCGCTTGCGGCCGAAGCTGTCCGCGGCCGGGCCGTAGAACAGCATCATCGAGGCGAAGGCGACCAGGTAGAGACTCAGCGTCTGCTGGATGGCCGCCTGGCCGACGCCGAACTCGTCGGCAATCGCGTGGAAGGACGGCAGGTAGGCATCGACGGTGAACGGCGCGAGCATCAACAGCCCGGCGATCACCAGGATCAGCACCGCGGCACGGCGCCCGCGCGGCGAGGTGACGTCCGCCGACGAACTCACGCCGGCGCGAGTTCGCGAACGCCGGAGCGGTAGCGAAGGAAGGTCTTCAGTTGCTGGTGACCGTGCTGGGTCAGGATCGACTCGGGGTGGAACTGCACGCCCTCGATGGCGTACTCGCGATGACGAAAGCCCATGATCTCGTCGACCGAGCCGTCTTCGAACTGGGTCCAGGCGGTCACCTCGAGCGCGGACGGCAGGCCGTCGCGGGCGACGACCAGCGAGTGGTAACGGGTCGCCTCGAAGGGATTGGGCAGCCCCGCGAACACGCCCTCGCCGGTGTGAAAGACCGGCGAGACCTTGCCGTGCATCACCTCGCGGGCCCGCACGACCTTGCCGCCGAACACCTGGCCGATTGCCTGATGGCCCAGGCAGACCCCGAGAATGGGCAGCTTGCCGGCGAAGTGGCGAATCACCTCCAGCGAGATGCCCGCCTGGTCGGGGTCGCAGGGCCCAGGGGAGACCACGATATGACTCGGCCCGCGCGCCTCGATCTCCGCGATGGTGACCTGATCGTTGCGCGCCACCCAGACCTCTTCACCCAGCTCGCCCAGGTACTGGACGAGGTTGTAGGTGAACGAGTCGTAGTTGTCGAGCATCAGGACCATCGTGGTTGCCCCTCTATATCGTCAAGGATCATATCGTCAAGGATCGCCGGCCGCGTGCGCCGGGTAAGCGCTGGGCGAACAGTATAGTCGACGCGAGTCGGCCGCAGGCGGGGCGCGACCGCGTTCCGGCTGCCCCCGGCTTCAGTGGTATTTTTCGATCGTGACGTCTCCCGGTTCACGGCGACGATGACGCCGCAGGCCACGCCCGGCGAGCCACTGCTGGACCGACTCGATCATGTCCGAGTTTCCGCAGAGCATCACGTGCGCATCCTCGGGACGCAGCGCCATACCCGCGATGCGTTCGATGTCGCCCGCCTCCAACGCCGAGGTGATGCGTGCGTGCAGGGCGCCCGCCACCACCTCGCGCGTGACCAGGGGCACGAAGGTTAGGCGTTTGCCGTGGCGCTCTAGCAGTTCGCGGATCACCGTGTCATAGACCTGGTCGGCCGCGCGACGCACCGAGTGACACAGCACGATCCGGTCGGCGCGCTGCCACGGCCCGTCCGTCTTTAGCATGGAGAGGAACGGTCCGAGGGCCGTGCCGGTCGAGAACAGCCAGAGGTGGCGATGCCCAGGCGTACGCTCCATCGTCATCGTGCCGGTCACCGAAGAATGCACGAACAGGGCACCGCCCGCCTCCAACCGCGCGAGACGGGGCGAGAGCGGCCCCTCGGGCACGATATTGAACAGGATCTCGTGGGGCGTCTCGCCGGGGGCGTTGACCAGCGAGTAGGGCCGGGCGAGCCGCTCACCCTCGATATCCAGGCCGACCCGAACGAACTGCCCCGCCTTGAAATCCGGCAGCGGCGCCTCGAAACGCAGGGAAAACAAGCCGTCGTTCCAGCGGATCTTTTCGGTCACGGTCGCTTCGAGCCATTCGCCCATCGATTACCTCTCCGATTTGGTTATGCCACTCGCGCCATCGCGACCCTCCAGCATGACACGAACGACAAGTGATCCGGCAGCCGCACGGGCAACCGGAGCCGCACGGGGGAACCCGGGGCAGCAGGGGCACGCCCTCGGCAAATCGCCCCTCACCGGGGCTTGCCCGACACCAGACGTCCACCGGCGGCGTTGCCGGGCGCATCCGAGACCCTCGTCCCTCGGGCCGGGCTGCACCGGCCGCCTCGGTATCGTGACCACCCTGTCCAGCGCCTGGCAATGGCGACGGCGATCGCGCGGCGCACCTTGTCTCTGGGCCTCGCGAGCCGCAGAGGCGTTGGCTCGTCGTGCAGAGGTTCGTCAACGCGCCCGCCGGAACGCCCGCCGCTGGTAGAGCGTGATGATCAACAGCGCCGACAGGATCAGGCCGATGCCGAGCAGCTTGACCGGCCCCGGCGTCTCGCCCAGCACCAGCCAGGCACTCAGCACGCCGATGCCGGGCACCAGCAGCGCCCCGAAACCGGCGATCCAGGTCGGCAGGTGGTGCAGGGAGTAGACCCAGAGCAGCCAGCCGATCGCGCCCGCCAGCACCACGTTATAGAACAGCGCCCAGAGGAAGTTCGGCGTCGGGTCGACGGCGAAGGGCTCGGCCCAGAGCGCGATCGCCAGCAGCAACAGCCCGCCGTAGAGCATCTGCCAGGCCGTCAGGCTCAGCAGGTCGGGCTGGTAGCGGTGGTAGTAGCGCTTTTGCCAGATCGCGCCCAACGCCCAGCCGAATCCCGAGGCGAAGGCCAGCAACACCGCCGCCGGCATCAGCCCCGCCTCCCAGGGCGAGATCAGCAGCACGAGCCCCGGCAGGGCGAGACCGATCGCCAGCAACTGCACGCGCGTGATCCGTTCGTTTAGGGCGAAATGCGCCATCAGGGTCAGCCACAGCGGCATCATGAAGACGATCACCGCGGTCTCCCCCGCCCCGCCACCGAACTGGAGCGCCCACATCATGAAACCGACGAAACCGGCGGTCTGGAACAGGCCGATCGGCAGGGCATAGAACAGGGGTGGCGGGCGCAGGCGCTTGCCGGCGAGCGGCAGGATCGCGATCAGCAGCAGGGCCGGCAGCACGGTGCGCAGCGCGGCGAACCACGCCGCCGAGACGTCCACCAGCACGGCCTTCATCACCACCCAGTTGTATCCCCAGAAAAAGCCCAGCAGGAGCAAGGCGAGCAGCGGCAACAGCGCGATCGGCGCATACCGGGGGATCTCGCGGTCCTCGACGGGACCCGGGGTTGGTTCGCTCATTGACACACCGGCGGCGTTCGGAAAGGCCGCGATCTTAGCAGGCCCACGACCGGCGCTCGCCGCCGATTCATACCCGGGTTCGGAACTCAGGCAAGCAACGAGCGTCTTCACAAAGGTGAAAGCGGGTCATCGAAACCGATGGCCGTCATGAATCGGTCGGCTCAAGGTGCGCCGACCCCGCCCAGAAGCACGGCAATCGCGCCGAACGGGCGGACAATCAAGGAGGTCGCATAATGCTTTCCTGGGCACTGATCTTTCTCATCGTGGGGATTGTCGCGGGTGTACTCGGCCTGAGCGGCATCGCCGGCGCGGCGACGCAGATCGCCTGGATCCTGTTCGTCGTCGGCCTGATCCTGGCCGTCGTGTTCTTCCTGATGGGTCGGCGACCGCCGATCTGACCGAAGACCGGATGCCGCACGAAAAAAAGCCCCCGGTTTTTACCGGGGGCTTTCATATGGGGCGGCGGCCAGACGATTTAGACCCGGCCGTAGACCTCGCCGCCCTTCTGCACGAATTCGATCGACTTCTCCTTCATGCCCTGGCGGAGCGCCTCCTCCTCGTCGACGCCCAGCTTGTCGGCGTACTCGCGCACCTCCTGGGTGATCTTCATCGAGCAGAAATGCGGGCCGCACATGGAGCAGAAGTGCGCCACCTGGTGCGCGTCCTTCGGCAGGGTCGCGTCGTGGTATTCGCGCGCCCGCTCCGGGTCGAGCGACAGGTGATACTGGTCGAGCCAGCGGAACTCGAAGCGCGCCTTGGACAGGGCGTTGTCGCGCACCTGCGTGCCCGGGAAGCCCTTGGCCAGATCCGAGGCGTGGGCGGCGATCTTGTAGGTGATCACGCCCTCGCGCACATCGTCCTTGTTGGGCAGCCCCAGGTGCTCCTTCGGGGTGACGTAGCAGAGCATGGCCGTGCCGTACCAGCCGATGTTGGCCGCACCGATACCACTGGTGATGTGGTCGTAGGCCGGCGCGATGTCGGTGACCAGCGGGCCGAGGGTGTAGAACGGCGCCTCGAAGCAGTCCTCAAGCTCCTTGTCCATGTTCTCCTTGACCATGTGCAGCGGCACGTGGCCCGGCCCCTCGATCATCACCTGCACGTCGTGCTTCCAGGCGATCTGGGTCAGCTCGCCCAGGGTCTTCAGTTCGGCGAACTGGGCCTCGTCGTTGGCATCTGCCAGGCAACCCGGGCGCAGGCCATCGCCCAGCGAGAAGGAGACGTCGTAGGCCTTCATGATCTCGCAGATCTCGTTGAAGTGCGTGTAGAGGAACGACTCCTCGTGGTGGGCGAGGCACCACTTGGCCATGATCGAGCCGCCACGCGAGACGATGCCGGTAACCCGCTCGGCGGTCATCGGCACATAGGCCAGGCGCACGCCGGCGTGAATGGTGAAGTAGTCGACGCCCTGCTCGGCCTGCTCGATCAGCGTGTCGCGATAGATCTCCCAGGTGAGGTCCTCGGCGCGGCCAGAGACCTTCTCCAGCGCCTGGTAGAGCGGCACGGTGCCGATCGGCACCGGCGAGTTCCGCAAGATCCACTCGCGGGTCTCGTGGATGTGCTTGCCGGTCGACAGGTCCATGATGGTGTCGCCGCCCCAGCGGATGCCCCAGACCATCTTCTCGACTTCCTCGGCGATGCCGGAGGTGACCGCCGAGTTGCCGAGGTTGCCGTTGATCTTGGTGCGGAAGTTTCGGCCGATGATCATCGGCTCGATTTCCGGGTGGTTGATGTTCGCCGGAATGATGGCGCGGCCGCGGGCGATCTCGTCGCGGACGAACTCGGGCGTGACCTCGTCGGGGATCGACGCGCCGAACGACTCGCCCTTGTGCTGGCGCAGCAGCGCCTTGTAGCGCGGATCGGCACGCATCTCCTGGAGACGGTTGTTCTCGCGGATCGCGACGTATTCCATCTCGGGGGTAATGATCCCCTGACGGGCATAGTGCATCTGGCTGACGTTGGCGCCGGGCTTGGCGCGGCGCGGCGGTCGGATGTGCGAGAAACGCAGGTTCTCGGTCTTCTCATCACGCAAGCGATCCTGGCCGAAGCGCGAGGTCGGGCCGTCGAGCTGCTCGGTGTCACCGCGCTCGTCGATCCACTCCTGGCGTAGCGGCGAAAGCCCCTTGAGCAGGTCGATCTCGACCTCCGGGTCGGTGTACGGGCCGGAGGTGTCGTAGACCGGAATCGGCGGATTGGAGACGATGCCGGAGTCGTTCTGGGTCGCCGTCTGGCTGACCTCGCGGTACGGGACACGGACATCGGGGCGCGAGCCGACCGAGTAGCGCTTGTGGCTGGCCGGGAACGGGGCGATGACCGTCTCGGAGAGTTTGGCCGTCTTCTGCAGGAAATCGCTGGGGATTGCGCTCATGGGTATGCCACCTTGGTTGCACGTTGGGGCATGCACGACGAGCGCCGACTGGACACGGAGAATTTTCCGGTTGTGCCAGACAGACTTCCCTACGCCGATGCAAGCCGGATCAGGTTCCAAGGGTGTGTCTCAGCCGCCGAATCGGTCCGAAAGGACCGCGACGGCACCCCTAGTCTGCGGATGGCGAGAATCCCAGCCGGGCTGGAACCCACGCCTTCAGGCTCGCCACGCTACCCCAGCGGAGGGCAAACGACAAGTTCCCGCATCGCTTTCAGTGACTTAGCCGGCCGCATTGATCGCGCCACCACGCGCAGGAAGTTGCCGGGGCAGGGGAAAACCCGTAAATTACCGCGCACCCAATTTTCCCGACGACGAGCCTCATCATGCCCACCGACATCGAACTGGCCCGCTTCAACATGGTCGAGCAGCAGATCCGCCCCTGGGACGTGCTCGACAAGCGCGTTCTGGAGGTGTTCTTCAACGTCCCGCGCGAGCGCTTCGCCCCGGATGCCGAGCGGGCCCACGCCTTCGCCGACGTGGCCGTGCCGATCGGCCATGGTCAGACCATGCTGCCGCCGGTGGTCGAGGGCCGCATCCTGCAGTACCTGCAGGTCCAGCCGAACGAGCGCGTCCTCGAAATCGGCACCGGCACGGGCTTTTTCACCGCCTGCCTCGCATCATTGGGCAATAGCGTGCGCTCGGTGGACATCTTCCCCGAGTTCACCGAACGCGCCAGGAATCGCCTCGCCGAACTGGGGTTCGAGCGCGTGGTGTTGGAGACCGGCGACGCCCACGACGGCTGGGCCAGCGACGAACGCTTCGACGTGATTGTCTTCACCGGAGCGCGAGCCACCATGCCGGAGGCCGGCTTGCGCCAACTGAACGTAGGCGGGAGATTGCTTGCGATTACCGGCACCGGAGCGATCCAGACCGTCTCGATGGTCACGCGTACCACCGAGAGCCAGTTCCACACCAAGTCGCTGTTCGAGACCCGCACGGCCTACCTGGCCGGCGCCGAGCCCAAACCGGCGTTCTCGCTCTGAGGCTCGCCCCGTGCCACGACGCGGCGAGATCGAACCACGCGGCTCCGGTCTCTCAACCGGGGCCGTTCTGCGCTAAGCTCTGACCACCGAAAAAGGCACGCACGTCCGGACCGGCTGCCAGCGGGCCGCAGGCGGTGGCAACATGCCTTGCCGGCCAGTTGGTCGCTGGGGTATCGTGCAAATAGTTAGCAGGCTAATCAGTTACGCAGCCAATTGTCCGAGGGAGTCCCACCATGCCAGTCCGTCGCCTTGCCTCCGTCCCCGGCCGGGGCGGCCCTCGCGGCCTCGCCCGGCCGTTCCGCCGAGCAGCCCTGTCGGCCGCCATCGGCCTGGGCCTGTCCATGGCGAGCGGCGTCGCATTGGCCGAGGATCTCCTCGACATCTACGCCCTGGCCGAGCAGAACGACCCGCAATTGCGCTCGGCGCAACAACAGCGGCTGTCGGTCGAGCAGAACGTACCGATCGAGCGCGCGGACCTGCTGCCGCAGTTGCAGGGGTCGGGAGGCGTCGACTACACGCACACCCGCGTGATCGACGGCAACGCTGGCGGTCAGGACGTGATCAAGGGCAGCGGACGCAACCTGGCACTGACCCTGTCGCAGACGATCTACAACCGGACGGAAAACCTGCAGCTCGACATCGCCCAGTTGCAGGTCCGCCAGGCCGAGATCGACTTCGAGCAGGCCCGCCAGGACCTGATCCTGCGCACGGGACAGGCCTACTTCCAGGTACTTAATGCCGACGCGCAGCTGGAACTGGCAAAGGCCAACCGAACCGCTCTCAAGCGGCAGCTCGAGCGCGCGCAGCGCCAGTACGAGGTTGGCCTGGTCGCCGTGACCGATGTGGCCGACGCCCAGTCGGAATACGACCAGGCGACCGCCCAGATCATCTCGGCGCGCAACGCGCTCAACAACGCCGAGGCCGCGCTGGCCACCATCATCGGCCGAACCGAGACCGATCTCGACGACATCCGCACCAACCTCGACGTGACCGCGCCGCAACCGGCCTCGCCCGAGGAGTGGATGGATCTTGCCGCCGAGCAGAACCTCGGCTTGCAAAGCGCCATCGTCGGCACCCGGATCGCGCAACAGAACGTCGACGTGGCCCGGTCGCAGCGCGCACCGACCGTAGACCTCGAGGGCAGCTATGGCTATGACGACAGCCCCAGCCAGTTCACCGGTCAGAACGAGACGCTCAACGGCCAGGTCGGCATCCAGCTGAAGCTGCCCATCTACACCGGTGGCCGCATCAACGCCCGATCGCGCCAGGCGGCCTTCGACTACCAGCGCAGCCAGTTCGACCTGGACAGCCAGCGCCGCCAGGTGCGCCAGCAAACCTCGGAAAGCTACCGCGGCGTGCAGAACTCGATCAGCGAAATCACCGCCTTCCGGCAAGCGGTCGAGTCGGCACGCACCAGCCTGGTCGCCACCGAGGCCGGCTACGGCGTCGGCACCCGCACCATCGTCGACGTGCTCAACGCCGAGTTGCGGGTGTTCCAGGCGATGGCCGATTACCTTGACGCGCGCTACAGCTACATCAACAACCTGCTGCAACTCAAGGCCGATACCGGCCAATTGACCGCCGCCGATCTCCAGGCCATCAACGAGCAGCTGACCGAGCAGGAGACCAACGCCCTGATCGCCCCGCTGATCCAGTCGTCCAAGGGGGAAGGCGCGAGTTCGGTGGAAACGGAAATGATGCAGCGCGTGCTCGATCGGGCACGACGAACTGTCGAGGGCGAATAGCGCGACGCGATCGGTATCGCGCCTGACATGCCCCGGGGCCGACAGGCGCGGGGACTGGCTTGCGCCCGGTTGATCGACGCCGAGTCAGTCCGCGGAACCGGCCCTTGCCAATTCGGCGCAGGCCGTGAACATCGGCTGCAAGGGAATACCGGTATGAGCCCGGCGAGGCCCGAGTGCTTCGCCCCGTCGGCCCCTCGGCCCGGGACAGGCCGGGCGAACGCCGATTCCCGCCGGGACTACCTGCCGGCTGACTCGAGCCATGGCGCCATTCGGGCGGCCACCTGCCGGGCCGCGCCGCGGTGGGCCGCGATCGCCGCGCGCGCCCTCTCGCCGGCCGCCTCCCAGGCCGCCGGGGCATCGAAACAGTCGATCACTGCCGCGGCCAGTGCCTCGGCATCCGCTACCTGTCGCTCGCCGTCGGCGGCTGAGAGGGTCGCGAACACCGCGCGAAAGTTCTGCACGTGAGGCCCTCGCAGCACGGCACGCCCCACCGCCGCCGGTTCCAGCGGGTTGTGCCCGCCGACCGGCACCAACGACCCGCCCATAAAGACCACCGGCACCTCGGAAAAGCGCGCGGCCAACACCCCCGCCCGGTCGATCACCTCCACGCTCGGTCGTCGGGGTCCGGCAGGCCAGCGCGCCACCGACTGGCCGCTCGACTCCACCAGCCGCATCACCTCCGCCGCCCGCTCGGGGTGACGCGGCACCAGCACGAGCCGGGCATCCGGGTACGTCTCCCGGATCCGTGCGTGGGCCGCGAGCACCTGCTCCTCCTCGCCCGGGTGGGTGCTGGCAGCGAGCCAGGTGCGAGCCTGTTCGGGTGCGATCGGCGCGGCCCTCTCCGCGACGGCCAGGTCGAACTTGAGATTGCCGCAATCGAGTACATGACGCGCCCCCAGTTCGACGAAGCGCTCGCGATCGTCCGACGACTGGGCACAGATCAGGTCGATCCCCGCAAAGACCTCGCGCAACAACCGTCCACCCCAGCGACGGTAGCGTGCCAGCGACCGGTCCGACAGGCGTGCGTTCGCGATCATCACCGGCACGCCGGCATGCGCGCTCTCGCGGACCAGGTTGGGCCACAGCTCGGTTTCCATGACGACGACCGCGCGCGGACGTAGACGGTTTAGCACGCGTCGCTGCGCAAGCGCGTAGTCGTAGGGGGCGTAGAAATGGGGTAGCCCGAGTGCCCGGGCCGCATCCGCACCAGTCTCGGTGGTTGTGCTGAACACGATCGGTACCGCCGGCCAGCGCGCCTGCATCTCCCTGACCAGCAGCGCCGCGGCCCGGGTCTCGCCCAAGGACACCGCATGCAGCCACACCCCGCCGCTCGGCAGGCCGTTACGCAGGCGGCCGAATTGCTCGAAACAGCGACGCTGACCGAGCGGCGCCCGCCGGCACCGTCGCCAGGCGTCCCAGGCCAGCCAGGGGCCCAGGGCCACCAGGGCAAGTTGGTAATGCCAACGCCTCACGCGGGGGTCACCAGGGAACCTCTGCACGAATCAATGGCGCCTCTGGGTCGCGAGTTTGTTCGTTTTTCTGGCGCCTGCTCAAAGACGGGCCCAAGGCAATAACTCGGGCCCGTCGAGAGACGGCTTTGCGGCGTGCGGGCAAACCCACGAGCCCCGTCCGGGCCGGTCGCCAGCCGCCAATCTGCGGCGTTGCAGCGCTTGGCAATCGCGCCGGTCATTGCGCGGCGCATTGCGCCTTGCATCTGGACACCTGGCGACCCGCAGAGGCGTTGGCTATTCGTGCAGAGGTTCTCCAGGCAACACGATGTCCAGAGGGATGAGCGATACAAGCGCATGGTCGTCATTATCCCTTAGAATACTTGCCCATGAAGCCCCCCGTCACTCGACAGCTGCGGCTCGCCCGCTTGACTCTTTCCTTGCTGCCCCGACTGATCGCGGCCCTGCCACAACGTGGTCGCCTGGCGCTGGGCAGCGGGATCGGCTGGCTAATGGCCCGCCTCCTGAAAAAGCGCCGACATGTCATGCAGGCCAATCTGGCGGTCGCCTTCCCCGACTGGACGAAATCCGCGCGCGAGGCGCTCATCGACGAGCATTTCGCACGGCTCGGTGCCGGCATCTGCGAGGGGTTCTGGGGCTGGTTCGGCAACCTCGACCGCGTGCCCGACTACCGGATTCTCGGCCTCGAACACCTGCAAGCAGCCCGCGCGAAAGGCCAGGGCGTTATCCTCAACGCCGCCCACGTCACCGACATGGAACTGGGCGTGTACTTCGTTTCCCGCCACGCCCCAGTACACGCCGTCTACCGTCCCAACAACCGGGCCGCACTCGACGCGCTGATCGACCAGGGACGCGAGAAGCACCTGGCCGGACTGATCCACCGCGAGGACACCCGCGCCATGGTGCGCGCCCTGCGCGCGGCCGACGTGGTCTGGACCGCACCGGACCAGAACTATCATGGCAAGACCAGCGCCTTCATCCCCTTCCTTGGCTTGCCGGCGGCCACCAATACCGCCATGCCCATGCTCGCCCGCATGGGTCGGGCCGTGATCCTGCCCTACCACGTCCGCCGCTTCGACGGGCGCTACGAACTGGAGATCGAACCGCCGCTGGAAGGTGTCCCCAGTGGCGACGAGGTCGCCGACACCGGACGGCTGGTCGAACGCCTGGAGGCCGAGATTCGCCGCCACCCGGCGATGTACCTCTGGGGCCACCGACGCTTCAAGACCCTGCCCGACGGGGTGCCTTCACCGTACCGGCGACCGGACTGATATGGGCGGTTTTCAGCGGTCGAGCCGCCGGTGGGTGAAGACGCCGGGGACCAGGCCGACGGGGAATTCCTGTTCCCGCCACCAGTCGCCGTTGAGCTCCTTCTCGATATCGGAGAAGCCGTTGACCAGCCGGTTGCTGGAGTGGGCGTCGACGTAGGGCAGGATGACCTCCTGGATCCAGCGGCGGTCGACGAGCACCGACTGATTGGTCCAGTTTATGTAGCGCGAATCGACCACGAGGTTGCCGCAGGCGGTGCGCTCGAACACGCCCGGGAACACCTCGTCCGGCCGACAGTTCGCGTAGGCCGATGCCCCCAGCATTCGTCTCGCCTTGGCGGGTCGTAGCAGGCGGCGCAAGCGGCTCATCAGGGGCGAATGGCCGTGCGGTGCGGGCACCCGGTCGGCGTAGTAGCGATAGAACTTCTCCACCGAAGCCAGCCCCTCGCCTGGGTCGCGCCGGCTGCGGAAGCGAAAGACGGGAATCCGTTCGGAAACCATGTCGCTCAGGGCCGCATCGAGTTGGCGACGGATCTCCTCCCGCGACTCCACGGCCGGACCGTCGTTCTCCAGCAGCAGGAGATACTCGCAATCCAGCCGCTCGACCAGGGCACGCACACCGCCGACGATCCCCGTGTTCTCGCAATTGCCGTCGTGCCGCAGGCCGAAGCGCTCCGCCACCTCGATATCCGAGGCGCTGCGTTCCTGGAAGAAGATCAGGTGCTCGTCGAACAGCGAGAACAGGTCCTTGGAGACATGACTCTCCAGCGTGGCCTCGAGCGTCGCCGGCGCCCTCCAGCTGAGCAAGCCGACGCCGACGCGGACGTTCCCCGGTCGGGCACAAGCTCCCCCCTTCACGCCGTGCTCCTCGCCCTCGTCGCGGGCTTTCTCTTCGAACCTGGCCATCACGGTCACCGCCAGTACTGCTCGATCCAGCTCGCCGGGCGAATGAACTTGTAGCTCTTTTTGTACCAGGGCGCCGGCCATTCGCCACGCACGGCCTGATGTGGGTTGGGCACGCCGGGAAAGGCCACCACATGCGCGCGCTCGGGCAGCGCCGGTTCCTTCCAGAAGCGTTGCGGCAAGGGCGGCACGCAGTGGGTCTTGAACAGTACGCACCAATCGTCCGGCCAGAAGTCGATCCGGTGGATGGATCGCGAGATGTAGGTCTGCGAGTTCCGATAGCGGGAAAGAATCTCGTCCTGCTGCTCGATCAAATCGTCGAGCAGGTAAGCATGACTGCCGACCCGGAAGCGATAGCAGGAGGTGTTGCCGATGCCCGAGCCCGGTTGCGTCCAGTTCTGCATCACGATGAAGTCTTCTTCCGGGTGATATTCGAAGAAAGGATCCAGGCTGCCCGTCACCACCACGTCGAGATCAAGATAGAGCCAGTCGCCCTCGAGTCCGAACAACCGCTCGGAGGGCGCGTAGAGATTCAGCTTGCGCCAGCCACGGTTATTGTGAGGCGCCGGCAGGTCGATCTCGGGACAGGGAAAGGTCTCGACCTCGGGGAGGATTCCCTGGGCATCGTCCGTCAGGCAGACGAAGCGGATGGGTCCCGTCACGTTGCGCGAGACCATGCGATAGAGCGTGTTGACGTAATCGGGGCCGTAGAGCTTGCCCCACTTCATGCAGATGAACTGCTTCATTCCCCGTTCTCCGGCAGGCTGTTCTCAGTGTTTCGCATCCAGGACATCCCTGACATATCCCTCGTAGATCCGGTCGCGAATCGATTCGTGTATCGGCGTGAAGCCCGGTGGCGACACCGGATCGACGTGTTCCATCTGCGCGATCGGCAACCGGCGTATCCGGTGCTCCGCCTGGTGCTGTTCGAGATACGCCTCGAACATGCCGCCACCTTCGCCAAAATCGACGCGTTTCGGCGACAGGGCGAATACCGGGCGCGCCGAGGCCATGGCGTCAGTCAGCATGGTCAGGCTGTCCTGCGTGCAGAAGGCGATGTCGCTCGCGCCCAGGTACGCCGGCACCACCGGCCGGGGGCGCTCGCCCCACCAGGTAGCCTCCGCGATGCAGGCTGGATCCAGTTCCCGCCGGAGTATCGACTCGGCGGTTTCTCCGCTGCGACGCGAGGTGGTAATCAGCCAGCGTCCGCCGTACTGGGCACTCAGACGATTCATGCCGGCGGCCAGGGCGCGCCAGTCATCGGGCTCGAAATGGTGACTGCGGCTGCTGCCGCCGATCAGCATCGCCCACAACGGCGTATCGCCCGGGTCGAGCTCTCGCCGGAGCGCCGTGCCGGCCTGATCTGCCTGCTCGGGTGTGACGGGCGTGGGCAAGAACGGCAGGCGAACCACGTTGGGCTCATCCCCCGCCTCTTCTGACAGGAGAATCCGGCTGAAACGGTCGAATCGAAGCGGCGGGCGTCCGAGGAAGAAATTGGCGCAGCCGAACGCACTGGCCGCCAACACATTGAACACCGCGGTCGCGCCGCCACTGGAGATCACCATCGATGGCCGCGAGGCGGGCAGTGCGTCAATGGCGACCAATCGGCGCGCCGTCGCCATCCCCATCCGACCGGCAAACGCATTCACCAACGAATAGACGAGCGGGCGCAAAAACCCGCGATAGCGCGGCCGGACGGTCACCCATTCCACTGTCCAGCCGCGCGCGTCCTGCACCGCCTCCGCCACGGCACGGGACTGGTTGAAGTGGCCGGGATTCCCGTCACTGACAATCCAGACCACGCTCATCCCGGCGCCAGCTCCCAGCCCTCCGGTAACCGTTGCGGCCACCCCTTGATCAGCAGCAGGTCGAAATGCAGCTGGCTGTCGTGACGGACGTGCGCCGACAGCGAGGGAACCTCGCGGAAACGGGTCTCGCTGTCACCGTCCGATACGAACAGACGGAAGCCATCGAGCACGGCCTCGTCGTACGCCGCCGGGGTCCAGCCGGACTTTTCGAGAAACCGCAGGTCGACCTCGACGAACCCCACCGCCGTCTCCACCGAGTCGAGCAGCCGCGCCATGCCCTTGAGTGCGAAAGGCTCGAAGCCCTCGATGTCCATCTTGAACACCAACGTATCCACCTGGCCGATCCAATCGGCAAGCACCGAGTCGATGCTGATCGTTTCGACCCGAACTTCACGGCGCCCGGAAATCTCCTCGGCCACCTCTTGGACGGCGGTCGACCCCCCGCTCCATCGCGTGTTGACGAAGAACGGCACGGCCCCTCGGGGGCGCTCATCCACGAGGGCGTTCACCAAATGGATGCGTTCGGCGCTGGAGTGAGACTCTTTCGAGCGTTGCAGGTACTGGTGGAGCGTCGGGTTGGCCTCGAAGGCGTATACCTGCGTACCCGCGCCGTAGTCGGTGGCAAACACGCACTCCCCGTAATTCGTGCCGACATCCAGGGCCAGCCCCGGGTCAAGGGCCTGCACGAAATCGACCCAGAAACGACGGTTGATCGGGTATCGCCCGCGAACGGCGTCCAGCAGGATGCGTTTCATCGCGCGCCGGTCGTCGGTATCGATATAGACGACATGCCTAGAACGCGGCAATCGAACACGGTCGGGTTTGAGGGTTCCGTATTGGCGGAGCAGGGCGGGAGCGAGGCGCCACAGCCGCAAATACCATTCGAACTCCTTGCCAATGCCCTTGAGCATCATCCTGCCTTCCCTCTTCCTGCTTTCGGCACACCGGCTGCGCAGATATCACTCCTGTGAGCACTCGATTTCCCAGGACACAGAACCAAGGCATACGCGAGCAACAACGCATAGGGGAACGAGAATTGAAAGAGTTCGAAAACCGCGGCCGTCAACCCGGCGACCCCACTCACCAGAGTAACCAGCATGACCAGCCACATCGCGTCACGACACCCAGCCTTCCAAAGCAGGATGAGCGGCGTCAACAGAACTAGCAGCAACAGACCCAAGCGGGGAGCCCCACCTGCAACCAAGTGTTGAAGAAACGTATTGTGAACATGACTGAACTTGTCGGAAAAGTTTTCTCCAACTCCGATGTAATCGGCAATCTCGTCGATACCTTTTTGGTTACCCACGCCAGTCCATGGATTGTCCTTGAACACCTCCCACCCCACTCTCCACAAGACTAGCCGATAACCGAAGGATGATCGGAATTCTTCACGCACTTGCATTGAATAACTTCCCCTATCCCCATCGGCAGGGATAGTGAAATCCATTGCCAAGAAATCCGCCCAAAAATCGTTCTCTTCGCTCCCTCCATCCATGGTAAAAACCAGATCAACGGCACGGTCCTTCACCTGAGCACCACCAACCAAGACAAGAGTGACAGCGCTAACCAAGATGATCAAAAGGTTTTTTCTCAAATTCAGACGGTCGCGGTAGAACCAGAACATAACAAGAAACGTTACCGCTAACGCCACCATGGTCATGCGGCTCCCAGACAAAACGACCGCGGTCGCAGCCAGCACAACCCAAAGATAGAGCGAGCGACGCCGGTTGACTAACGAGTCATGCACTGCGAAGACACCATAAATGGCCAACATGAATGCGAAGATGTTGGCGTTATCGCCCCCCTGGGCTCGACCAAGGCCAATCAAAAACACCTGAATCATGGCTGTGATCGCACCGACAACCACTGCTATCTTGAAACCGTAGTTCAAACCCAGCAGAGCCGAGTCACGCTTGGATAGGGCGACCAGCCAAGGCAGCAAGAGGAGAAGCGCGGCCACCTTAAATCCATCGTCATCCAACTCCCCAATGGGCAACGAGTCAGTAAGAAGAGACCATAACCAGAATGCAATCCAGACCAGCCATATCCAAACGACAGCCGGAGACCAATCGGCCTTTCCTCTAAATATGGCGTAAATAAGAATCCCCAAAAAAAGCACATCTTGATAAACGCGCTCCCCTATATTTGTGCTAAAAATCAGAGAGGGAGCCGCCAATAGGTACAAGAATAAAAGCCTGTCCCAGAGGTTTTCAATATGTGGCAACGGCACACTTGCCAAATAACGCCGACTTGTGCTGAGCAAGGTCATCCTCGTGGTCCTTTTGAGTGGTTAAGCTCTTGATATACGCCCAAGGTCCTATTTTTCATTTCACCAATCGTATACGGATTATTTTTCGAGACAGTCGGCGCTCCGTTGGCACGAAAATGCAACAGACATTCGATAGCCCGACCGAGATCCCTCGGTGGCACCAAGCCTCTTGGATAGATTGCTCTCAATTGCTCACTTACCCCCCCGTGATCGTAACCCAGCACGGGCCTTCCCAGGGACAGGGCCTCGGTGACCGTGCGGCCGAAGGATTCGGGCTTGCTCGTCAAGGAGAGCACCACGTCACTGATGGAAAGGATCTCGCGCAGGTCGCCGCGTGGACCGAGCCAGGTGATGTCCTCGCCCAACCCACTTTCCTCGATCGCGGCCTGCACCCGGTGCCAGTAGTCCTGTCGACGTGGATGCACGCCGCCAACCAGCAGGGCGTGGACGGGTACGCCGCGCGCCTTGAGCCCGGCGACGATCTCGACCAGGTCCAGTTGTCCCTTGATCTGGGTAATGCGCCCCGGCAGGGTCAGAAGCCAGCGATCCCTGGCTTGCGGAGTTTCCTGGAAAAACCGCTCCACCCACGCCGGATCGGGACGAAAATCGGGATAGTAGTGGTCCGGATCGACGCCACGGTAGATGCGCACGATCCGCTCGGGATCGACCGTCGGGTAGTTGGCACGGATGTAGTCGACAATGCTGTCGGAGACGGCGATCACGCGCTCGCCCTTGGTCATCACCGCGCTGTAGCGCCCCGGTGAGTAGGCCCCGTGCACGGTAGTCACCAGGCGCGGCCGCGTGGCCGGGTTCATCGTCTTCCAGGCGAGGTAGCCGATCCAGGCGGGCAGACGCGAGCGCAGGTGCAGGATGTCGACCCGCTCGTCGCGCAGCAGCCGACGCACGGTGCGGATATAGCGCAGGGTGAGCAGCGACTTGCGTCCGACCGGCAGAGTGACGTGCTCCGCGCCCAGTGCCTCGAGCTCATCGACCAGCCGACCACCTTCGGAGATCACGATGGCGCGGTGCCCCTCGCGCACCAGCGCCGCGGCGATCTCGATCGTGCCGCGTTCGACCCCGCCACCGTCGAGGGCGGGCAGCATCTGCACCACGGTCAGGCGCCGGTCAGGCTGGGCGGCTGGCTGGTTCCCGCTGGTCACCGGGGATCTCCTCGATCGGTCTGCCGGATGGGTGCCGGCGTCAAAGGGTGGGTTCGCAGGCTATCATGCCCGCATGCCGACATCTCCCGACATCGTCGACGAAATCTGGGCCGTCACCACCGGCGAGGCGGGCATGGCCAACCAGGCCCTTGGGCTGGCCGAGGCCGTCGCCGAGCGGACCGGCTGGCCGGTGGTGCAGAAGACCATCGCCCTGCCGCGACCGTGGCGCTGGCTGCCGATGCACTGGGTGCCCGATCCACTGGGCAAGCTCTCGCCCGACTCGGACCGACTCGCCTCGCCCTGGCCTCGCGTACTGATTACCTGCGGGCGGCGCAGTGCGGCCGCCTCGATCGCCATCCGCCGCGCCAGTGGCGGTCAGTGCTTTACCGTGCACGTGCAAGACCCGCTGATCCCGCCACGCTACTTCGATCTGGTGGTGCCGCCGCGCCACGACGGGCTGAGCGGGCCGAACGTGCTACCCACTCGCGGGGCGATCCACCATGTCACCCGGGCCAAGCTCGACCAGGCCGCCGAGCAATTCCGCACCGGCTTCGAGGCGCTGCCGCGACCGTGGATCGGCGTGCTGCTTGGCGGCTCGAACCGCACCATGACCCTGACGCCGGAGAAGACCCGGCAGATCGGCGAGCAGCTTGTGCAGGCGGCGCGGGCCAGTGGCGGATCGATTCTCGTCACCCCATCGCGGCGCACCGGGGAGGCAAACACGGCGGTGCTGGCCGAAACCCTCCAAGGTGTGCCACATCAGCTGTGGCGCGGCGAGGGGCCGAACCCCTACTTCGGCATTCTCGCCCTGGCGGACTACCTCGTGGTCAGCGGGGATTCCGCCTCGATGGTCTCGGAAGCCGCCTCGACCGGCACGCCCCTGTACGTGTTCGATTTCGGCCGCTACTCGAAGCGCCTGGCGCGCTTTCATCGCGAGCTGCGCGAGGAACGGGTGACACGCCCCTTCGACGGCCGACTCGCACGCTGGGACTACCAGCCGGTGGACGACACCCGCGAGGTGGCCGCGGTGATCGGCGAGCGGGTGACGGGCACAGAATAGCGCCCGCCGCGTCGAGCCGGGATCAGTCGATCAGCTTGTAGACCGCGCTGCAATAGATGCAACGGGCCTCGTCGCCCTTGTGCTCGAGGTGGATGTAGACCCGCGGATGCGAATTCCACACGGCCTCTTCCTCGCGCGGGCAGTAGATCGGCAGGTCGGCCTGCGTCACCTCGATCACGCAGTCGGCGTTGGGGGTCTTGAAGTCTTGCGGATGGGATGCGGTATCGGGATTCATGCGCGTGCCTCCACGTAATCGAGCCAGTTGTCCGCCAGCGGCGGGTAACGCCCCTCGACCAGATCGAAGTAGGTGCTCTGCAGGCGCTCGGTGATCGGGCCACGCACGCCACTGCCGATCGGCCGGTCGTCGACCTCGCGGATCGGCGTAACCTCGGCGGCGGTGCCGGTGAAGAACGCCTCGTCGGCGATGTAGACCTCGTCGCGGGTGATGCGCTTTTCCACCACCGGGATGCCGAACTGGTTCGCCAGCGCGATGACGGTCCGGCGCGTGATGCCGTCGAGCGCGGCGGTCAGGTCCGGGGTGTAGAGCACGCCGTCACGCACGATGAAGATGTTCTCGCCCGAGCCCTCGGCGACGAAGCCCTGGGTGTCGAGCAGCATCGCCTCGTCGTAGCCGGCGGCCGTGGCCTCGCGCAGCGCGAGCATCGAGTTCATGTACGCCCCGTTCGCCTTCGCCTTGCACATGGTGACGTTGACGTGGTGGCGCGAGTAGCTCGAGGTGCGGATGCGGATGCCCTTCTCGATGTTCTCCGCGCCGAGATAGGCACCCCAGTGCCAGGCAGCGACCATGACGTGCACCTTGAGATTGTCGGCACGCAGGCCCATGCCCTCGGAGCCGTAAAAGGCCATCGGGCGGATGTAGGCGCTCTCCAGGTTGTTCTCGCGCACCACCTGGCGCTGCACGTCGTTGAGGTGGCTTTCACTGTAGGGCAGTGCCATGCCGAGGATCTTGGCCGAGTTGTGCAGCCGCCGGGTGTGGTCCTCGAGGCGGAAGATCGCGGTGCCCTGCTCGGTCTTGTACGCGCGCACGCCCTCGAACACGCCCATGCCATAGTGCAGGGTGTGAGTGAGCACGTGGGTCTTGGCCTCGCGCCATTCGACCATTTCGCCGTCGAGCCAGATCAGGCCATCGCGGTCTTCCATCGACATTGCAGTACGCCTCGCAGAGCAGTGAACCGGTTGACGCGGCGGTCGATCCCTGGGCAGGACCGAGCGCGCAAGCCGGCGATTCTATCACCCCGGGGGCGTTTCCGGCAGGGCCCAGGGCGCCTGCTCCACCCGGTCGCGCCCCTGCTCCTTGGCATGGTAGAGCGCGGCATCCCCGCGAGCCAACAGGCTGGTGGCCGTGTCGCCCGGACGGAGCTCAGCCACACCGAGGCTGATCGTGCCGCCGGGCCCCGAATCGGACGCCGAGCCGGTTCGATAGGCCTCGCGGATACGTTCGGCAACGGCCATGGCCTGAACCGTTGTCTGCCCGGGCAGCAGGATCACGAACTCCTCGCCGCCGTAGCGAAAGCACAGGTCGTCTTGCCGGACATTGGCCGCCATCGTCCGGGCAAGACAGCGCAGCGCATCGTCCCCGGCCAGGTGACCGTAGCGATCGTTGTAGCCCTTGAAATGATCGTTGTCGATCACCACCAGGCTCAGCGGCGAACCATCGCGCAGGGCGACGTCGACCGCCTGCTCGATCTGCCGGTCGAGCGCGCGGCGATTGTACAACCCCGTGAGCCCGTCGCGCTCGCTGAGAAACCGGTACCGGTCGCGGTCGCGCTCGAGCGCGGCCTCCTCGCGCTGTTTGTGACGGATCCGGCTGCCGAGCGCAAAGGCCAACAAAAGGGCCAGGGCGAGCGATCCCAGCGGCAGGCCCAGGGTCAGCACGGCCGAGTACGGCAGCACGCCCAGCAACATGGCCAGATAGAGCAGCACCACCACGGCAAACATCGACCAGCTAATCAGCAGGTTGAAGGCCGGGCGAAAGCCACGCCCCATGCTCCGCCAGGCCGCCCAAAAGATGCCAAGCACCGTGGCCACCACCATGCCCATGACCAGGAGGGACGACAGCTCCCCCGAAAGTGCGGCCGAGGCGGGCACGGTCGACAGCGCCAGCAACATGAGGAGCTGAAGCACACGGTCGGCCCGGGGATCGTCGCGGGGACTTTGCAGGAAGCGGCGCACGAAACCGATCCCGGACAGCGCCATCAGCGCCACGGCCAATTGGGCCTGCCGCGCCGGCGACATCCAGTGCAAGAACTCGGGAAGCAGAGGGCCGAGGACGTTATACCGAAGCCCGACATAAAGCACGGTGGCAGCGAGGAACGCGGCGTAGCCCGCATAGGTGCGCTCGCGCAGCGCCAACATCAGGAAGAGGCTGTAGGTGGCCATGCCCAGCATGGCACCCAGATAAATGCCGAAAAGGAGGTAGCGCGAGAGCAGCCGATTGCGCTCGGTCTGGACCGAATCCAGCGTGAGCTGCATAGCCGTGGGACCGTCTGCGCTCAGCCGCAAGAGAAATTGCCGCTTCCCGTCGAAGGCCGGCAGCAGCCGCCCGGGATCGGTGGGTATCGCGGGCAGCCCGATGGGATGAGCGCCCTCGCGCCATTCGAGCAGCGAGGGCTTGCCGTCCGCCGATCGCGACCCGACCAGGTAGAACCGGAAATCACGCGCGTAGGGCCAGCGCACCGACAACCATCGACGTTCGCCCATCTCGCTGCCGTCAAGCCAAAGACGCAGCCAGATATCGCCCTGAAACGGGCCGAGATTGAGCGTGTCTCCCGACATCGCCCGGAAGTCGAGGTCGAGTGCCTCGGCCGGGGAGAGCGACTGCGTGGTCGTCGCCCACTGCGCCCGGGCGAGGGGGCGCTCCCCGGCGTGACCCGCGGAAGGGAACGGGGAACCAACGACCAGGCATGCGACGAAAACAGACCAGGCAACCAGGCGCCATGACCACCGTCCGGGCGAGCGCGCAGCGCGCTGCCGGCCGGTCACGTCACCGCGGCGACGCGGCTCGCGGCTTGCCCACCCCGCGACATGCATGCTCGACCCTCACATCCAACCGCGTACGACTCGCCCGCGCGCGCCGGCATACCGCGCCCGCTCAGCCTCTTCTCAACCTCCACTCCACTGTATGCCGAGAGCATCGCCGGGGCAACGACGCCGGGCTTTTTCCGGCACAAGCCACGCTTCAGCGGTATGGCATTCGTGCAGAGGTTCCCTAACGAGCGGGGGCGCGCCGCGGTGAAGTCGTCTCGATACCGGCCTCGTCGAGCTGCCGGCGGACTGCCGCCACGTCCTTGCCGGCCAACGGCCCGAGGATCACCCGGTGGTAGCGGCGCTGGTCGACGGTGACCGTGGTGACCCGGCTCTCGACACCCAGCAACGCCAGTGCGGCCTTGCGTGCCTCAGCATCCTTGGCCTGGTTGAACGACCCGGCCTGGATCAGGTAGCCGTTCTCGGCGTCCAGGGTCGTCGACGAGGGCGGCTCGGGAACCTGCTTCGACGAAGGCGGGGTAGTGGCCGGCGGCTGGTTTCCCTGCTCCGGCAGGAGGGTATAGAACTGGAATTCCGCGTCCGGTGAGACCGGGGCCTTCTCAGGCTCCTTCTTCACGCTTCGCGTGTCGGTCTGCGGGCCCTCGGCCGTGGCCGACTGGCTGTTCCTGTCGGCCGTCAAGCGGGCGAGCACCACAACCAGCGCCACGACCAGAACGAGCGCGATCAGCAATGCCCACTTCGCACCGCGGTTGCCGGACGTGCGTGGTCGGTTGACCTTCTTGCGACCCGGGCTGCTCATCGTCGCCTACCTCCCCTCACATTTCATCCGGTGCGTTGACGCCCAGCAGCCCCAGGCCGTTGGCCAACACCTGCCGCGTGGCGACCACGAGGTTCAGGCGGGCGTTGCGCAACGGCGCGTCGTCACCCAGCAAGAAGGCATGCGCGTTGTAGTAGCTGTGGAAATCCTGGGCCAGATCGCGCAGGTAGTGGACCAGCTGATGCGGCTCGTGCGACTTGGCCGCCCGCTCGACCAGCGCCGGGTATTGCGACAGGCGCTTGAACAGGGCCTGCTCGTGGGACTCGGTCAGTCGCGCATACGCCTCGCGGCCGGCCGACGGCTCGTGGGTGAAGCCGCGCAGCGGCAGCTGGCGCAGCACTGAGGCCACCCGCGCGTGGGCGTATTGGATGTAGTAGAGCGGGTTTTCGTTGCTCTGGCTCTTGGCCAGATCCAGGTCGAAATCCAGATGCTGATTGGCCGCCCGCATGACATAGAAAAAGCGCGCCGCGTCGTTACCCACCTCTTCGCGCAGTTCGCGCAGGGTGACGAAACTGCCCGATCGCGTCGACATCGGCACCCGCTCGCCGCCGCGGTAGAGGATCGCGAACTGCACCAGCGAGACCACCAGCCGGTCGGCCGGCTTGCCCAGCGCGGTGAGTGCGGCACGCACCCGCGGGACGTAACCGTGGTGATCGGCCCCCCAGATATCGATTACCTCATCGAAGCCGCGATCGAACTTGTCGAGGTGGTAGGCGATGTCCGAGGCAAAATAGGTGGTCTGGCCGTTGTCGCGCCGGACCACGCGGTCCTTGTCATCGCCGAAATCGGTCGAGCGGAACCACAGCGCGCCGTCACGCTCGTAGAGATGCCCCTCGGCCTCGAGCCGCTCGATCGCGCGCTCAACCAGCCCTCGATCGGCGAGGCTCTGCTCGGAGTACCAGTGGTCGTAGGTGACGCCGAACTCGGCCAGATCCGCCCGGATGTCGGAGAGGATGGCATCGAGCGCCGCGCGGAAGACGATCCGGTAGTCGGTCTCGCCCAGCAGCTCGCGCATGCGCTCGATCAGCGCATCGATGTGGCGTTCCTTGTCGCCGACCGGGGCATCCTCCGGCAGATCGGCGAACACCGTGGCCGACTCCACCACCAGACGGTTACCGTGCTCGTCGGCCAGCGCCCGGGCGATGTCGAGGATGTAGCCCTCGGAGCGATAGCCGTTCGACGGGAACTGGATGGTCTCGCCCTGGACCTCGAGGTAGCGCAGCCAGACACTGGCCGCCAGGATGTGCATCTGCCGACCGGCGTCGTTGACGTAGTACTCGCGCTCGACGTCCGCGCCGACCGCCTCGAGCAGGTTCGCGACCACCGAGCCGTAGGCCGCCCCCCGGCCGTGGCCGACGTGCAGCGGCCCGGTCGGATTCGCCGACACGAATTCCACCTGCACCCGTTGGCCGGCCGCGGCATCCGAGCGACCGAAGCGCTCGCCTTCCTCGAGGATGCGATCGATCAGCGCGAACGCCGCGCCGGCCTCGACGAAGAAGTTCATGAAGCCGGGGCCGGCGATCTCGACCCGCTCGACACCCGGCTCGTCGGCAAAGACCGCGACGATGCGCTCGGCGATCGCGCGCGGCGACTGCCTCATCGGCTTGGCCAGCTGCATGGCGAGGTTGCTGGCAAAATCCCCGTGGGCCGGGTCCTTGGGCACGGTCAAGACCGGGTTGACCGAGACCTCGGCGGGCAGATCGCCCTCGGTAACGAATTGCTGGCAGATGGCCTGGAGACGGTGTTCGATTACGGCCTTCACGGACGGGAAAACCCCTTGATCTGGAAAACGAGGCGCGGACGCCGCCTATCGGCGTCGACAAAAGGAACGCGACAGTCTAGCGGCAAGCCGGTCGCCGACCAACCGCCGCGCCCTCGGTGGCCGGCGACCGAGGCCATGAGCGACCGGGCCCAGAGCGACCGGGCCTAGGGCCGGAGGCGGCACCGGACAGGCCCGCCGGCACCTGCTAAAGTCTCCGCCAACATTTACGATCGTGTTACCAAGAGAACCCCGACATGGCAGCCCTGCACGAGGACGATTTCCCCGAACCGGTCGGTGCCGACGCGGCCCGAATCGACACCATCGCCTCGGCGGTCCAGACCATTCTCGCCCAGTTGGGCGAGGACACCAGTCGCGACGGCCTGGTCGACACGCCCAAGCGAGTGGCCAAGGCCCTGCTCTACCTCACCCAGGGGCTCGACCAACGACTGGAGTCGGCCATCGGCAATGCCCTTTTCGCGTCGGACAACGACGAGATGGTGGTAGTGCGCAACATCGAGTTCTACAGCCTCTGCGAACACCACATGCTACCCATAATCGGTCACGTCGACATCGGCTACCTCCCGCAGGGCAAGGTACTGGGGCTGTCGAAGCTCGCCCGCATCGTCGATCTGTTCGCCCGCCGCCTGCAGATCCAGGAAAACATGACCCAGCAGATCGCCGAGGCGGTGGAATCGGCCACCGGCGCGGCCGGCGTCGCCGTGCAGGTACGCGCCGCGCACATGTGCATGGCGATGCGCGGGGTCGAGAAGGTCGAATCCGAGACCATCACCTCGCGCATGACCGGCCAGTTCCGCGAGAGCGCGGCCACCCGCAACGAATTCCTGCAACTCGTCGCCCGAGGCTGATGCCATGACCTCCCACCCCCAGACCGTCCTGATTACCGGGGTGACCCGCCGGGTGGGCGCCCACCTCGCCGAGCACCTGCTCGCCGCCGGGCACCGGGTCATCGGCAGCTATCGCCACGAGACGGACGCGCTGCGCGCGCTCGTCGACCAGGGCCTGATCGCCCTGGAGCTCGATCTGCTCGCGCGCGACCGGCTGGTCGCGTTCGCCGGGCAAGTAGCAGAGCAAACGGAGCGGCTCGACCTGATCGTGCACAACGCCTCGATCTGGCACCGCGACGAGGACGTCGCCGCCAACCCGGACCTGGCCACGGCGATGTACACCGTGCACGTGACCGCCCCGATCGAGCTCACCGAACACCTCCAACGCGCCCTGCCCGCCCGCGAGCGCGACGACGGCCACGCCGACCGGCAGGTGGTGTTCATGACCGACGCGCACATCGACGAGGGCGAGCCCGACCACATCCACTACATCGCCTCCAAGGCGGCCATCCAGAGCTCGGTGCGCTCGCTCGCGCTGCGCTACGCCCCGCACACGCGGGTCAATGCGATCGCCCCGGGCCTGTTGATGTTCCACCCGGAAGACGACGCCGAATATCGACGCAACCGGCTCCGGCGCCGCCTGCTGCCCTTCGAACCCGGTCCGGGCGTGGTCAGCCAGACGATCGATTACCTGATGGCCTGCCCGCTGATCAACCAGGCGGTGATCCGGCTGGATACGGGGCGACGTTGGGCGAACTGAGAGGGCAGACGAGGGGGCAGAGGGCAGAGGGCAGAGGGCAGAGGGCAGAGGGCAGAGGGCAGAGGGCAGAG
>JAFGUH010000064.1 GCA_016938615.1 Halothiobacillaceae bacterium | reverse complement strand
CACCAAGGTCGACCCCGACACCATGACGGTCACCGCCGGTGGCACCGAGTACCAGGGCGACGTGATCAACGTCATCCCGCCGCAGAAAGCGGGCTGGATCGCCCACGAGGCAGGCCTGACGGACGACTCCGGCTGGTGCCCGATCAGTACCGGGACCTACGAATCGACCATCCACCCGCGCGTGCACGTCGTCGGCGATGCCTGCATCGGCTCGCCCTTGCCCAAGTCGGGTTACGCGGCGAACTCGCAGGCGAAGAACTGCGCTGCTGCGATCGTGGCGATGTTCCACAACGAAAAGCCGCCCGAACCGACCTGGGTGAACACCTGCTACAGCCTGATCGGGCCGGAGTACGGTATTTCCGTCGCCGCCGTCTACCGCGTCGAGGACGGCAAGACCGTGGCCGTCAAGGGCGCCGGTGGCGTGTCGCCGAAGGGCGGCGTCAACGCCAAGAAGGAAGCCGGTTACGCCCGCGACTGGTACGCCTCGATCACCGAGGACATCTGGGGTAGCTGATCCGCAGAATGCCGCCCGCTTCGGGGCGGCCCGACCGAACAAGGCCCGTCATCGGAAGATGGCGGGCCTTTGCTTTTGTGCGACGGCCAAATCCAACACCCAGCGGGGTCAGCTCTTGCAAGGTGTTGCCGTGGGCAAGGTGCCGTTCATCACGCCCGAGAACCATCCGCCCCATCGGCGGATTGTCGGGCTGAAGCCCGACCCACAGGATACGACCGCCCTTTTGAGTGTCGGGCCTTGCCCCACGACCCAAAGCATGCGACGCCCCCTTTGTGGGTTGGGCTTCAGCCCAACGTCGGCCGACGGCCGACTTGTCTGCGAACAACCGATCTCACCCCTCAACTCTCACCTCTTCCAGCCAATCCTCCAACAACCCCACATGCGTCGCGGCCACCGCCGAGCGCGGCAGCGGCTCGAGCGGCCGGTCGAGGTAATCGAGCTCACCGCCAAGATCGGCGGACGCCCCGCCCGCCTCGTGCAGGATCAGCTGGCCGGCCGCGTAGTCCCAGAGTTTCTGTTTGCCGTGCACATAGACCTGCACGCGATGGGCCGCCAACCAGCACCAGTCGAGTGCGACCGAGCCGATCGAGCGCTGCGACGCATACGGCGGATCGCAGGCCAGATGCGTCGCGACCCCACGGGGCAGGCGCTTGAAATCCACCGTGGCCAGGCAGCTCTTGAGATCCTGCCGCGGCTTGTTGGCAAGCGACAACGGCTCCCCGTTCAGCCAGGCCCCGTCACCACGCGCGCCATGGAAGCACTCGTCCCGGCTGGGATCGAAAACCACGCCGAACACCGTCTTGCCGCCGGCCAGCAAGGCGACCGTCACCGAGAACACCGGAAACCCCAGGCGGAAGTTGCTGGTGCCGTCGAGCGGATCGACCACCCACGTCGGACGCCCGTCCAGGCATTCGCGCCAGGCGTGCTCCTGCTCAGCGACGCTCATCTCCTCGCCAAGAAAGCCATGCGTCGGGAATCGCTCGGCAAGCCCGGTCTGCAACTCCGACTGCATCGCATGGTCGGTCGCGGTGACCCAGCTGCCGTCCGTCTTGCGCTCGGCGGCCTGGGTGCCCCCGTCGAGAAGGTGCCGGTTGGCAGTATCGCGGACCAGGTCGATTGCGGCGTGCTGGTCTGCGATGGTAAGCCCCTGATCCTGTGTCATGTCGCGATCCGATGAAAATGGGTCGACCCAATTCTACGCCACTAGGGCGGGCAGACCGTTCGTCGGCTGAAAGCGGCCTCTCGTCCCCAGGGGACTGGCAGGTCATATTCGGGCATGATTATATGCAGTGAGTGGAACAGGAATTGAACGGCATGAATCGCAATCTCGTCACCCTCGGCCGGCGGTCGCGGCACCAAGGCTTCAGCCTGATCGAGCTGATGATCACCATCGTGGTGGCCGCGATTCTGCTGGCGATCGCCATCCCCAGCTTTCGCAACCTCATCCTGTCGAACGAGCTGACCACCACGACAAACGAGTGGGTCACGGCGGTCAACCTGGCCCGCTCCGAAGCGATCAAGCGCAGTGCCCCCGTGGTGGTCTGCGGAGAGAGCAGCAACCAAGCCGCGTCGGGAGACCAAACCAATACGGATGTACTGGTCGCTGGTTGCGAGAATAATCTTGGCGAGGTCAGGGCATTACGGGCAGGCACTACCAATGTCACGGTAGTACGTGCCGCGCTTGAGAAGCCGGATGGTATCGATCTAAATAACACCCAGAGTTTGCGGTTTAACGGAATGGGATTGGGTACGAGGCCCAACGGTAGCGTTCCGGGTACTGCTGGAGTTACTGACTTGGTTGCAGAAATTCATTCAACAGGGTTGGCCGCCGACGGTTACCGCTGCATCCGGTTGATTACCCGCTCCACATTGACCACTGAATCATCCGATACGGCATGCAACTGATGAACACGAGCATTCATGACAAAAGGGGGCAGGTGGGCGTTGGGCTAATCGAGGTCCTGATCGCCGTGCTGGTGCTCTCGATTGGCTTTCTCGGCATGGCCGCGTTGCAGACCAAGGCGCTGTCGAACAACAACAGCGCGATGGACCGCACGCAGGCGACGATCGCGAGCTACTCGATCCTCGATTCGATGCGGGCGGATCGCTCGAATGCGTTGGCGGGTAATTACGACGCCACCGTGACGGTCGGCAGCTGTACCGGGAACAGTGGGACGCTTGCTGAAGTCCAGCTGGATCATTGGTGCACGGGGTCGGGTAATGCGCCTCCGGATGGCCTCGCTGCCCTTGGCGACGGCACGACCGGGGAGGTCGATTGCGACGGCAACGGCATCTGCGAAATCACCGTGACATTCGATGATGACAAGGCCACCGGTGGCAGCAACGCCCAGGAAGTGGTGACCAGGGCAAGATTATGAGCAACACGAATTACCAAGAAACTGTACGATCGGATCGACCGTTGGGTCTCCGATGGGGGCGAGGATTCACGCTGGTCGAGCTGATGATAGCGATGGTGTTGGGCCTGATCATCATCGGTGGCGTTATCAGTGTCTTTCTCGCCAACAAGCAGTCCTATCGCACCAACGAGGCGCTGAGCCAGGTTCAGGATCATGGTCGGACGGCGTTCGAATTTCTTGCGCGGGACATCCGCATGGCGGGCCTGACCGGGTGTGGGAATACCGACCGTCTGGCTAACGTCCTTAACAATGGCCCAAATGATTCCGGCGGCACAAACGAGTGGTACTTGGACTTCGCTAATGCGGTGCGTGGCTATGAATCGGGTGATCCCGCGCTGACCGAGGGCGGGGGGCAAGAGACGGACAAGGTCAATGGTACCGATTCCATCCAGATCTTGGGTGCCGAGGGTACAGGCCTAAGTATTCAAGGCGCCTCCCACAAAAATAGCAACGCCTCAAATTCGGCTCAGTTTAAATTGAATGAATCAAGCTCGGATTTGTCCACGGGGGACGTTGTTGTGGTATGTGACCCGGATCATGCCACTGTCCTGCAAATTAGCAAATACGACGATTCAAATGTCACCGTCGTGCACAACACGGGGAATAAAACATCTCCCAGTAACTGCTCTCTGGGTTTGGGTTTTCCTACGGTTTGTGATGGCGGGAATAAAGGCAACCCTTACTTCTTCGGCAATAACGCTCAGGTGGCAAAACTGAGCTCGGCCGACTGGTACATCGGTGTCAACCCCGTCGGTGGAAGCTCACTGTATAAGCAAGAGATCGATAACCAGACGGGGACGGTCACGACTCAGGCCGTGGAAATGGTTCGGAATGTCACCGATATGGAGTTGACCTATCTCGAGGCGGGCGGCACGACGTTCCGAGCCGCCAACGTGGTTACGTCATCAGGTGATTGGGCCGATGTCGTGGCTGTGCGTGTTGAGTTGACCTTGCAGAGCGACGACGGCAACGTTACCACCGACCAGGCTGCTCTTACTCGCTCAATGGCTACCACTGTCACGATTCGTAATCGAGTGAATTGACCATGCTGCAGATGACTGTGAAATTTCGGAATGGCCAATCCGGCATTGCGCTGGTCATAGCCCTCATTTTGCTGTTGGCAATTACGCTAATTGGGCTGGCCTCTATTCGGGGCACGACGCTTCAGGAAAAGATGTCGGCCAACTTGCAGGACCGGGATTTGGCGTTTCAAGCTGCTGAAGCGGCCCTTCGTGCTGGTGAAGAGGAAATTGCCACGAACACGAGTGGTTCCTGGCGAGACTGCTCGGCCGGGGCCTCGTGTCTCGCTGAGCCCGCCCCGAGTGACTCGAATTGGGAGTCAGCGGGCCTGAGTTCGGGCGGCTGGGCTGCCGGCGATCCCGAGTATCTGATCGAATACATGGGACAGTGGGCTGATCCCAACTCCAACACGGGTGTGAACCTCAGTGGTGCTGGAACGCAGTATGGCGCTCAGGGCACCACGACCATGATTCCCTATTACCGCGTCACGGCACGAAGTGCGTCACCGACAGCGACTCAAGGCCGGGCCGTGGTGGTGTTGCAGTCCTGGGTGCGTCGCTAGGAGCTCGATATGAACACGAATATTCTTCTGCATGTTTTGCGCGCAGCTGCTGATTCCGTGCAATCAGTGTTCCGAGCTGGCTTATTGATTGCCTCTGCTCTGTTCGCGTTCGGTATTCCACAGGGGTTCGCGGCGGTGGATGTGGCCAGCAAGCCTCTGATCGTTCAAGAGTCCCTGCCGCCCAATATGCTGCTGCTATTGGATGACTCCGGCTCGATGGAGCGAGCGTACATGCCGGATGGGGACTACTTGGCCGATACCTCGGATCAAGGCATGCAGAGCTCGTCGGTCAACTTTATTTATTACGATCCCGGCGTGACCTACGATCCGCCAGTGCAGGCTGACGGGGCGAGCTATCCGCCTGTGACCACCTTCCCGAACCTTCCGCTAAATGGGTTTAATAGCTCGTCGGACAGGGTGGATGTAACCACGTACTACTCCAAGGGTGGATATAACTACGAAACGTTTCCTTTTTTCCGAGCCTTTTGCCCGTCAGGCACTACGCAAAGCGAAGTGCATTATGGAAGTTGCTATTCATATTCCGATCTGACTGATGCGGACCATGTCCTAATACCCGATTACGGTGACAATCCTTACTACTACCAGTCGAATGGAACCGCTTTTGTTTATACCATCCCGGACGGCAGTGGTGGCTATGTCGAGCACTATGTCGCCGCTAATTGCGGTAACCTTCCATCGGCTGCGCAGGGCAACTGTCAGGACGACTCCGCCACCCTGCAGAACGTCGGTAACTGGTTCGGTTACTACCGCACCCGCATGCTTGCCGCCAAGAGTGGGCTCATGAATGGGTTTGCCGACCTTGACCAGGCGTTCCGGGTCGGTTTTGCTTCGATCAACGGTAATCGGGCTGACCTTATACGCAGCAGTACCAACGGGGAGTGCGGCGTTACCTTCAGCGACAGCTGCACCTACGGTTTCGCAACCGACACACGGAGCAATAATGAGCTGGCCGGCGTGGCGACCTGGGGCGACGGCTCTTCGGGTACGCGCAAGGCTCAGTTCTGGAATTGGCTGGAAAGCGAATATGGGTCCGAGAATACACCCCTGCGCGAGACCTTGGACGCGGCGGGCAGGTACTACAGCACTGGTCAGCCGTGGAAAAGCCAGGACGACAATGGCGACTCGCACGAATTTTCGTGCCGCCAATCTTACACCATCCTCACTTCCGACGGGTTCTGGAACGAAGTGGGTGACCCCGATCCGTCCGTAGGCAATGCTGACGGCAGCGACGGCCCTACTATCACAGGACCAAACGACCGCTCGCTCACCTACGAAGCGGCCTTGCCCTACGCAGACAACTCCACTGCCTCGCCGGATGACGATTTCAGCAATACGCTGGCAGACGTTGCGGTGTACTACTGGAAGAACGACCTGCGCACGGCTCTGGACAATCAGGTGCCGACCACAGATGAGGACCCCGCCTTCTGGCAGCACATGACCACGTTCGCCGTCGGACTGGGTTACGACGCGGAAGATGCTAATGGCAACGTGATCGATGGCGACGCCGTGTTCGACTGGGCTAACGGGGGCACGCCGATAAGCGGCTTTGCTTGGCCGGAGCCCAGTTCGGGAAGCATCAACAACATAGCCGACATGCTGCACGCGGCGGTAAACGGCCACGGTGGCTTCTACTCCGCCAAGAATCCCCAGGAGTTCGCCAAGGCGATTTCAGACTCACTGGGGCGCGCGGCTGAACGGGTCGGCAGTGGCTCGAGCCTAGCGGCAAACTCGACTCGTCTCGAGACGGGCACCGTTACGTATCAGGCCAACTATTACACCGGTTCCTGGAAGGGGGATCTGAGGGCCTATCCGGTCGGACTCCAGACCAAGCAGATCGGTACTTCGGCGGATTGGTCGGCGGCGGACAATCTTCCCGCGATCCCCGATGGGGTTTGTGTCGTCGATTCGGATACGCCGGTTCGGTGTCCCAGTGAGCGGAACATTATCGCCTATGACTCTGGCAACAGTGCAGCTGTGGCGTTCACCGTCGACAACTTTGATTCTCAGATCGGGGCGGATGTCGTGCGGTATTTGCGTGGCGATTCGAGCAACGAAGAGGCGGAGGGTGGAAGTCTCCGCAATCGCGATACGGCGCTAGGGGATATTGTCAATTCGCAACCCGTCTACGTCGGTTCGCCTAATGCAAACCTCTATACCAATCGCTCCTTTGATGGAGCGCAGGCCTACGGGGACTTCTACGCCGCTCAAGCCGGCCGCCACCCGATAGCTTATGTAGCCGCTAACGACGGGATGTTGCACGGGTTCGACGCCGAGACAGGCGAAGAGCTTTACGCGTTCCTTCCAGCGTCCGTCATCGATTCCGGGGTAACGGATCTGACCGACCCGTCATACGGCACATCGTCCACGCCGCACCAGTTCTTCAATGATGGTGAGTTGACCGTCGCCGACGTGTATGTCCCCGGCTATGCCGGAGCCGATGCCTCCGGTTGGGCGACGATCCTGGTGGGCACGACGGGGCGCGGGCCGGCCAAGGCAGTCTATGCCCTGGACGTCACGGATCCGTCGGACATTCGGTTTCTCTGGGAGCGCTCGTCCGGCGATGGTCTGTCCGGGAGCGATTACATCGGGCAGGTGGTCGGCCAGCCGCTCGTTGTCCAGGTTTCCGACCAGGGCACTTCCACCAAGTGGGAGGTGCTGGTCGGTAACGGCTACAACAGCTCCCAAAACAAGGCGGCGTTGTTGCACTTCGACGTGCTCACCGGTGACCTGACCGTCTCAGAGGCCGGGACGGATACTGATAACGGGCTGGCGGCGCCGGCAACCTTCGATACCGATGAAGATGGTGTCCAGGAGTGGGCCTATGCAGGTGATCTGTTAGGGAACGTCTGGGAGTTCGATCTCGATAAGGGTAGCCAGCAGGTGATCTTCCAGACAGAAGGCCCCGCCTCGCAGGAGCAGCCGATCACGGCCGGTCTCCTGCTCGGCAAGGAGTCCTCAACCGGTGACCTGTGGGCGTTCTTCGGTACCGGCAAGTATCTGGGCGAATCGTATCGGGATGACCTCTCGTCCATACAAAGCTGGTACGGGATCGTCGTCCAGTCGAGCAACAACAAGCGGGTCATTAGCACGTCCGACACGCCCGATCGGAGTCCCACTGCTGACTCGGCCCTGGTCGAGCGGTTTGTCGAAGGAGAAACGGCAGCCACGAATGACAGGCTAGCTACGCGGGTGTTCACGAAGGGGCCCGATTTGATCACTGACGGTAATAGCCCCGACAAGGGCTGGTTCATCGACCTGCTTCCGTCGACTGGTGATCCACAGGGCGAGCGAATGGTGGTGCCTAACCAATTCCAGGGATCCGTGCTTTTGGGTACCTCCCTGATTCCCGAGGCGGTGGACGTGTGCAATCCGTCTGGTCGGGGGTACATAATGGGATTGAACCCCTTCCAGGGTACGAATGTCGCCGAGGCCTTTGTCGACGCCAATGGTGACGGTCAGGTCAATGCTGCGGACAAGGTGACAATTGGTGACGAGACCTACGCAGTCGGCGCTATCGGATTCAGTCGCATTCCCAATGCTCCCATTTTCGTGGGGAGCACCATGCTGATCAGTTTTGATGACGGCAGCACGGCGTCGGTTCAGACTTCCGGTGGTGGGACCACCCCCGGCCGCATGTCATGGCGAGAAATTGTTGGTGATTAAGTCAAGGGAGATGTGATGATTTTAAGGAAATATTTGTCAGCGCATCGAGGGCGGGCCGGCTTCACCCTGATCGAGTTGATGATCGTCGTGGCAATCATCGGCATTCTTGCGGCGATTGCCTACCCGTCCTATATCAACTCGGTGGTCAAGACCAAACGGGCTGCCGCGACCGCTTGTCTTTCCGAGTACGCCAATTACATGGAGCGGTTCTATACGACCAATCTTCGTTACGACGAGGATAGGGGCGGCACGGCAGTCAGCCTACCCGCGTTGGATTGCGCTTCGAATGCCAACACCGGTGACGACTACGCCTATTCGTTCCTTGGCACGCCGACAAGGAGCACGTTTGTGCTTCGGGCCGTGCCACAAAACGCGCAAGCCACGCGCGATGATTGCGGCACCTTGACATTGGATCAGGCCGGAACGCGTGGGGCTGGCGTCGATGATGACGGCAATATCGATACCTCGACAGTCGACCAGTGTTGGTAGCGTCTGAGCTCTGGGAGCTGTGGCTTGAGCCCGGTTTGATTTGAGTAAATTTCCTCAGGTCGGCCACTGCTGTTACCCTTATCGCCTAATTTGAACTGAGCGTTCGGCCATGGAAGGTCGGACTGGACCGGCGACCTTGGCACCCTGCCAGGGTGGTCGGACTTTGATGTGACAAGGATGTCGCCATGTATCCCCACTCCGTTCGCGACCACGTTCGTGGTCGTTTGACGTTCGTCCTTAGTGCCTCTTGCGGCGCCCGCGATTCCATGTCGGGCGCGCGATGGCTTGCGTTCGCTCGCGCCGCTTCGTTGCGAGCGGCCCATTTGCCGTCGCCTTCGCCTTCCTCTTGCGCCCATCGCTCGCCGACCGACCAGGCCGGTGTCGGCCTGATCGAGGTGCTGGTTGCCGTCCTGATTCTGTCGATCGGTTTTCTCGGCATGGCCAAGCTGCAATCGCAGGCCCTGGCCAGCGCCAACAGCGCGGCGGCGCACCAGATGGGCACGGTGGCCAGCTATTCGATGGCCGATGCGATGCGCATCGACGCCGAGGGCGTGGCCCGCGGCGATTACGCCGGGGTGTCCATCACCGTGCCCGATGACCCGGAAGACTGCGCTTCGAGCGGTGTCGGCAAGGGCGGGCCGCTGGCGGTCCGTCATCAGCAGGACTGGTGTGGGCAGCTCGCCCTGCTGGCCGGGCCGGGTACGGTTGGCGAGATCGAGCGTCTCTCCGGCGATCAATACCGCCTGGTCATCACCTTCGCCGAACACGCCATGGCGGATGTCGATTCACGCCGCCTGTCGACGAGGGTCCGGTTGTGAGTGGGCATGGCGATTCCCGGCGTTCGCTGGCCTCGTCTGTCGCCGGCTTCTCGCTGGTCGAGCTGATGATTGCGCTGGTGCTCGGCCTGATCGTGTTGGCCGGGGTCGGAAGCGTCTTTCTCGCCAACAAGCAGACCTATGCCACCAACGAGGCGCTTGCTCGCGTGCAGGATGCCGTGCGAACGGCGCATGCATTCCTCGGCAACGAGGTGCGTGTCGCCGGCTACGGGGGAACCTGCGCGATCGATGGCCTGCCGATCCGTGTGCTGGCGACCAGCCCGGCGCCGGATCCCGATGCGTTTGGAATCGACGCGACGGCGGGGATCGCGGCGCTGGTCGGTTCGGTCGCCGGCGCCGGCGAGCGCGTCGGCAGCATCGAGGTGCCGGAAGGTAGTTCCCTGCTGACGGTCCGCCACTTCCCGGTCGCCAGTGACACCATCGGGCCGCTGGCCGGTCGGCTCGACGTCACGAACGCCAACGTCCAGATCCGGCACAACCGCCCCGGCTTCGAGAAGGGCGATCTGGCGATGATCACCGACTGCGTCCAGGCCGACGTGTTCCGCGTCACCAATCGCCCCGGTAGCCCCGGCAGCACGACCCTCGCGCACGCGAGTTCGGGCAACGCCGACAATGCCCTGTCGCGCGAGTACGGTCGGGACGCGTTCGTGTTCCGCATGGACGACTACCGCAGCACCACGTTCTTCGTCGGCCGGAATCCCCAGGGCGGGCAGTCCCTCTACCAGCGGATCAACGATCGTCCCGCGATCGAACTGGTCCGAGGCGTCGAGGACATGCGGCTGGGTTACCACCGAGCCGGGGGCGCCGCCGACTACGAGCGCGCGGTCAACGGCTGGTCGACGGCCGACTGGGCCGAGGTGGACGGCCTGCGCCTGGAGCTGGTGCTGGCCGATGCGGCCGGCCGTCGCGGCGTCGATGGCCGGCCGCTCTCCCGCTCGCTGACGGCGGTGTTCGCGTTGCGCAACAGGATGGACCAATGAATCGACAGCAGGGAACGAAACGCGCCCTAGTCAGGGGGGCGCCCCGCTCGGTGCCGCCCGCGTCAGATCGCGAGCGGGGCGTGGCCCTGGCCGCCGCGCTGATTCTCCTCGTCACCGTGACCTTGCTGGGGCTGGCTGCCATCCGAGGCACCACCATGCAGGAGCGGCTGGCGGGCAACAGCTTTGATCGCGAGCGCGCCTTCCAGGCCGCGGAGTCGGCGTTGCGTATCGCGGAGGACCGGGTGCGCGACGAGGCGAACAGCTTCGACTTCGGGATCGAGGGGACGGATTGCACCCGACCGGACGTGGACTGCCTCGACGATCCCACGCGCGACCCGCGGCTGGCGGACCAGTGGACGACCGTGCCGCGCGGGGCGGGGCCCCGGCATTTTCCCGCCGCCTCGGACGAGGCGCGGCCGCAATACCTCGTGCAGAAGATCGCGTGTCCGGCGGGGCTCGGCGGCAGTGCGACGGTCACCGGGCGCGACACCTCGCGTGACCAGGATCGCTCGGACTTCCACCAGCTCGCCTCGACAGGGCGCTGTTACCGGGCGACGGCGCGTGGGCTCGATCCGTCCCGCCCGGAGAACGCCGCCCGGGCAAGGGTCGTGGTGCAAAGCGAACTCCGTCGCTGAATTCGAATGGTCGGGCCCGGCAAGCCGCGCGGGCCCGGTACGGATCGGGGCAGGACGCCCCGGTCGACTTGTCTGGCTCAGGGATGTTTCTCATGTGTGTTTTCTCATCGCGTTTCGCGACCGCCGCCCGGGCCCTGGCGATGGGCTTGCTCGTCCCGCTGCTGGGAGCGCTGCCGGTGGTCGCCTCGGCGGCCCCGGTGATCGACGGGCCTGCCCAATCCCCGCTGACCGTCCAGGAGCCCGTGCCGCCGAACGTCGTCCTGATGCTCGACGACTCGGTGCAGATGCGACAGGACTACCTCCCCGACCTGACCAGCATCCCCGGGGTGTTCAACCGGCGGTTGCGCGAGTTCATCGAGGAGGGGCCGATCAACAACGACGCGATGATCAACGCCCATGCCAATCGGCTCTACTACGACCCCACGGTGCGGTATCTCCCGCCGCCGCGAGTCGATGGCGGTTCCTATCCGTCCTACCGTGACATACGCGATGTGCCCAAAAACGGCTTCGCCAGGCTGCTCGATTCCACGACCCTCGGCCGGCTCCGACTGGTGGATGCGGCCGTCAAGGTCGACCTGCGCGACTACGTCAACACGTTCTACGCCACCAACACCCTGTCGCTCACGGACGATCTCAACGGCCTGATCGACACGCTGCCGGGTGGCTTCATGAGTGCCTTCACCGATCGTCTCGGCAAGGCGGGTCTGGTCGACTACAACCATCAGCACCGTGACGGCTTGCTCGGCGACACCTATTCCTTCTTCCAGTACACCACCGGCCCGGCGGCGGGCCCACACACGCGGCATTTCGTCTCCGCCGTGGCCGGCGAGTGCGGTTACCTGCCCAACGACCTCGCCGCCCGGTGTGTCGATCAGGCCGATACCAGCGGCGTGGCCGCCCCGCCAGGCGTGCGGGTGGGCGAGAACGTCGCCAACTGGTTTGCGTATCACCACACACGCATGCTGACTGCGAAGACCGGCATGATGCGTGCGTTCAGCCAGTTCAACCCCAACTATCGCGTCGGGTTCGGGTCGACCAACAACAGCCGGCTGCTCTGGAGCGTGCTCAATGACGTGCCGCTGTATCTGGGCGACGATCTGTTCACGGCACTCTCCAACCGCACGGCATTGGCACGCGTGCGTCCCTGGCGGGATCAGAAGGCCAAATTCTGGCGCTGGTTGGAACTGTTGCAACCCAATGGACCAACGACCCGGTTGCGTCGCCCGCTGATCCAGGTCGGCGGGTACTACCGAACCGACGAGCCATGGCAGGCGATGGGGGATGAGCCGGGTGCCACGGACGCCAGGCGGTTCTCTTGCCGCCAGTCCTATTCCATTCTCGCCACCAGCAGCATGTGGCAGGGCGATCTGCCCACGTTTTCGTTTCTCGATCGGATCGGCGATGCGGATGCGCGGGCCGGAGCGCGGCTGGGGGCCGAGTCGGACGGGTCGATCGACGGCCCGGACGATCGTCGCTACCGCTACGCGGCCGAGCCGCCGTTCGCCGAGCGCAACCCGAGCCTGTTTCTTTCCCGCAGCACGCTCGCCGACGTGGCGATGTACTACTGGAAGAACGACCTGCGCCCGGATCTCGACAATCGGGTGCCGGCGAGTGCCGACGACCCGGCCTTCTGGCAGCACATGACTACCGTCACCGTCGGGATGGGCACTGCGCCCGAGGGTATCGAGCCGGACGGCACGCGTTACAGCGACATCGCCGACTGGGGCAGGCAGGTGGACGCCGGCGTCGCCGACCCCGATGCCATCGACGGCTTTTCCTGGCCGCGACGTCTCATCACCATCGCTCGCAACGCCGTCGCCGACCTGGCCCATGCCGGCCTGAACGGCCATGGCGGTTTCCTTCAGGCAGGTGATCTCGAGGAGTACACCGCGGGTATCCGGGCGGTGATTGCCAATCTGGGCAGCCAGCCGGGAAGCGGCAACGGGTTTGCCTTCGACGGCGAAGAGCTCGTTCCCGGTGAATCGCTCCGATTCGATGCGTCCTACGTTTCCGGGCAATGGAGTGGCGTGGTGCGGGCCCATCGGGCCGATAGCGATGGCTCCTACCCGACGGATAAGCCGATCTGGGATGCGGACGGGGCGTTGCCGGCCTGGCAGGATCGCTCGATCGTGACCCATGTACCCGGGAAGGGGCAGGTCGCGTTGACGGCCGATAACCTCTCGGCGACGCAGAAGGCGGCCGTGGTCGACGATCTAGGGCCGGGATTCCCCGGGCCGGCGACTGCCGGGGAGATCGTCGACTTCCTGCGCGGTGATCGACACCTGGAGCTGGGCAATCCCGGTGGGCGTTTCCGGGCACGCAAGTCCCTGATCGGTGACATCGTGCATTCCTCGCCCGTGTACGTGGCGCCGCCCGGGGCCGGCGAATTCGCGGGACGGCGCTTCGAGGGCAGCGATGCGCATGCGGACTTCGCCAGCGCCCAGGCGGGTCGCGACCCGATGCTGTACGTGGCCGCGAACGACGGCATGCTGCACGCCTTCGATGCCGCCAGCGGCGTCGAGCGATTCGCCTACCTGCCCGGCGCGGTCCTGCGGGGACGAGGCGAGGCGACGCTGGGGCGCCTGGCCCATCCGCAGTACGGTGCCGCGGTGGGCGACGACGGCGGGCAGGTCATCCCGCATCAGTATTTCAACGATGGTCAATCGACCTCCGCCGACGTCTACATCGACGGGCACTGGCGGACCGTGCTGGTGGGCACCACCGGTCTGGGGCCGTCGCCGGCCGTCTACGCGCTCGACGTCACCGAGCCGGACTCGATCGAACTGCTCTGGGAGCGCGCCGCAGACGATGGCCTCCCGGGCAGCCAGGCAATTGGCCAGATGCGGGGTCAGCCGATCATCGCGCAGGTGCCGGGTGCCGCTGGCAAGGGCCACTGGGTGGTGCTGCTGGGCAATGGCGTCGACAACCGCGAGGGTCGCCTGCTGCAATTCTCGATTGAGGACGGCGACCTGACTGCCTACCGGGCGGGAACCGCGGGGCTGTCGGCGCCGGCCGTATGGCAGGCCGACGGCAGCAACGGTATCTCGACCGATGCCTACGCGGGCGATCTCGACGGGACGATCTGGCATTTCGAATTGTCCACGGCGGCGGGGAGTGGTGAGGTAGTGTTCCGGGCCCGGAATGACGCGGGCACCGCCCAGCCGATCACGACCCAGCCGCTGCTGCATGCCTCGGTCGACGACGGCTCGCTGTGGCTGTTCGTCGGCACGGGCCGTTTCTTGTCCGAGTCCGATCTGGAGGCCGTCGCCCCGCCCGTGCAGAGCTGGTACGGTCTGCGCGTGGTCTCGCCGCGGCCACAGGTGCCGGTGGCCGCGGCATCGGTGGGCCGCTCCGACCTGGTCGAGCGGTTCATCGTCGCCGAGCAGGACCCGGCCAACGGCGAGTACGGCCGGGCCACCAGCGCCGGCGACCGGGCCGAGATGATCGGACAGGCCGGCTGGTTCATGGACCTCGTCGATCCGGACACTGGCCTGTCGCGCGGCGAACGCATCGTCCAGCCCAGCCAGGAAATCGCCGGCCGGATCTATGTCTCCACCCTGATCCCCGAGCCGCGCGACATTTGCTATCCCTACCCGGCCGGGGCCGTCATGGCGGTCGACCCGTTCAGCGGCGCCAATCCGGGCGAGCCGTTCTTCGACACCAATGGCGACGGCGTACGTGACCAGACCCAGTACGGTGGCGACACGCTGCCTTTCAATGGCTTGCTGCTGGACGAGGCGCTCGGCGGTGTGCTCGTGGGGCAACGTTTCGCCGGCGAGCTGGTGTTGTCGGGCAAGACGGTTCGCAACAAGTCCGTCGAACTGCGTCCCCCCGGGGACGGGCTACCCTTCCGGCGCCTCTCTTGGCGCGAGATCGTGGGGGAGTAGGTCGT
Source organism: Halothiobacillaceae bacterium (assembly GCA_016938615.1). Lineage (GTDB taxonomy): Bacteria > Pseudomonadota > Gammaproteobacteria > Halothiobacillales > Halothiobacillaceae > Guyparkeria. The sequence continues at coordinate 3,774 of JAFGUH010000064.1, read as the reverse complement.
CATGACTCAGGCAGCGACGCGGACCCGACGCGGGTTCTCACTGGTCGAGTTGATGGTGACGATCGCCGTGCTGGCGGTGACGCTGGCGCTCGCGATCCCCTCGTTTGCCAACTTGACGGCGCAGAATCGTCTCGCCGCGGCGAGCAACGGGGTGCAGGCCGCGCTGATGGCCGCCCGGCAGACCGCGATCAGTCTCGGTCGCCCGGTCTCGTTGTGTGCCGGCGACCCGGCCACCGGTTGCAACGGTGACTGGCCGGCCGGCCAGTGGCTGGTCTACGAGGATAGCGACGGCGACGGTCGACTCGATGACACGGAGACCCTGCTGCGTCAGGGCACGGTGCCGGGGCCCGATGGCGCCGTGGTGATCGAGGGGAACGGCCCGTTCGACGAGGCGATCGTCTACCTGCCCGAGGGGCGCGCCGTTAAGCCCGGGGGCGGGTTCGCCGCGGGAACGCTGCGGGTGTGCGTGCGGCGGGCGATCGGCGAGAATGCCGTGGAGGTGGTCATCGCCGCGAGCGGACGGGTGCGCAAGACGCCGGTCGATCTCGACGGGCAATGCCCGCCGCTCTGAGGGTCGGGCGGGCGCGGGTTGGCTGTTACAATTGGTTGCTTGCCGCCCCCCAACCGAATCGAAACGCCGTGACCGATTACAAATCGACGCTCAACCTTCCCCAGACCGACTTCCCCATGCGCGGCAACCTGCCCAAGCGCGAGCCCGAACGGCTGGCGCAGTGGCGGGAGCGTGATCTCTATCGCGCGGTGCGCGAGCACGCCGCCGGCCGGCCGAAATTCGTGCTGCACGACGGCCCGCCGTATGCCAACGGCGACATCCACATCGGCCACGCGGTCAACAAGATCCTCAAGGACATCATCAACAAGACCCGGCTGCTGGAGGGCTTCGATACGCCCTACGTGCCGGGCTGGGACTGTCACGGTTTGCCGATCGAGCTGGTGGTCGAGCGCGAGCACGGCAAGCCGGGCGTCAAGCTCGACGAGCGCGCCTTCCGCCAGGCCTGCCGGGATTACGCGGCCAGCCAGATCGACCGTCAGCGCGAGGACTTCATCCGCCTGGGCGTGATGGGCGATTGGGACAACCCCTACCGCTCGATGGATTTCGCCTTCGAGGCCGACACCCTGCGCGCGCTGGCAGGCATCATTGAGCGCGGCCATCTGCACCGTGGCGAGAAGCCGGTGCACTGGTGCGTCGACTGCGGCTCGGCGCTGGCCGAGGCCGAGGTGGAGTACCAGGACAAGACCTCACACCAGATCGACGTGGCCTTCGCCGCGGTCGACTCGGCGGCGGTCAACCGTGCCTTTGGCGTGGAAGACGAGGCACCGGTGGATCTCGTCATCTGGACCACCACCCCGTGGACGCTGCCGGCCAACCAGGCCGTGGCGGTCAACGCCGAGTTGAGCTACCAGCTGATCGAAGTCGACGGTCGTCGCCTCGTGCTGGCCGAGGGTCTGGCCGAGGACGCGCTGGCGCGCATGGGTGCCGAGTCGCCGCGCGTGTTGGGTGAGTGCTCTGGCACCGCCCTGGAAGGCCAGGAGCTGGCGCATCCGTTCCTCGAGCGCCGCGTGCCGGTGATACTGGGCGAACACGTCACGCTGGATGCCGGTACCGGGCTGGTGCACACCGCCCCGGCCCACGGCGAGGAAGACTTCGCGGTCGGCAAGCGCTACCACCTGCCCGTGGACAACCCGGTCGACGGCGAGGGGCGCTTCTTCGCCGATACGCCGTTCGTCGGCGGGATGGATCTCAAGGCGGGTGGCCGCGCCATCCTGGAGCGGCTCGAAGCCGACGGCCGCCTGCTGGCGCACTCGAAGTTCGAGCACAGCTACCCGCACTGCTGGCGGCACAAGACGCCGCTGATCTTCCGCGCCACGCACCAGTGGTTCATCTCGATGACCCAGCAGCGTTTGCGCAGTGATGCCATCAAGGCGCTGGAAACGGTCGAGTTCACGCCGGACTGGGGTCGGGCGCGCATCGAGGGCATGGTCGAGAACCGCCCCGACTGGTGCATCTCGCGCCAGCGCTTCTGGGGCGTGCCGATTGCACTGTTCGCCCACAAGCAGACCGGTCACGCCCACCCGGACTCCGCCAACCTGATGCGCAAGGTCGCCGAGCAGGTCGAGCAGTACGGCGTGGACTGGTGGTTCGATCTGGACGCCGCCGAGCTGATCGGCGAGGACGCGGCCGAGTACGAGAAGGTCGTCGACACGCTCGATGTCTGGTTCGACTCGGGCGTGACCCACTGGGCCGTGCTCGACCGTCGCGAGGAACTGACCTGGCCGGCGGACCTGTACCTCGAGGGCTCCGACCAGCACCGCGGCTGGTTCCAGTCATCTCTGCTCACCGCCACCGCGCTGCGCGAGCAGGCACCCTACCGCGGCGTGCTCACCCACGGCTTCACCGTGGATGCCAACGGTCGCAAGATGTCCAAGTCGCTGGGCAACGTGGTCGCCCCGCAGAAGGTCATCGACAAGATGGGTGCCGACCCACTGCGGCTGTGGGTGGCCTCCACCGACTTCTCCGGCGAGATGACGGTCTCCGACGAGATCCTGCAACGCACCGCCGATGCCTACCGCCGCATCCGCAACACCGCGCGCTTCCTGTTGTCGAACATCGACGGATTCGACCCGAACAGGGATGCCGTGGCCGACGCCGATTTGCTGGCGCTGGATGCCTGGCTGGTCGACCGTGCCGCGCGCCTGAACCGCGAGGTGCGCGAGGGCTTCGAGTCTTATCAGTTCCACCAGACGATCGCGCGCATCCACCACTTCTGCTCGATCGAGCTAGGTGCGTTCTATCTCGACATCGTCAAGGACCGCATCTACACCGGCCAGACCGATGCGTCCATGCGCCGCTCGGCACAGACCGCCATGTGGCGCACGGTCGAGGCGCTGACGCGCTGGATTGCGCCTGTGCTGTCGTTCACCGCCGAGGAGCTCTGGGAGCACCTGCCGGCCGTCGCCGGGCGCGAGGAGAGCGTGTTCATGGCCACCCACGTCGAGGGGCTCGAGCCGCTGCTCCGCGACGGTCGTGGTGCCGTGAACCAGCGTGGCTTCTGGGACGACGTCATCGCCATTCGCGACACGGTCAACCGCCACGCGGAGGCCGCGCGCAACGAGAAGCGCATCAAGGCCAACCTCTCGGCCAACGTCGAGATCTGGGCGGACGAGACCGTGACCGGGCGCCTGGCCGAGTTGGGCGACGAATTGCGTTTCCTGCTGATCGTCTCCGAGGCCACCGTGCTGCCGCTGGCCGACAAGCCCGCGGACGTCGAGGCCGAGGCCATCGAGGGCGTGGGCGAGATCGCCGTGCGCATCGCGCCGATGGACGCCGAGAAGTGCGAGCGCTGCTGGCATTACCGCCGCGACGTCGGCACGCACGCCGCGCATCCCACGCTATGCGGGCGCTGCATCGAGAACATCGAGGGCGACGGGGAAACCCGGCGCTTCGTCTGACGACGTGATGGCCTCTATCCCGACCCTGCCCGTAGGAGCGGTTTCAGCCGCGAATCCGGTTCGTTGGCCTATTGGCGTTTCGCGCCTGAAGGCGCTCCTACGGGTGTCGTGTGCCTTGGTAGGAGCTTGCCCTGCAAGCGAACCGTGGCGTCAGGCGCGTGCCCCGTCATCCGCTTCCCGCCACGCTCGAACGGTGACGGCGGCTGGCGCCGCCTTCGCGAGCGACGCTCGCTCCCACGTTGCGGGTTGCCAGCCGTTTAGGCCCAGTGCCGTAGGAGCGGCTTTAGCCGCGAAACCGGTTCGTTG
>JAFGUH010000063.1 GCA_016938615.1 Halothiobacillaceae bacterium | reverse complement strand
GGTAGGTGTCGAGGACCTCGCCGGCCAGCCGCGTCTTCTCGGCCGTCGGCAGGTCGCGCTTGCCGCCCTCCCAGAGGAGGAGCAGGGCATTGTCGGGGTTATCGAAGCCGAGGTTCTCGCCGACCCGATTGGCACAGATCAGGTCCATGCCCTTGGCGCGGCGCTTGGCTTCGGCGTGCTCGGCCAGCCGTTCGGTCTCGGCGGCAAAGCCGATCACGAACGGCCGCTCGGCGCGTGCGGCCACGCCCTGAAGAATGTCGGGGTTGCGGACCAGCTCGAGCGTCAGGGTCTCGCCCTGCTTCTTGAGCTTGTTGCCCGCCGGCTCGGCGACGCGGTAGTCGGCCACCGCCGCCGCGCCGATGAACAGGTCCATCGCGGCGATGTCCTCGACCGCGGCCTGCATCTCGGCGGCCGTCTGCACGTCCACGCGCGTCACACCACGCGGCGTGGACAAGACGGAGGGGCCGGCGACCAGGGTGACGTCCGCACCGCGGCGGGCGGCTTCGGCGGCCAGTGCGAAGCCCATCCGCCCCGAAGATCGGTTACTGATGAAACGCACCGGGTCGATCGGCTCGCGGGTGCCGCCGGCGGTGACCACTACCCGCTGACCGGCCAGATCCCCCGACGGGGCATCCGCCAACACGGCCGCGGCGATCGCCTCGGGCTCCATCATGCGCCCGGCACCGGTCTCGCCGCAGGCCTGCGCGCCGGCATCCGGCCCCAGCAGGGCCACGCCGCGCCCGACGAGCAACTCGCGGTTGGCCTGGGTGGCCGGGTGCGCCCACATCTGTCGATTCATCGCCGGGGCGAGTTGAACCGGGGCCTCGCTGGCGAGACAAAGCGTGGCCAGGAGATCGTCGGCCATGCCGGCGGCCAGTCGCGCCATCAGGTCGGCGCTGGCCGGGGCGATCACGATGCGCTCGGCCCAGCGGGCCAACGCGATATGATCCATGCCAGACTCCGCCTCGGCATCCAGCAGCGTGGTGCGCACCGGATGGCCGCTGACGGCCTGGAAGGTCAGCGGCGCCACGAAACGGGTCGCCGACTCGGTCATCACCACGCGCACCTGTGCGCCGGCATCGACCAGACGACGCACGAGCGTCACGGCCTTGTAGGCCGCAATGCCGCCGCTGACACCGACGAGAATGCGTAACTGTCTGGATGACGAGGCGTTCATGGGCGCAGTTTACCAGCGCCGACCCGTCGGCGCTGCGGCGCCTGCCACCACCGACCGGAACCACCGATGGCCGATAACCCCGAACCGACCACCGAACGCAAACGCCGTCTGCCGCGCTGGGCGCGCTGGACCCTGGAGGGACTGGTGTTCATCGCCATCCTGCTGGCCGTGCAGGCCTGGATGGGTCCGGACCTGCCGGAGGGCCAGATCCCCGGCATGGCAGTAGAGACCATCGAGGGCGAGGAATTGACCCTGGGCGGCCCCTCGGACGAGCCCACCGTGGTGGTCTTCTGGGCGACCTGGTGCCCATACTGCGACCTGGAGTTGCCGTGGTTGACCGATATGGTCGAGGATCACCGCGTGATCACCGTGGCGATGCAGTCGGGCGACGCGGCCACGGTGCGTGCCCACATGCGGGAAAACGACCTCGAGGCATTGCCGGTGGTCAACGACCCCGAGGCGCGCATCGCCTCGAGCCTGGGCGTGAGTGTCACACCCACCTTCCTGTTCTTCGACCGGACCGGCCGGGTGGCCTATTCGACCACGGGCCTGACCAGCCCCTGGGGGGTGCGCCTGCGGCTGTGGTGGCTGGGCCGGGGCTAAGACTAAGGCCTCAGCCTTCCTCGATCGCCGCTAGCAGATCATCGAAAGCCTGCTGGAACTGGTCGAGCCCCTCGTCGAGCAACCGGTCACGTACGCTCCCGTCCATGTCGACGCCCAGATCGGCCAGCGCCTCCCAGACCTCGCGATCCTCGTCGGACCGCGGCTTGAGCGTCGAGGCGATCTTGCCGTGGTCGGCGAAGGCCTCGAGTGTCGCATCCGGTAGCGTGTTGATGGTGCGCGGCGCGATCAGGTTCTCGACGTAGAGCAAATCCGAGTAGGCCGGGTTTTTGGTGCCGGTACTCGCCCAGAGCAGATACTGGGGGCGGGCACCCAGCTGCTCGAAGCGATGGAACGCCTCCGACTCGAACGCCTCCCGGAAGTGCTGGTAGGCCATGCCGGCGAGCGCGAGTGCCGCACGCCCCTTGAGCGACTCGGCGCGCTCGCCACCAATCGCATCGAGCTCCTTGTCCACCAGGGTATCGACCCGGCTCATGAACAGGCTGGCCACCGCGCGCACCTCGGCGACCTTGCCGCCGTTCTTCTCGAACTGCTCGATGCCCCGTCGATACGCCGCAAAGACCCGCTTGATCTGGTCGAGCGAGAAGAGAAGCGTGACGTTGACGCTCACCCCTTCGCCGATCAGGCGCTCGAAAGCCTCGATGCCCTCGACCGTCCCGGGGACCTTGATCAGCACGTTGGGCCGGTCGACCAACTCGCGCAGACGGTGCGCGGCGCGCACGGACTGATCCGGATCGTGGGCGATGCCGGGCGACTCCTCCCAGGAAACCCAGCCGTCTTCGCCGTGGGAGGCATCCCAGACCGGGCGCAGCAGGTCGCAGGCGCGCTGAACGTCGCTCACGACCAGGTGTTCGTAGACCGACTCGACGTCATCGTAGCGGCGCCGGCACTCGGCCAGATCCTCGGTGTAGCGATCACTGCCGACGATCGCCTTCTTGAAGATCGAGGGATTGGAGGTAACGCCGCGGATGCCGTAATCGGCGATCAGTCGGGGCAGACCATCGGCATCGAGCAACGTCCGCGAAAGGTTGTCGAGCCAGAGACTCTGGCCTTGGGACTCGTGCAATTGGGTCAGCGCATGGGCGGTCATCGTCGTCGGCTCCTCCGGGTTGTTTCACACGCCGCCTGACGGCGGCGCTCGATAAGGATCGGGGTACAGCGGAGCGAATCGGCCGTCACCCCCACGTGGCAAGCCGTCCGTGATCACGGTAGAGCGGCTCGAATGCCTCGTGCCGGGTTTCCCGACCCCCACAAAGAGCGTAGACGTTTCGCCGCCAGGGAGCCTGAGGAAACGCCGCAGGATTCGATCGTCTCTTTGCGGGGCCGTCAGGGGTCCAGATGCAAGGCGCGGCAAACCGTGAATCGCCGTCGCCATTCGCAAGCGCCGGCCCGGATCGGCACGACGCCCTTCGGGCCGGCACCACGCTGACGGACAAACCCGCGAGACCGAGGCACCATCGAATTAGTGGCGAGGGTCGAAGGGCATCGAGGCCCGCATCTCCTCGTAGAACTCGCGTGCCTCGTCGGTTTTCGCCGGCGGGGTGTGGACCATCAAAACCAGGTAAAGGTCTCCGCCGGCCAGCCCGCGCTTGGGTATGCGCAGCCTGCGCCCCGACTGCGATCCGGCCGGAATGCTCATGCTGATGCGCTTGCCGTCGGGCAGGGTCACCGGCACCTTGCCGCCCAGGGCAGCCTCCCAGGGCGTGATCGGCAGTTCCTGGCGGATCGTCTTGCCGTCGACGCGATCCCGGTCCTCCTCGCGCAACACAAGCTTGAGGTACAAGTCGCCTGCCGGGCCACCCATCGGGCTCGGCTGCCCCTGACCCGTGAGGCGAATGCGCCGACCCGGCGTCGAACCGGCCGGGACGTTGACCTTGAGTGAGCGTGTACCGCCGCGGCCATCGGCCAGCCGAATCGTGTGGCTGCCGCCCTGGACCAACCGCTCCAACGGCACCGGCGCTTCGGCCTCGACGTCCTGGCCCTTGACACTACGGGCCCGTCCGCCGGCCGCGCCCGGACCCGCACCGCCAAAGCCGCCGCCGAAGAACTGGGCGAAGAAATCGGAAAAATCGCCTCCGCCAATATCCTCGGCGCCAAAGCCGCCACCGCCAAAGCCACCCGATCCGGCGCCGAACGCATCGCCATCACGGTAACCTGCGCCCAAGGCATCGTAGCGGGCCCGCTTCTGCTCGTCGCCGAGCACCTCGTAGGCCTCGTTGATCTCCTTGAACTTGCCCTCGGCCTCGTCGCTCTGGTTGCGGTCAGGGTGGTACTTCTGGGCAAGCTTTCGATAGGCGCGCTTGATCTCGTCCTGCGAGGCGTTGCGCGCCACGCCCAGCGTTGCGTAATAGTCGTGATATTTCACGCCTGCACTC
>JAFGUH010000062.1 GCA_016938615.1 Halothiobacillaceae bacterium | reverse complement strand
GAGGACATGCACGAGACCCGGCGTCTGCTGAAGGAGGCGGGCGGCGAGGCCGGGCTGGTCGCCAAGATCGAGCGTGCCGAGGCGCTGGACGCCATCGACGAGATCATCCTCGCCTCGGAGGTGATCATGATCGCCCGCGGCGATCTCGGCGTGGAGATCGGCGATGCGGAGCTGCCGGGAGTACAGAAGGACCTGATCCAGAAGGCGCGCAGCATGAACCGCGTGGTGATCACCGCGACGCAGATGATGGAGTCGATGATCACCAATCCGATCCCGACCCGCGCGGAGGTGTTCGACGTGGCCAATGCAGTGCTCGACGGTACCGATGCGGTCATGCTGTCAGGCGAAACGGCCGCCGGCCGCTATCCGGCCAAGGCGATCAAGGCCATGGGTCTGATCTGCGAGGCGGCCGAGCAGCGGCGTTCGGCGCGCGAATCGCACCATCGCATGGAACTGCGTTTCGAATACGTCGACGAGGCCATCGCCATGGCCACGATGTATGCCGCCAACCATCTCGACGTGCGTGCGATCGCGGCGATGACCGAGTCGGGCTCGACGGCGTTGTGGATGTCGCGCATCAGCTCCGGAATCCCCGTCTATGCCTTGACGCGCCACGAGCGGACCGGTAGAAAAGTCGCGCTGTACCGTGGGGTGTACCCCATGGCATTCGAAACCATACAGGCGAGTCACGCTGAGGCGAACCGCCAGGCCCTGCAACTGCTCCTGGATCAGGGCGCGGTGCGAGAGGGCGACCTCGTGATTTTCACAAAGGGGGATATGATGGGCGTGCACGGCGGCACCAATGCCATGAAAATTCTCCGGGTCGGCGATCCGACGCCCGCGGACATCGCGTGAGGCTGTCGTTGACAGGCGCAGACCCGATCACCGCCGCCGACCTGGCGGATACCGGTTTTCATTGCTTTAAGTTTCTGATATCTACCACCTAGGAGGTCATTATGGCCCTCATTTCCTTGCGACAGCTTCTGGACCACGCCGCCGAGCACAGCTACGGCATGCCGGCCTTCAACGCCAACAACATGGAGCAGGTGCATGCGATCATGGATGCTGCGACGGCGGTCGACAGCCCGGTGATCATCCAGGCCTCGGCCGGCGCCCGCAAATATGCAGGCGAGCCCTTCCTGCGCCATCTCATCGTGGCCGCCGCCGAGCAGTACCCCGACATTCCGATCGTGCTGCACCAGGATCACGGCGCTGAGCCGGCGGTGTGCTTCCGTTCCATCCAGTCCGGCTTCACCTCCGTCATGATGGACGGCTCGCTGATGCCCGACATGAAGACGCCGTCCACCTATGAGTACAACGTCGAAACCACCGCTAAGGTCGTCGAGATGTCGCACGCGCTGGGCGTGTCCGTCGAAGGCGAGCTGGGCTGCCTGGGTTCGCTCGAAACCGGCATGGCCGGCGAAGAGGATGGCAGCGGCGCCGAGGGCGTGCTCGACCACAGCCAGCTGCTGACCGATCCGGAAGAGGCCGCGGACTTCGTCAAGAAGACCGGCGTGGACGCGCTGGCCATCGCCATCGGCACCAGCCACGGCGCTTACAAGTTCACCCGCCCGCCGACCGGCGACATCCTGGCCATCCAGCGCGTCAAGGAGATCCACGCACGCATCCCGAACACCCACCTGGTGATGCACGGCTCCTCCTCGGTGCCGCAGGACTGGCTGCAGATCATCAACAACTACGGCGGCGACATGGGCCAGACCTACGGCGTGCCGGTCGAGGAGATCGTCGAGGGCATCAAGCACGGCGTG
>JAFGUH010000061.1 GCA_016938615.1 Halothiobacillaceae bacterium | reverse complement strand
TCCGCAAGATGATCATCGCCATGGCCCGCGACATCCGGGTGCTGGTGATCAAGCTCGCCGACCGGCTCCACGACATGCGCGACATCGGCTACCTGGACCGCGAGCAGCAGGAGCGCACCGCCCGCGAGGTGCTGGAGGTGTACGCGCCGCTGGCCAACCGGCTCGGCATCCACCAGGTCAAGTGGGAGCTGGAGGATCTGGCGTTCGCGACCCTGTACCCGCTGCGGTACGAGGAGATCGCCCGCATGACGGCCGAGCGCCAGCCGGCCCGCGAGCAGTACGTGGCCGAGGTCATCAAGCAGGTGAACGCCCAGCTCAAGCAGGTCAAGCTGCGGGCGACGGTGACGGGGCGGCCGAAGCACTACTACTCGATCTACGAGAAGATGGTGCTCCGCGGCAAGGAGTTCTCCGACATCTTCGACCTGGTCGGGGTCCGCGTCCTGGTCGACTCGATCAAGGACTGCTACGCCGCGCTCGGGCAGGTCCACGCGGTCTGGAAGCCGGTCCCCGGCCGCTTCAAGGACTTCATCGCCATGCCCAAGTTCAACCTCTACCAGTCGCTGCACACCACCGTGGTGGGCCCGGGCGGCAAGCCGCTGGAGATCCAGATCCGCACCAAGGCGATGCACCGCACGGCCGAGTACGGCGTCGCCGCCCACTGGCGCTACAAGGCCAAGGACGGCAAGCCCGCCACCGAGCGGGAGATGGGCTGGCTGCGGCAGCTCATCGACTGGCAGCGGGAGCTGGCCGACCCGCGCGACTACATCGAGAACCTCCAGACCGACCTGTACGTCGACGAGGTGTTCGTGTTCACGCCCAAGGGCGACGTGATCCAGCTCCCGGCCGGCGCGACCCCGATCGACTTCGCCTACGCGGTCCACACCGAGGTCGGTCACCGCTGCGTCGGCGCGCGCGTCAACAAGCGCCTGGTGCCGCTGGAGTACGCGCTCCAGAACGGCGACAACGTCGAGATCTTCACCTCCAAGGCGCAGGACGCCGGCCCCTCGCGGGACTGGCTGGGGATCGTGAAGACGCCCCGGGCGCGCAACAAGGTGCGCCAGTGGTTCGCCAAGGAGCGGCGCGAGGACGCCATCGAGGCCGGCAAGGACGCCCTGGTGCGGGCCATGCGCAAGGC
>JAFGUH010000060.1 GCA_016938615.1 Halothiobacillaceae bacterium | reverse complement strand
GCCCTCGCGGGCATCGCTCTGCGGCGTCTGATCAAGTGTGGTTTCTGACATTGCTCACTCCTGCATCGTAGGCAATTGGTCGGATCAGGGGATGTTTGATCCATTCCGCGCGTTCCGGTTCTCCGACAATCGGAAGGCGCGCTTTTTTCTTGAAGACGGGCGGGCTGTTTGCCGATGTCGACAATGAACCCGCTATTGTTCATGGGTCGTTCGGCCGGGTCAATTCAGAACCGACACCCATGATCAACCAGCCGATCAAAAAATTGAACCGACAGAAATCTACATCAGAGAGTTCTAATTAACAACCGGTTGGGGGTACGAACATTTGATGGGGTATCAACCAGCCGCTGGCTCGCATCGCTTCCACGGGCGACCGGGCGCCTCTGCCGGCTCTGCGCGGATGTCGACGTGCGGGCGTCCTTGGTCGGCGGGCGCGGGGCCGTTATAGTCTCGCGAAACTATCCAATAGGGACTCGGTGTCCACCGTGTATCGATCCATCCACGTTCAGCAGGCCGATTTCGACGTCGGTGAGGTCTTGACCGAATTGCGGTCGCAATGCGCCCACGTCGGCGCGGTGGCGAGCTTTCTCGGCACCGTGCGCGATATTAACGACGATCTCGCGGTCGCCGATCTGGTGCTTGAACATTACCCGGGCATGACCGAGCGCGCGCTGGAACGCGTGGCCGACGAGGCGATCTCCCGATGGCCACTGGCCGGCGTGAGTGTCGTTCACCGTGTCGGTCACCTGCGGCCGACCGACCAGATCGTCCTCGTCGCGGTCGCCAGCGCTCACCGCGGCGATGCGCTGGAGGCTTGCACCTTCATCATGGACTATCTCAAGACGCATGCGCCGTTCTGGAAGAAGGAAGTCGATCCGGAAGGGAACGCTCGTTGGGTTGACGCCCGCGAGAGCGACGAGGCGGCCCGGCGACGCTGGTTCGCCGAGTTCGAGGATTGATCGTGGACGCTGCCGTGGAAACCATCGAGGCGGTGGTCGCGCGCCTGCGTGATTGGCTCGAGCCCCTGCCGGGCGGCGAGCCGGTGCGGGTTGCCGATTCGGTCGGCCGGGTGCTTGCCGAGTCGGTCACTGCCCCGCGAGACGTTCCGGTCGCGCCCCTGAGCCTGTTTGACGGCTACGCGGCCGCCGGGCCGCTGGCGGCCGGCGAGAGCTGCCCTGTCGTCGGCAAGCAGTTCGCCGGCGATCCGCCCACCCGGCTCGAACCCGGGACCGCGATGCGCATCTTTACCGGCGCGCTATTGCCCGACGGGGCCGATACCGTGATTGCCCAAGAGTCGGTGACGGTCGAAGACGGCCGGGCCCGTTGGGACGAGGACGTTTCGCTCGGCGCCGGCGTGCGCGCGGCCGGGGCGGATACCCGGGAAGGGCAGACGCTGCTCGAGCGTGGTACCCAAATCAACGCGGCCATGCTGGGATTGATCGCGAGTACGGGCGTTGCCAGCATTCCGGTCTCCCGGCGGGTGCGCGTGGCGCTGCTGACCACCGGAGACGAGCTGCTCGCGCCCGGCGAGCCGTTTGCTCCCGGCAAGATCTACGATGCCAACGGACCGATGATCGAGGCGCTGCTCGTTGGCGCCGGCGTCGAGATCGTCCAGCGCGCCGTGCTGCCCGATGACCCGACCGTTATTGATGCGCGCCTGCGCGAGGCAGCCGAGGCCGATCTGATCGTCACCTCCGGTGGTGTCTCGGTGGGCGAGGCTGACCTGGTGCGCGCCGGCGTCGAGGCGCTCGGGCGTATCGACCACTGGCGCATTTTTCTCAAGCCCGGCAAGCCGCTGGCGATCGGCGAGGTGCTGGGCACGCCGTTTCTCGGCCTGCCGGGCAACCCGGTGTCCACCTTTGTCACCTATCTCCGATTCGTACGCACGGCGATCGACCGGCTCGCCGGTCAAACCGACCCGAGCGCCTGGCCGGTCCAGCCGCTGCCACTGGCCGCCGCTCGGCGGGGCGGGGATCGCCCCGAGTACATCCGCGTGCGTCGCGTCGAGGTCGACGGGCGGGTTCAACTGGAGGCCTACGCCGACCAGAACTCGGGGCTGTTGAGCTCGCTGGCCTGGGCGGACGGTCTCGCCCTGATCCCGCCCGATGCCCATCTTGCCGCCGGCGACACGGTCGAATTCACCGCCTTCAAGGAGCTTGGCCTATGAGCCGGACACTCACGCATCTGGACGAGAAAGGCGAGGCCCGCATGGTCGACGTCGGCGACAAGACGCACACCCAGCGCGTCGCCGTGGCCGAGTCGCGTATCGTCATGCAGCCCGAGACGCTCGATCTGATCCTTTCGGGCGGGCACAAGAAGGGCGACGTGCTGGCCACCGCGCGCATCGCCGGGATCATGGCGGCCAAGCGGACCGGCGATCTGATCCCCATGTGCCATCCGCTGATGCTCACCAAGGTGGAGGTCGAGCTCACCCCCGAGCCGGAGAACAATTCCGTGCACATCACGGCCGAATGCGCCGTTACCGGCCAGACCGGGGTGGAGATGGAAGCGCTGACCGCCGTCTCCGTGGCCGCGCTGACCTTGTACGACATGTGCAAGGCGGTCGACCGCGGCATGGTGATCGAGCAGACCCGCCT
>JAFGUH010000059.1 GCA_016938615.1 Halothiobacillaceae bacterium | reverse complement strand
TCGATGCGGTAGCCCATCCCGTCATACATCGCGTTGACGGGCAGGGTCTCGAGCGTCACGGTCGCCCATTCGCCCGAGCCGACCACGGTCACGTTGGGATCGAGCGAGGCATCCATCAGATGGGTCTCGGCCAGAACCGAGCCATCCTCGGCCACGATCCGCACGGTCACGTCGAAATCGTTGTTCTGCGCGCGGTTGCCGATGGTGACGCTCAGCGCATAGGTGTTGCCCTCGGCCAGCGGCCCGTCGCCATCCTGACGCAGCATCCGGTTGGAGCTGATATAGGCCGCCTGCGAGCCGTCATGGCCAGCCGCGTTCATCACCGTGGCCGACGGGTCCCAGATCCCGCCACCGCCAAGCGCGAGGTTGCCATTGGTCGCGACCGCCAGCTCCCAGCCCTCGGGCGTGCCGGCCACGCGGGTGCCCGCACCATTGGTGATGACACCGGGGCCGGTGAAGTCCTCGGCCTCGAAGCCCGCATTGGCAAGGGCCACATCCTTCACCTCATCGGGCAGGCGCTCGAGCGTGGCGTTGAAATAGTCGTTCTCGCCATAGGTGTCGTTGCCATCGGCCAGAAGACCGTCGCGGGCATTGTCGTGATAGCTGCCATTCGAGGTCGTCCCGTCGAGCACATAGGTGGCCGAGGGTGTGGCGAACGCGTCGGGGATATGCTCGAGACCGGTGGCGCGCATGACCAGATGGGCGAATTGTTCGCCGATGATCTGGTCGCCCAGATGGTGCCCGACAGGCATCCGGTAGAGGTAATAGAAGCGGTCGCCATCCTGCAGGCGCTGCGTGAAGTCCAGCAGGATGAAGCTGAAGGTGGTGCCGAGCGGGCCGTCGAACATCGCCTGTTCGGCAAGGCCGCCGATCCAGAGGTCGATATCCCAGAAGCCCTGATCGCCCTCGCCGCCCGAGAGCGTCCAGCCCACGCCCGGCGTGTAGGTCGGCTCGCCCGAGCCGCGCATGAACATCAGCGCCGCGTCATGCATCGGATCGGAGGCATCCGCCGCTGCGTCGAGGATCGCCTGCGCCGCCGCGCGGATCTGCCAGAGCTCGCCCGTGCCCGCCTGATAGGCGTCGCGCGCGGCCTGCAGCCCGAAGGTGCCCGCCTCGTCACGGCCATAGGCCGCGATGAAGTTCACCAGCGACTCCGGGGTGCGCAGATGCGCGCCGAAATCTTCCCAGCTGTGATAGGGCGCGATGCCCGAGCCGTTGGTGTTGTTCGAGGTGTTCATCGTCAGCCCGTCGAAGACCTGCTGGCGAAGTTCGTTGAGCGTCGGCAGGCCGACATCGCG
>JAFGUH010000058.1 GCA_016938615.1 Halothiobacillaceae bacterium | reverse complement strand
GGCGCGGGCGTGATCGACGTCGATCGCCCCGCGGATGCGATCGCCGCGCTGGTGCGGCAGGCCCATGGCTGGTCGACCGAGTCGATCAGTATCACCGCGGTGACCGGCACCAACGGCAAGACCACGGTCAGCCACCTGCTCGGCGGGCTGATCGGTATCGACGGCGAACCCGTTGGCATCATCGGCACGCTGGGCGCCGGACTGTGGTCTCCAAGGGCCGATTACGAGCCGCTCGCCAACACTACCCCGGGTCTGATCGAAAGCTGGTCGCTGATCTCGACGCTGGCCGCCGAAGGCGCCCGGGAGATCGTCATGGAGGTGTCCTCGCACGCCTTGGACCAGGGCCGGGTGGAGGGCCTGCCGATTCGCACCGGCGTGTTCACGAACCTCGGTCGTGACCATTTCGATTATCACGGCGATCTCGAGACATATCGGGCTGCGAAGGCACGGCTGTTCGCCCTGCCGAGCCTCCAGCAGGCCGTGATCAACGTAGCCCAGCCGGCGAGCGAAACCATGTTCGCCACGCTGGCGGCACGACCCGATTCACCCCGCACGCTCGGTTTTGCCCTGGCGCCCGCGACGCCGCTCCCAGGTGCCGACTCGGTGGTCACCGGCCGCATCGAATCGGCCGAGTCCGGCCGAATGAGGCTGGCCGTCACCGGTCGAGGCGAGCGTGCCGCGTTGAGCGTGGCCCTGGCAGGGCGGTTCAACGCCGACAATCTACTGGCCGCCCTCTCGGCCCGGCTGGTGGTGGGCGACACGCTGGCAACGCTCGCCGAGCGTGTCGGGCGCCTCAAGGCACCGCCGGGTCGCATGGAGGCGTTCGCGATCGGGCGGGGGATGACGGCCGTGGTCGACTACGCCCACACGGCCGATGCCCTGGAGTCGGTGCTCTCGAGCCTGCGGGAAACGATTCCCGCGAATCGCCGTATCGGCGTGGTTTTCGGGGCCGGAGGCGATCGTGATGCCGGGAAGCGCCCCTTGATGGGGGGCGTGGCGGAACGACTCGCAGACTGGGTGATCGTCACCAGCGACAATCCGCGACACGAGGAGCCCGAAGCGATCATCGAGGCCATCGTCGCGGGCACGCGTTCGCCTGCCGCGATCGAGCGGATCGTCGACCGTCGCGAGGCGATCGCCGCCGGCATCCGCCGCCTGGCTGCCGGCGAACCGGGCGACTGCCTGTTGATTGCCGGCAAGGGCCACGAGACCGGCCAGGAGATCGGCGACGAGACCCTGCCGTTCGACGATCGCCTGGTGGTGCGTGAACAGGCACGGGAGGTGGCGGCATGATTCGCGCGACCCTCGAACAGATTGCCGGCTGGAGTGGCGGGCGCCTCGTGGCGGGTATCGACCCGGCCACGCCGGTTGCCGGTGTCGGCACCGATACCCGTACCGACCTGTCGGGGCGGCTGTTCGTCGCGCTGAAGGGGCCGAATTTTGACGCCCATGCCTTTCTTGCCCAGGCGGCGGATCAGGGGGCGGTCGCCGCGCTGGTTGAGGACGAGCGTGCAGATGTCGATCTGCCGCAGGTGGTCGTCGACGACAGCCGAGCGGCTCTTGGGCGACTGGCCCGAGGTTGGCGCGACGCGGTCGATCCCACCGTGATCGCGATCACTGGCAGCAGCGGCAAGACCACCGTCAAGGAACTGGTCGCCGCCATGCTCGGCAATCTCGGTCCGGCCGGGTCGACGACCGCGACACGAGGCAATCTCAACAACGAGATCGGCGTGCCGCTGACCATACTCGACTGGCCGACCCAGACGCGATTCGCGGTGGTCGAACTCGGCGCCAACCACGTGGGCGAGATCGCGTCCCTGACCGACCTGGTGGCCCCCGACATCGTGGCAGTCACCATGGCCGGGCGCGCCCACGTCGGGGAGTTCGGCTCCGTGCAGCGCATCATCGAGGCCAAAGGCGAGATCTACCGCCACCGTCCCGACTCGGCCCGAGCGCTGATCAACCTCGATTCCGCCGGGGCCGACCAGTGGCTGGCCAGCGTGCCGCAGGCCGATACCTTCTCTCTGAGCCCCCGTCACCGCGGATGGGCGACCTGGACCGGCGACTACGATGCCCCGGCGCACCGCTTGTCGGTCGGCGAGCGCGGTCGGCCCTTGCTCGACGACCTCGACGTGCCGCTGCCGGGCGAGCACAACGCCATGAATTTGCTGGCCGCGGTCGGTCTGGCTCGGTTGGCCGGTGCCTCGGCCGAGATGATCCGCGCGGGGCTCGCCGCCTTCCGTCCGCCGTCCGGCCGCATGGCCGTACTGCGACTCGACAACGGCTGGCGGGTGATCGACGACAGCTACAACGCCAATCCCGAATCCATGCGTGCCGCGCTCGCTTATCTGGCCGAACAGCCAGGCGGGCGCTATGCGGTCCTCGGCAGTATGGGTGAGCTCGGTGCCGAGGCCGACCCGTTGCATCGTCAACTGGGCGAATTCGCCGCTGGCAAGGAACTCGACGCGGTGATCGCCGTCGGTCCCTGGGCTGCGGCGATTGTCGCCGGCTACCGGGCCGGGGGCGGGAGCGCCGATTCCATCGAGACCGCTGAGGACAGCGCCGGGGCCACCGAGGCCCTGCGTGCCCGACTGTCGGCTCATGTCGGCGTTTTGTTGACCGTACTGCTCAAGGGATCGCGTTTCATGCACATCGAGCGGGTCCGCGAGGCCCTCCAGCGGGAGTACGGCATGGCGCCGCATCCCGGCGACAACGCCAACGGAGGAGGGCGAGATGCTGCTCTGGCTGACTGAATGGCTGACCCAGTACGCCAGCTTTTTCGGCGTATTCGATTACCTGACGTTCCGGGCGATGCTCGGGGTGGGCACGGCACTGTTGATCTCACTTGCGATCGGGCCGCTGGTGATCCGCTGGCTGCAGAGCATCAAGGCCGGTCAGCCGATCCGCGAACTCGGGCCACAGACGCACCTGGCCAAGGCCGGCACCCCCACCATGGGCGGTGCGCTGATCCTGATTTCGATCGCCATCTCCATGCTGATGTGGGGGGATCTGGGCAACGTCTACGTCTGGGTCGCCCTGTCGACCACGATGGGCTTCGGTGTGATCGGCGGCTGGGATGATTATCTCAAGTTGTCACGTCGCCACAGCGACGGCCTGGCGGCTCGCTGGAAGTACCTCGGTCAGTCGCTGGTGGCGCTATTCGCCGCCGTGTTCCTGTATGCGATCGCCGAGGCGCCGGCAGAGACGAGCCTTTTGATCCCGCTGGTCAAGGACACCCTGATTCCGCTGGGCTTGGGCTTCATCGTCCTGACCTACTTCGTGGTGGTCGGCAGTTCGAACGCCGTCAACCTGACCGACGGGCTCGATGGCCTGGCGATCATGCCGACGGTCCTGGTGGCGGGGGGGCTCGGGGTGTTCGCCTACGTCACCGGGCATTACGAGTTCGCCAATTACCTCGGCCTGCCGTTCATCGTCGGCGTGGGCGAGCTGGCGGTGTTCTGCGCCACCATCGTCGGCGCCGGACTCGGCTTTCTCTGGTTCAACAGCTATCCGGCGCAGGTGTTCATGGGCGATGTCGGCGCGCTCGCGCTGGGGGCGGCACTCGGCATCGTCGCGGTCATGGTGCGTCAGGAAATCGTGCTGTTCGTGATGGGCGGCATCTTCGTGCTGGAGACCGTCTCGGTGATGCTCCAGGTCGCCTCGTTCAAGTTGACGGGAAAGCGGATCTTCCGCATGGCGCCCATCCACCATCACTTCGAGCTCAAGGGCTGGCCCGAGCCGAAAGTGATCGTGCGCTTCTGGATCATCACGGTGATCCTCGTTCTCATCGGTCTGGCAACCCTGAAGGTGCGCTGATGAAGCTGATTATCGGCATGGGACAGACGGGATTCTCGGCGGGACGGTTCTTCCGTCGGCGCGGCGATGCGTTCGTTGCCGCCGATACCCGCGGCGCGGACGCCCCGCGCGAGGCATGGTCCCGGGCGTTCGGTGCCGGCACCGTCTTTGGCGGCCCGCTCGCGCCGGCCATGTTCGATGATCCGGCGCTGCGCGGCTTGACCGGCGTGGTGCTCAGCCCGGGCCTCGATCCGGCCGCCGAACCGTTGCGGGACGTACTGGCCGAGGCCGCACGCCGCGGCGTACGCGTAGAGAGCGACATCGCCCTGGCACTGCGTCATTCGCCGGTTCCTTATTTGCTGATCACCGGTTCCAACGGCAAGAGCACCGTCACCGCGCTGACCGCCGACCTGTTGACCGCGCTGGGCTACCGGGTCGGTATCGGCGGCAATTACGGCACGCCGGCACTCGATCTGCTGGTCCAGCCGCTCGACGTGCTGGTCCTCGAGGTCTCCAGTTTCCAGCTCGAGGCCTGCCGGGCGGACGGGATCCACGCCCGGGCGGCCAGCGTGCTCAACATCAGCCCCGATCACCTCGACCGGCACGGCACGCTGGACGCCTACGCGGCACTCAAGCAGAAACTCCTGGTAAACGCCGGCACGGCGGTGATCAACCTCGACGATCCGATCGTGAGCGAGATGGCGTCGATCTGCGAGGGACGGTTGATCGGGTTCTCCGCACATAGCGACGAGACGGCCGACCTGCCGACCGAGCATCGTTACTACCTCGACGTCGACGGCGAGGCCTTGTGCCGTGACGATCAGGTGATCGCCGAGGGGCTCTCGCTCGCCCTGCCCGGCGCGCACAACCGAGTCAACGTGCTCGCGACGCTGGCGCTGGTCGAGTCTTTCGCGGGCCGCGACGCACTCGAGGACCCGCGCCTGCAACGATCGTTGGCGGTGTTTGCCGGCTTGCCGCACCGCATGCAGGTGATCTGCAGTCGATGGGTCGATGGCGTCGTGATCCGATTCATCAACGACTCGAAGGCCACCAACGTCGGCGCGGCGGTTGCCGCCGTCGAAGGCCTTGCCGCCGGTGGCGTGGCCCATCAGGTGGTGATCGTCGGTGGCCAGACCAAGGGGCAATCGTTCGAGATGCTCGCCGAGAGCCTGATCGAGCACGCCGACGCCGTCGTCCTGATAGGCGAGGGCGCAGCGGACATCGAAGCGGCCCTCGACGCGGCGAGCGGCGGGCCGCGCGCGGGAGGACCGGCGATCCGGCGGGCCGACTCGATGGCGGAGGCCGTCGACTGGGCCGCCGGCCGAGCCCAAGAGTTGGCCCGGGGGTTCGCCCGGGGTTTGGCCCGGCGCCCGGCTCAATCGGGCCGGGCGATCGCGGTCCTGCTTTCGCCGGCCTGCGCCAGTTACGACATGTTCCGCGGCTACGCCGATCGCGGCGAGAGCTTCGCCCGTGCCAGCGAGGCGTCCTGCGCGGCGACCTTGGCCGGAGAATCCCTCTCCGAGGAAGTGTCATGAATCTCGCGGGCGTCCCAATTCGCGGTGTGCGCTGGCTTGGCCACGTCGGTGGCGACGGGTTGCGTTGGCTCGGCGACCGTGGCCAGGCACAAGTGCATCGCCACGCCAGCGGCATTCGTCTCGACCCCGGATTCCTGGTCGCGTTGCTGGCCCTGCTCTCGATCGGGCTGGTGATGGTCGCCTCGGCGACACTCGGGTCGGGCGACGGCGGGGGGCGGGGGCTCCTGATACGTCAGGCGGTGGCCGTGGTGATCGGCCTGATCGCGATGACCGTACTCCTGATGGTGCCGCTTCGGCATTTCGTTGCGATGCGCAGCCTGGTGCTGATGCTGTCGTTTGCCTTGTTGGCGGTTCTGTTCGTCCCCGGCATCGCGCACACCGTCAACGGTGCGACGCGCTGGATCGATCTCGGCGTCGTCCGCGTCCAGGCGAGCGAGTTCGCCCGGCTGGGCATGATCGTTTGGATGGCCGCCTACCTCGGGGTGCATCTCGAGCGGGTTCAGACCCGGGTGCGCGGCATGGTTGGACCCGTGCTGGTGATCATGCTCGCCTCGACCTTGCTGCTCCTGCAGCCGGACTATGGCACCACCCTGGTGCTGGGGGCGACGCTGTTCGCCATGGCCTGGCTGATGCGTGCCCAGCTGCAGACGATGCTGATGCTGATCGTCGCCGGGGGGGCGCTGGCCGTGGTGGGTGTGTTCTCGGCCCAGTATCGAGTCGACCGCCTGCTGTCGTTCTCCAACCCGTTCGCCGACCCCTTCGGCGATGGCTACCAGCTGGTCAATGCCCTGATCGCCATCGGCACCGGCGGGTTGTTCGGGCGCGGTCTGGGCGAGAGCGTGCAGAAGCTCGCCTACCTGCCGGAGGCGCACACCGATTTCATCTTCGCGGTCTTTGCCGAGGAATTCGGCCTGTTCGGCGTGATTGCACTGCTGGGGCTCTACGGCGTGCTGGTCTGGCGCGGTTTCGTCATCGCGCGCCTGGCCTGGACGGTCAAGCACTACACCGGCGCCGCCCTTGCCTGGGGTATCAGCGTCTGGGTGGGTATGCAGTCGTTGATCAACATGGGCGTGAACATGGGCCTGCTACCGACCAAGGGGCTGACCCTGCCGCTGATCAGCTACGGCGGCTCGGCGATGGTCTCGACCCTGCTCGCCATGGGACTGGTGTTGCGCGTGCACCACGAGGCGAGCAAGGCGCTGGCCGGAACCGGGCGCGGGGAGGTCTCGCGATGACTCGCTCCGTGATTTACGTCATGGCCGGCGGCACCGGCGGGCACGTCATCCCGGCGCTCGCCGTGGCCCGGGCACTGTCCCAGCGGGGCCACGCGATCCGCTGGATGGGCACCGAGCGCGGCATCGAGTCGCGGCTGGTGCCCGAAGCGGGCTACCCGATCGATTACCTGTCCATTGGCGGGTTGCGCGGCAAGGGGATGGCGACGCGACTGTTGTCGCCGTTCCGCCTGTTGGGCGCCGTATGGCAGGCCGTTGGCCTGCTGCGCCGGCATCGCCCCAGCCTGGTGATCGGCATGGGCGGGTTCGCCGCCGGTCCGGGAGGCCTTGCCGCCTGGCTGCTGCGCCGACCGCTGGTCATCCACGAACAGAACGCCATTGCCGGGCTGACCAACCGCGTGCTCTCTCGGTTGGCCCGCGTGACGCTCGCCGCCTACCCGAAGGCCTTCGGTGCGACGTTGCCGGCCAACCGCGTAGTGGGCAACCCGGTACGCGGCGAGATCGAGGCCCTGCCGGCACCGGAGCAGCGCTTTGACGGTCGTGACGGACCGGCGCGGGTGCTGGTCCTGGGTGGCAGCCTGGGTGCCCAGGCGCTCAACGAAGCCGTGCCCGAGGCCTTGGCCCGGATCAGCCGGACCGTCGATCTCGACGTGCGTCACCAGGCCGGTCCGCGTCATCTCGAGACCGCGAGCCGTCATTACGAATGCGCCGACTGGGGCGCCGGCAGCCGTCACGAGGTGGTCGGCTACATCGACGACATGGCCGTCGCTTTCGGCTGGGCCGATTTCGTCGTCGCCCGAGCCGGGGCAATGACCGTCGCCGAGATCGCCACGGCCGGTGTCGGTGCCCTGTTCATCCCGTTCCCGCACGCCGTCGACGACCACCAGCGTTTCAACGCCGCCTGGCTGGTCGACCAGGGCGCTGCCCGGCTGCTGATCCAGCGCGAGGCCGACGTCGACCGGCTCGTGGCCCTGCTGGGCCCCTTGCTGGGCGATCGCGGCGTGTTGCAGGACATGGCAAGCCGTGCGCGGGCGGCGGCGGTGCCCGACAGTACCGGACGCATCATGGCGATCTGCGAATCACTGATCGACGGGTCATCCCGGGGGAATTCATCCCGCGGGGAATCATCCCGGGGGGAGGCGTCATGAGCATGCCGATAAACGCCGAATTCGCCCCGGTCGCCCAGGTGCGCATGCGCAAGGTGCGCAAGCTGCACTTCGTCGGCATCGGTGGTGCGGGCATGAGCGGCATCGCCGAGGTGCTGCATACCCTCGGTTTCATCGTGACCGGGTCGGACATGAACGAATCGCCAGCGGTACGCCACCTGCGCGAGCTGGGCATCGAGGTGTTCCTCGGTCACGACGCGACCAATCTCGCCAACGCCGACGTGCTGGTGATCTCGACCGCGATCGCCGCGGACAACCCGGAGTTGCAGGCCGCGCAGGCAAATCGCCTGCCGATCGTCCGGCGTGCCGAGATGCTGGCCGAGATCATGCGTTTCCGCATCGGTCTTGCGGTCGCCGGCACGCACGGCAAGACCACCACCACTTCGCTGCTGGCCGCGATCATGGCCGAGGCCGGGCTCGACCCGACCTACGTCATCGGCGGCAAGCTGCTGTCGAGCGCTTCCAACGCGCGCCTCGGTCGGGGCGAATACCTGATTGCCGAGGCCGACGAGTCGGATGCGTCGTTCCTGCACCTGCAGCCGCATGTCGCCGTGGTCACCAATATCGACGCCGATCATCTCGAGACCTACGACAACGACTTCTCGCGCCTGCTGGATCACTTCGTCGAGTTCCTGCACAACCTGCCGTTCTACGGGCTGGCGGTGATGTGCGCCGATGACGACCACACCATGAGCATCGTCGACCGCGTCGGCCGCCAGGTGCTGACCTTCGGTATCGACGCGCCCGCCGACGTGCGCGCCACCAATATCCACAGCGAGGGTTTCGAATCGGCGTTCGACGTCACGTTGCCGGGCGGCGAGACGCTGCACTGTCGCCTGGCGATGCCAGGGCGGCACAACATTCTCAACGCCCTGGCGGCGATCACCGTGGCGCACGATCTCGGCGTCGACGGCGGCTCGATCGTCCGGGCGCTGGCCGGCTTCAAGGGTGTCGGTCGTCGCCTCGAGCGCCGTGGCACGCTCGCCTTCAACAACGGCCGTCGCATGCTTCTCGACGACTACGGCCACCACCCGCGCGAGGTCGCTGCCACGCTGGCGGCCGTGCGCGATGCCTGGCCCGACGAGCCGCTGCTCCTGATCTTCCAGCCGCACCGCTATACCCGCACCCGCGACCTGTTCGAGGACTTCGTCGAGGTGCTCTCCCAGGTCGATCAGCTGATCCTGCTCGAGGTCTATGCCGCTGGTCAGCAGCCGATTGCCGGCGCCGACGGGCGCAGCCTTGCCCGGGCGATCCGTGCCCGGGGCCAGGTCGACCCGGTGTTCGTCGCCGACCCCGACCAGGTGGCCGAGGTGGTCGACGACATGGTCCACGAGGGTGGCATCGTGCTGACGCTCGGCGCCGGCAACGTCGGCAGTCTGCCCGGCATGCTGCTGCAACGCTGGGGGACGACGTCATGAGCCACGAGCAGGCACTCGGCCGGGTGATGGTCCTGATGGGCGGCTGGTCCGCCGAGCGGGAGGTCTCGCTCGCCAGCGGCGCGGCGGTCCACGAGGCGCTGGTGTCACAGGGCATCGACGCGATCGCCGTGGATATCGATCGCGTCGGCGCGTCCCGCCTCGGTCAGCGCATCGCCGACGAGGGGGTCGATCGTGTCTTCATCGCCCTGCATGGCCGTGGCGGCGAGGACGGTCAGATCCAGGCACTGCTCGAACTCGCCGAGGTGCCCTACACCGGCAGCGGTATGGCCGCCTCGGCGATCGGGATGGACAAGGTGATGTGCAAGCGCATCTGGCGCGGCGCGGGACTCGCGACACCGGACTTCGCGGTGGTCGACGACCTGGCCGCGGCCCGCGAGGCTGCCGACCGACTTGGCTGGCCCGTGATCGTCAAGCCGACTGCCGACGGTTCGAGCGTCGGGGTCAGCAAGGTCGATGGCCCCGAGGCCGTCGAGGCCGCCTTCCGTGATGCCGCGGCGCACGGCGAGGTGATGGTCGAGCAGTTCATCAAGGGCGGCGAATACACCGTGGCGATCCTTGGCGAGGACAGCCTGCCCACGATCCGTATCGAGGCCAGCGCCGAGCACGCCTTCTACGACTACCAGGCCAAGTACGAGGCCGAGGACACCGGCTACCGCATTCCCTGTGGCCTGTCGGCCGACGAGGAAGCGAGCATGGCCGAGACGGCGCAGGCGGCCTTTCGATTGATCGGCGCCCGCGGCTGGGGCCGGGTCGATTTCATGCGTGATGCCGAGGGCGGGCACTGGCTGATCGAGGTCAACACGGTGCCGGGCATGACCAGCCATTCGCTGGTGCCGATGGCCGCCCGGGCGGTGGGAGTCGAGTTCCCGAGCCTGTGCCGGGCAATTCTCGAACAGACCCTGGTTACGCCGAGCGGGTCGCGCGCGGGAGGCGAGACGGCTGATGGAGCGGATTGATGGCAACACGACGAGCCTCCCAGGCGCGCCCCCGCGGGCCCACGTTGCGCGAGCGCTGGTCGGCGTTCGTCGCCGGGCTGCGGGTGGCGGCCCGCTGGGTCTGGCGGATCGGGCTCTGGGCCGCGTTCGTCGCCGCCCTGTTGCTGGTCTCGCAGCGGGTCTGGCTGAAGCTGCAGGCGCCTGTGACCGAGATCGAGGTCGAGGGGGCCAACCGGTTCGTCCCCGCCGAGACGGTGCGCGAGACGCTGGCATCGGCCAGGGGGAAGAGTCTCTGGGCGGTGGACATCAAGGCACTGCGCCAGCGGTTGCTGGCGGATCGCTGGCTGACCGAGGTACGGATCGAGAGGCAATGGCCGGAGCGACTCGTGGTGCGACTGACGACGCACCGACCGATCGCGACCTGGAACGATCGACAGTTGTTGAGCGAGGCAGGCGTGGTCTTCGGGCCAGAAGAGCGGCCACCGGGGCTGGATCTGCCGGCGCTGGCGGGGCCGGCGGGCAGCCAGTGGACGGTCTGGGAGCGCTACCTGAGTCTCCGGCCGGTGCTGGACGAGGTCGGTTTGACGCTCGACGGCGTCTCGATGAGCGCCCGCGGCTCGCTGAGCCTGTCGCTGGCCTCGGGCGCGGTCATCCACGCCGGTCGCGATTCGCTGGAAACGCGGCTGCAGCGGTTGCTGGATGTCTACCCGGACACGTTGGCCGGGCGGATGGGCGCGGTAAAGCGCATCGATCTGCGTTACAGCAACGGATTCGCGGTGGCCTGGCAGGAGTCGGCCACCGATCAGACAAAAAAAGAAGACGAATGACAAGGACGTTTCGGAGCCAGAACCAATCGGAAATCATGGCAATCAAGGGCAGAAACACAGCATGAGCGCGTTGAGAAAAGGAGAGCGGGAATTCGTTGTCGGACTCGACATCGGCACCAGCAAGGT